>NZ_CP121662.1:1936666-2259444 GCF_029714285.1 Rhizobium sp. CB3090
TCCGCTTTCATCATTCGGGAACGGCGGTCGGCCAGCTCGTCCTCTTCACCATCCTGCGGCGACAGCTTCTCCAGCTCCTCGACCGAAGCTCGGAGATAATCGGCTTCGCGCGCAGCCTTCTCCACCTGCTCCCGCTGCTTCTTCAGCGTCCGCTCGGTATCGCGCCAGACCTTGTAGAGCCGCCCGACAGCCTGGGTTTCCTCGGCAATGCCCGCGAAGGCGTCGAGCAGCATGCGGTGCGCATCGGTATCGACCAGGGCGCGGTCATCATGCTGTCCATGAATTTCGACAAGAAGCTGCCCCGCCTGGCGCATCAACTGAACGCTGAGCGGTTGATCGTTGACGAAAGCCTTGGTGCGGCCGTCAGCGGACTGGATGCGGCGGAAAATCAGGTCCCCGTCGTCGTCGATGCCATTTTCGCGTAGAAGCTTGCGGACGGCATGCTGCATACCGACGTCGAAGACCGCCGTCACCTGACCGCGATCCTCTCCATGACGCACGAGATCGCCGTCGCCGCGCCCGCCAAGGGCCAGCGAGAGACTGTCAAGCAGAATGGATTTGCCCGCGCCCGTCTCGCCGGTTAGCACCGAAAGCCCGGTCTCGAAGGCAAGATCCAGCCGCTCGATCAGAACGATATCGCGGATCGAAAGCTGGACCAGCATGTGCGCTCAATCTCACGTCCCAAGAAGAAGTTTCTTGCCCGCTCTCGAAATCCAGGAGCCTTCGTTTTCACGCGGCTCGACACCACTGGTCTTCAGAAGCTTATAGGAATCTGCGTACCAGCGGCTGTCCGGATAGTTATGGCCGAGAACGGCGGCTGCCGTCTGCGCTTCTTCAACAATGCCCATGGCGTAATAGGCTTCGACCAAGCGTGCCAACGCCTCTTCGATCTGGTTGGTCGTCGGATATTTCTCGACGACGATACGGAAGCGAGCGATGGCAGCAAGGTAATCCTTGCGCTCGAGATAGTAGCGGCCGACCTGCATTTCCTTGCCGGCGAGCTGGTCGCGGGCAAAACGAATCTTGGCCTGCGCATCGCTGACATATTGCGAGTTCGGATAGGTGCTAACGAGCTTGGTCATCGCCTCGATCGTCTGCTGCGCGGCGCGCTGATCCTGCGTCACATCGACGATCTGCTTGGCATAGGACGAACCGACGAGATACTGAACGTAATCAGCATCTTCAGAGCCTGGATACTGCTTGAGGTAACTGTTGCCCGTCTGGACGGCCTCGTCATATTGGCCGGTGCGATATTTGACGAAGGTGCTCATCACCAGCGCCTTGCGCGCCCATTCGGAGAAGGGCTGCTGCTGGTTGATGGCATCGAACTTCTTGCCGGCTTCCGTCATATTGCCGGCCTTGATATTGGCCAGGCCCTGATTGTAGAGGGTTTCCGGCGGATCCGTCTCGACAGCGAGCTTGGTGATGTCGATATCCTTGTCCGTATTACAACCCGTTACCACCGCACCGGTACCGGCCAGGAGAAGCGATACGAGCAAAGCCCGTGTTGTAATCTTCATGCTTTCAGACCCTGCAAAACCCATCGGATGACTGTCCCACTAGCCGTCGTTGCGGAAACGGCGTTCTCTCGCTGGCGTTTCTAGCCGCAAAAGCACCATGAGGGCAACGCAATGATGATGCATTAACGCATTTTTGTGGCAAAGACTGCACGATGACAGGCTTTAACCGCTGTATTGACAAGAGATTTCGCTTTCTGCCTGCCCAACTCTATGCTTTGACCGGCTTTGAAAGCGCCTCTGGCGAATCTCCCCTCAAAAAAAGAGCCGCCCCCTTTCGGGAGCGGCGACTTTGCCACCTGGGTTCCTGGAGGTCACGCAGACCAGGGGGCGAATTCGGGAGCATTCACGGAAACGAATTCGCGGCTATGCGCTCGCTGACGCGGTGCGGAAGTCTCCACGACATCGTAAGCCGAGGGATCGCTGAGCAATGCCTTCAGCGCATTGGCATTCATGCGATGGCCGCCGCGATAGGAGCGGTAGCAGCCGATGAACTGCGCGCCGGCCAGCGCCAGATCGCCAACGGCATCCAGTGCCTTGTGACGGACGAATTCGTCCTTGGCATAACGCAGGCCTTCGACGTTGATCACCGTGTTGTCGTCGGAGATGACAACGGAATTTTCCAGAGAAGAGCCGAGTGCATGACCCGAAGCCCATAGACGCTCGACATCACGCATGAAGCCGAAGGTGCGCGCGCGCGACAGTTCGGCCTTGAAGGTCTTGGCGGTCAGATCGCCTTCCCACCTCTGCCGGCCGATCAGCGGGCATTCGAAGTCGATCTCGACTTCGAAGCGCGTGCCGTCATAAGGGCGGAACTCGCACCAGGAACCGCCGGCCTCGATTCGTACCGGTTTGGTGACGCGAATATAGCGGCGCTTGACGCCGAGCGAAACGATACCGACCTGCTCGATTGCTTCGACGAACGGATAGGCGCTGCCGTCCATGATCGGCATTTCCGCACCGGAGGCTTCGACAATGACATTGTCCAGGCCGATCGCGTAAATCGCCGCCATGACATGCTCAACCGTCGCGAGGGAACGCGCCGGCGAAAAGCCGAGAACAGTGCAAAGATCGGTGTTGCCGACCTGCGAAGAAACGGCGCGAAGCTCCGTCACGTCGCCATTGTCATGCATACGCTGGAAGAGGACACCGGTATCGGCCTCGGCTGGATAAAGCGTAATCGACACATTGGCGCCGGAATGAACGCCGATACCTGAAAGTGTCACAGGGCTTGCAATGGTGGTCTGAAAACCCAGCAATCCGATTGCCATATTAAATTCTGCCTTCGTCTATCTGTTCCAGACCGGGCGGTCATCTTTGGATCCTGCCCTCATTGCTGGTTCAGTCTGTTACCTACTCTGCGAAATCCACATGCAATGATTGCCGGATGCGATTCCGCTGACTCGCTTGCTACCTAAATACGCGCGCGGGCACCGCATTCCAAATCACTGTTTCTTTCGCTTTGTTACGAAACCAGACGATTGAATTTGCTAGGTAATTTTAGAATTAAAGAGAGGCCGAAAATAAAGAAATCCGGGGCCTGCAAGCCCCGGATTCGGTAAACATGGTTAGCATCCTATTAAAAGGATGCCCTATACCGGATCAGTTCGATTGCCGGCGCAGGAAAGCCGGGATTTCGAGCTGGTCGTCTTCCTGGCTTGCCATGCGCGCCTGCGGAACCTGACGGCCCTGATCGTCGAGCTGGCCACGACGCGGTGCGTAGAGGCTTGCTTCCGGCGACAGCGGGCGGCGCTGCTGCGAAGCAGCGTTCGGAGCCGAAGCCGTCATATCGTTGAAAGCAGCATCCTCTTCGCGGCGACCGAGCGAATTGGTAATTCGCTTCAGCAGCCCCATCGGACCGCGCTCTTCGGAAGCCTGAGCGGCAACCGGCTGAGCACGATGTTCCATCTCGGCCTTAACGACCGGAGGGAAATCCTCGACTTTCGGCATGCGGACCTGCTCCGGAGCCTGACGAATGATCGGCTCCTGGCGCACCGGCTGCTGCATCTGCATGGGGGCCGGCTGCTGCATCACAGGCTGTTGATGCATGACCGCGGCCGGCTGCTGCTGAAGCGGAGCCTGGCGTACCGGCTGTGCCTCGGGTGCTGCGAAGATGCGGCTCTGGGGACGGAAGCTCTCCTCCTGAGCGACCGGCTGCTGCTGCATGACCGGCTGCTGCTGGCGGACAGGCTGGATTTCCAATTCACGCTCCATTTCGGCTTCCGCCATACGGATGGTCTGCGCGATCGGATCGACAACGGCCTTTGGTGCCTGCGCGACATGGGCAGGCTGAGCTGCGGCCGCTGCCGGAGCAACGGCCGCGGAGGGACGGACAGCCGGCTTTGCGACCGGACGGAATTCCATGGTCTTGTCGGCAGCTTCGTTCATCGCGCGATCGATGCCGGTCGCGACGACGGAAACGCGGATGATGCCTTCCAGCGATTCGTCGAAGGTGGCGCCGAGGATGATGTTGGCATCCGGATCGACTTCTTCGCGGATGCGGGTCGCAGCTTCGTCGACTTCGAACAGGGTGAGGTCACGGCCGCCGGTGATCGAGATCAGCAGGCCCTGCGCGCCCTTCATCGAGGTTTCGTCGAGCAGCGGGTTGGCGATGGCGGCTTCAGCAGCCTGCATCGCGCGGCCCTGGCCGGAAGCCTCGCCCGTGCCCATCATGGCGCGGCCCATTTCGCGCATGACCGAACGGACGTCGGCGAAGTCGAGGTTGATGAGACCTTCCTTCACCATCAGGTCGGTGATGCAGGCAACGCCCGAATAGAGAACCTGGTCGGCCATCGAGAACGCGTCCGCGAAGGTCGTCTTGTCGTTGGCGATACGGAACAGGTTCTGGTTCGGAATGACGATCAGCGTGTCGACCGACTTCTGCAGTTCCTGGATGCCCATTTCGGCAAGCCGCATGCGGCGGCCACCTTCGAAATGGAACGGCTTGGTGACGACGCCGACGGTCAGGATGCCCTTGTTGCGGGCGGCCTGTGCGACGACCGGCGCAGCACCCGTGCCCGTGCCGCCGCCCATGCCGGCAGTGACGAAGCACATGTGGGTACCGTTCAGGTGATCGATGATCTCGTCGATGCATTCTTCAGCAGCCGCGCGGCCGACTTCCGGCTGCGAACCTGCGCCGAGGCCTTCAGTGACATTGACGCCGAGCTGGATGATCCGCTCCGCCTTCGTCATCGTCAGCGCCTGTGCGTCCGTATTGGCGACGACGAAATCGACGCCCTGCAAGCCTGCCGTGATCATGTTGTTGACGGCATTGCCGCCACCACCACCGACACCGAACACGGTGATCCGCGGCTTCAGCTCGGTGATATCTGGCTTATGCAGCTTGATAGTCATGGTACCCGTTCCTTCTCTTTATGGCCGCATCGCCACGCCGGCCAATTCACTATATTTCACTTGCCTGACCCCTGCCCGGAAAGCGCTTGCCGCGATCCGGGATCAGGCACTCAAAAACTCTCCTTCAGCCATTGGCCAACGCGGCCGATACGGCTGTTGTTACCCCCAAGCGACGAGAGCAGACCGCTGCCCGCCGCATGTGTCTCCATGTCCGCAACCTGCGGATAGATCATCAGCCCCACCGCCGTCGAAAAGGCGGGCCCCTTGGCCGCTGTCGGCAAGCCGGATACGCCCATCGGGCGGCCGATGCGGACATTGCGGGCAAGAATGCGCCGCGCCACATCCGGCAGGCCGGTCAACTGGCTGGCTCCGCCCGTGAGCACGACACGCTTACCGACGATCGGGCTGAAACCGGAGCGCTGAATGCGATCCCGGATAAGCTCCAGCGTCTCTTCGATGCGTGCCTTGACGATGCGCGACACCAGCGCCTTCGGCACCTGCGTCGGCTGATCGCGCTCATCCTCGCCGATCGGCGGGATGGAAATCAGTTCGCGCTCTTCCGAGGAATTCGCGAGCGCCGAGGCATGAACCACCTTCAGCCGCTCGGCATCCTCGATGCGGGTCGAAAGACCGCGTGCAAGGTCGGTGGTGACATGATGGCCGCCGAGGCTGACGGCGTCGGTATGCACCAGCTTGCCTTCGGCAAAGACCGAGATCGTCGTCGTGCCGCCACCCATGTCGATTGCGGCGCAACCGAGTTCGACTTCGTCGTCGACGAGAGCGGCGAGACCGCTGGCATAGGGCGTTGCCACCATGCCCTCGACCGAAAGATGCGCCCGGTTGATGCAGAGTTCGAGATTGCGAAGGGCCGCGCGTTCCGCCGTGACCACATGCATATCGACACCCAGTGCATCGCCGAACATCGCCAGGGGATCGCGGATGCCGCGTTCGCCGTCGAGCGAGTAGCCGGTTGCCAGCGAATGCAGCACCGCACGCTCCTGACGGAGCGACTGCTGGCAGGCGGCGGCAAGCACCTTCTTCAGATCGTTTGCTTCGACCTCTTGGCCGCCCAGATCGATGGTGGCAGTGTAGATATCGCTGCCGAGACGACCAGCGGAAACATTGACGATCAGGCTGTCGACGGTCAGGCCGGCCATGCGCTCGGCGGCGTCGACGGAGAGACGGACGACATTTTCCAGAGCATCGAGATCGGCGATCACACCGGTCTTGATACCGCGCGAACGCTGATGGCCGATGCCGATGATCTCGATATTGTGCGTGCGGTTCGGCAGAACCTGGCTTTCCTCGCGCGGCGTCAGCCGGCCGATCATGCAGACGACCTTCGTCGAGCCGATGTCTAGGACGGATACGATGTGCGACCGCTTTGACGACAGCGGCTTCAGGCGTGGCAGACCGAAATGGGACGAACCGAATAAGCTCATGTATCCTGCCCTGCCTTCTTCAAAGCCTTTGTTCTTGCATCCAACGCCGCCTGGCGGCGAAGCGCTGCGTCCGGGGTCAATTCAATGGCGGTACGATCGTCAAGGCGAAGGTCGACGGCAGCGATATCGCGCTGCAGAAGGTTCTCATCCTTATCGAGCTTGGTGAGACGAGCGAGCGCGCCGTCGATATTGTCTTCCGGCAATTTGATGATCACGCCATTGTCGAGATAGAGATCCCAACGGCGGCCGGCGACGCGCACGAATGCCTTCACATGGCTGCGAACATCAGGCCACTTGGCAAATTCTTCATCGATGGAAGCCGCAGCCGTTTCGGCATCACGACCAACGAAGAGCGGCAGCTTGGCGAACTTGTTGTCGCGAAGCGGCGCGATCACGCTGCCGTCCTTCTGGATCAGCGAGAGTTCGGAGCCGTGCTGCCAGATGGCATAAGCCTTGCGCTCCGTGAGCTTCACTTCGATCGTCTTCGGATAGACCTTGCGGACTTCTACGTTCTGCACCCAGGGCAGACTTGCGATCTTCTGGCGAGCGGCATCAGCATCGAGCGCCACCAGCGAAGTGGTGCCGTCGAGACCGAGAAGCTGCAGGATTTCGATTTCCGAAGTCTGATCGTTACCGGAAACCTTCACGTCTTCGATAGCGAAGCCGGCAGCCGATGTCGTCGCCTGGGCGACATCCTGCGTGTGGCCGCCGATCGACATGCCGTAAAGGCCGGTCGCAGCGAAAAGAGCGAGAGCGGAAACCGTACCCGTATGGGCCGGAATATTGACACGCCCGGAGCCGAGACTCACGAGAAAACGCACGGCGCGGCGCAGCGGACGCGGCAGTACGAACGCATCTTCGACATCGTCGATCGCGAGCGGAACACGGTGGCGGGACCGCCTCATATTTTTGACCGTCAGCGCAAACAAGACGCGTCCTCCACCATCCACCGGAGAAATTCGCCAAAAGAGTAGCCGGCGTGAGCGGCCATTTCGGGCACCAGCGAGGTAGGCGTCATGCCTGGTTGGGTGTTGATTTCCAACCAGATAAGCTCACCCTCTTCGGAAAAGCGATCGTCATAACGGAAGTCAGATCGACTGACGCCACGGCAGCCGATAGCTTGATGCGCCCTTAACGCCAATGTTTGTATCTTTTGGTAAAGATTCGGTGAAATTCTGGCAGGGATGACGTGTTTTGATCCACCCTCCGCATATTTGGAATCGTAGTCGTAGAAGCTGTGCCCCTGCGGCACGATCTCGGTAACGCCGAGCGCCGTATCGCCCATGACGCCGCATGTCAGCTCCCGACCGTAGACGTAACGCTCGACCATCACCTCGTCGCCGTAGCGCCACTCGGAAGAGGTAATGATCTGCGGCGGATGCGCTTGATCTTCCTTGACGATCACCACACCAAAGCTCGAACCCTCACGCACTGGCTTCACCACATAAGGCGGCCGCATCGGATGCTCGCCGGCAATGGCGAAACGGTTCATCACTCGCGAATCGGCGACAGGAATGCCGGCCCCATCAGCCACCTTCTTGGCGCGCGATTTGTCCATGGCGAGCGCCGAGGCCAGCACGCCGGAATGCGTGTAAGGGATCTGCAGATATTCAAGGATGCCCTGAATGGTGCCGTCTTCGCCGAACGGGCCATGCAGAGCATTGAAAACGACATCAGGCTTCAGATCGGCAAGGCGCGCAGACACATCGCGCCCCACATCGACACGCGTAACCTGAAAGCCTTCGACCTCAAGAGCATCAGCGCATGCCTTCCCCGAAGACAGGCTAACCGGCCTCTCCGAGGAAAATCCGCCCAAAAGGACAGCCACATGCCTGCCACCCATCAATACCCCCAATTCACCATCTGCAATCGACATTTGCTCGATACGCTGAGCAGCGATTCTCGCCACTCCTTGTAGGCTTCATTAGAACAACATTAAGGTTAATGAAGCGTTTACTTTCGTTAACTTCCGACCGCTGTCATGGCGATCAATTTTCACGAATCAAATCGACTTGAAGAATTCTGCCATTAGAATCATGGAGTTGCTACATTTGAATATCCACCTTTAGAAAATTTTAAACAAATAAGCCCGCGCCGGGGTCTCCGCCGCGGGCATTCGTAAGGCTTATAGGGTCTCGGAATCAGTCGTGATCGCTGAGCAGTATCCAGGTGATACCGCCGAGCGCGCCACCGATGATCGGGGCCACCCAGAACAGCCAGAGCTGCTGCAGCGCCCAGCCACCAACGAACAAAGCCTGGCCGGTGGAACGGGCCGGATTAACCGAAGTATCGGTGATCGGGATCGAGATGAGGTGGATCAGCGTCAGCGCAAGACCAATAGCGATCGGCGCGAATCCGACCGGCACCTTGCTGCTGGTCGAACCGAGAATCACGATCAGGAAGAATAGCGTCAGCACGATTTCGGCAACCAGCGCCGATGCAAGCGAGTAGCCGCCCGGAGAATGCTCGCCATAACCATTGGCCGCAAAATCGCCGAGCTGGAAATCAGCCTTGCCGCTTGCGATCAGGTAAAGAACGACCGCAGCGACGATAGCGCCGACGACCTGGGCGATGATGTAAGGAATGAGATGCGAGCCGGGGAAGCGGCCGGCAACCATGAGACCGACCGAAACCGCCGGATTGAAATGGCCGCCCGACACACCGCCAACCGCAAAGGCCATGGTGAGCACGGTCAACCCAAACGCGAAAGCAACGCCTAGAAAACCGATGCCGAGGCTTGGAAAAGCTGCCGCAAAGATTGCACTTCCGCAGCCGCCGAACACCAGCCAAAACGTTCCAAAAAATTCCGCAATCATTTTTTCTGCATAGAATTTATCTCCACCGCTCTCAACCAGAGCGAAAGTAAGACATTTACGAGAAAAAGATTCCGGTCAAGACATTCCCGGACAAACGCCCGTCAGGGTGGCAAACGCGCGATCGCTCCGCTCCCGAAGCAGTTATTGCAACAAAGGATCAGCATGCAGGTGTCAGTTTCTTGCTTCTTAAACGTTTGCGCTGAACAAAAATTGCGCTAAGGACACGCGCTGCCGTTAAGGCAACGTTAAACCATCCAAATTGGTAGGACCATGACTGACGCGATATCTCCCTTATCGCCGACACCCTCGTCATCGAACAGCGTCGTTGCGAATTCCCCGGCACGCGTTCTGATCGCGAGCCTTATCGGTACGACGATCGAATTTTTCGACTTTTACGTTTATGCAACGGGGGCGGTCATCGTCTTCCCGAAGCTATTCTTTCCGGCTGCTGATCCGACTGCTGCGACTTTGCAATCCTTCGCAACGTTTTCGATCGCGTTCTTTGCCCGTCCGATCGGTGCGATGATCTTCGGCCATTTCGGTGACAGGGTTGGCCGCAAGGCGACACTCGTTGCAGCGCTCATGACGATGGGCCTTTCGACCGTCGTTATCGGCCTTTTGCCTGGATATGATTCGATCGGCGTTTTCGCTCCGCTGCTGCTGGCACTTTGCCGTCTGGGCCAGGGCCTCGGCCTCGGCGGCGAATGGGGTGGCGCGGTGTTGCTTGCCACCGAAAACGCGCCGGAGGGCAAGCGCACTTGGTACGCCATGTTTCCGCAACTTGGTGCACCCATCGGCTTCATTCTGTCGGCTGGTCTCTTCCTGATCTTGCGTGAAAGCATGTCGGATGCGGATTTCCTGAGTTATGGATGGCGCATTCCTTTCCTCATCAGTCTGGCGCTGGTGGCGATCGGCCTCTATGTTCGCCTGAAAATCACCGAAACGCCGGAATTCCGCCGCGCAGTCGAAAAGGAGGAGCGCGTTTCGGTTCCGATTGCGGTCATTTTCCGCTCGCATCTCCGCAGCCTCATCCTCGGCACGATCATCGCTGTCGCGACCTTCGTGCTGTTCTATTTGATGACGGCATTCACGCTGAGTTGGGGCACAAGGCCGCTCACCGCTACTCCGGCAGGCCTCGGCTATTCACAACAGCAGTTCCTGATCGTCCAGCTTGTCGGCGTCGTCTTCTTCGGCCTGATGATTCCGCTTTCCGGCCTGTTGTCGGATCGTTATTCACGCCGGCTGGTTCTGATCCTGACGACGATCGGCATCCTGATCTTCGGTTTGTTCTATTCCACGCTGCTGACCGCCGGCCTTGCCGGCGCATTCGCTTGCTCGATCATAGGCCTGGCCTTGATGGGCTTCACCTACGGGCCGATCGGCGCCGCACTTGCCGCTCCGTTCCCAACGGCGGTACGCTATACCGGCGCGTCGATGACCTTCAATCTCGGCGGTATCATTGGCGCCTCCCTGGCCCCCTTCATCGCCACCTGGCTGGCGACGAACTACAGCCTCGCCTATGTCGGTTACTATCTCACGATTGCAGCCATTCTCTCGCTGATCGGCATTCTGCTCTCGGGTAACGAAGAAATCTGAGAACTTTGCCATAACGAATTGAAAAGGCCGGGTAAAAACCCGGCCTTTTTGTTGAATCATTTTATGAAGTTTGAGCCGATTGCAGCGCAAACCTACTCCGCAGTGACGCCTTGGAAGGGGCGAACTTCTCGGCCGGGCATGAAGCAGCCCAGACGCTTGATTTCCCATTCCAGCTTGATGCCGGACTTTTCGAAAACCTCGCGACGGACCTGCTCGCCGAGATATTCGAGATCGTAGCCAGTCGCCTGCCCCATATTGATCATGAAATTGCAATGCAGCGATGACATCTGCGCGCCGCCGATGACGAGGCCGCGGCAGCCGGCTTCATCGATGAGCTTCCAGGCGGAATGCCCTTCCGGGTTCTTGAAGGTCGAACCACCGGTCTTTTCGCGAATGGGCTGCACCGTCTCGCGATGCGCCCGCACGGCATCCATTTCGGCCCGGATCTGAGCCTTATCCTCGGGATATCCCTCGAAAAGAACATGCGTGAAGATCAGATCGTCCGATGCTGTCGAATGGCGATAGGTGTAGCCCATCTCGGCATTGGTCAGCACATGCTTCTTGCCCTTGCGGTCGACCGCATGCACCTCGACGACCCGATCGCGCGTTTCGGAGCCATTGGCGCCGGCATTCATGCGCGCCGCGCCACCGATGCCGCCGGGAATGCCGTAATAGAAATGAAAGCCGCCGATACCATTGTCCATGGCCATGGCGGCAACATGCTTATCCGGGCAAATGGCGCCAGCCATGATGCGATTCTCACCGGCAAGCTCGACCGAGCCGAAGCCCTTGGCCGAAAGGCGCAGGACGACGCCAGGAATGCCGCCGTCGCGCACCAGGATGTTCGAACCGACACCCACCACCGTCAACGGCACTTCGGCCGGCAGGACCTTCAGGAAAGCGATCAGATCGTCGGTGTCATGCGGCTGGAACATCAACTCCGCCAGCCCGCCGGCGCGAAACCATGTGACGCGATCCATCGGCGCGTCCGGCGTCAACCGGCCGCGAATATCCTTTACGCTGTCGCCGAGCGACGCCAGAAGCTTTTCCCCATTTACCTGTTTCATGCGGACTTACCCGAAAGGCCTTCCAATTCCTTTGGCAATGAAGCTGCCCAATACGTGATGCTCCCAGCCCCCAAGAGAACCACAAAATCACCCGGTCGTGCAATCTCCGCGACCATGCGGGCAAGATCCTCCTGCGACTGCAGATAGCGCGCGTCGCGATGGCCACCTGCTTTGATGCGCGACACCAGAGCCTGCGAATCCGCGCCCTCGATCGGGTCCTCGCCGGCTGCATAGACCGGCGCCAGGAAAATGCTGTCGGCATCGTTGAAGCAGGCGGCGAACTCCTCGAACAGGCTCGACAGCCGCGTGTACCGATGCGGCTGGTGAACGGCGATGATGCGGCCCTGGCAGGCTTCGCGCGCCGCCCTAAGCACGGCCTTGATCTCCACCGGATGGTGGCCGTAATCGTCGAAGACCTTCACCCCGTTCCATTCGCCCGTGAGCGTGAAGCGACGCTTGACGCCGCCGAAGGAGGCGAGCCCCCTGGCGATCGCCTCATTGGAGATGCCGAGCCGGTTGGCGACGGCGATTGCCGCAGTCGCATTGGAAATATTGTGCCGGCCGGGCATCGGCATGACGAGATCCTTGATCTCGAAGACCTTCCCCGTTCGGCGCCTGCGAATTTGGATATCGAACAGCGAGCGCGTCCCGTCGATGCGCACATTCATGAAGCGCACATCCGCCTGTGGATTTTCGCCATAGGTGATGACCTTGCGGTCCTCGATGCGGCCGACCAGCGACTGCACTTCCGGATGATCGAGGCACATGACGCCGAAACCGTAGAACGGCACATTCTCGACGAACTGCCGGAAGGCGGCACGCACAGCGTCAAAATTGCCGTAGTGATCCAGATGCTCGGGATCGATATTGGTAACGACGGCGACGTCGGCAGGCAGCTTCAGGAAGGTGCCATCAGATTCATCGGCCTCCACTACCATCCACTCGCCCTCGCCCATACGGGCATTCGTACCGTAGGCGTTGATGATGCCGCCGTTGATGACGGTCGGGTCAAGTCCGCCGGCTTCGAGCAGGGTCGCGACAAGCGAGGTGGTTGTCGTCTTGCCATGCGTACCGCCGATGGCAATCGCATTGCGGAAGCGCATCAGCTCGGCCAGCATCTCGGCGCGGCGCACGACGGGCAGCAGCTTTTCGCGCGCGGCGACGAGTTCCGGATTGCTCTTCTTGATGGCGGTGGAAACCACCACGACTTCCGCGTCGCCGAGATTCTCTGCCTTGTGACCGATATGCACCGCGATGCCCTTTTCGCGCAGCCGCTGCACGTTGGCGCTTTCCGACTGGTCCGACCCCTGCACGCGATGGCCGAGATTATGCAGCACTTCGGCAATGCCGCTCATCCCGATACCGCCGATACCGATAAAATGTACGAGGCCGATAGCCTTCGGCAGCTTCATACGCCCGCCCCCTTGAATTCCTGAATTGAACGTCTTGCGGCAATAGCCTCAACCATATCGGCGAGCAAGCTCGCTGCATCCGGTTTGCCGGCCTGTTTGGCCGCAGCCGCCATCTTCGCCAGTTTCTCCGGCATCGTCATCGCACCGCGCAGGATCGTCGAGAGCTTCTCCGGCGTCAGCTCCGCTTGTGCAATGACCTTGACGCCGCCCGTTGCCGCAAGGGCCGCGGCATTGGCTGCCTGATCATGATCAAGCGCGTATGGATAAGGCACCAGAATTGCCGGGCGACCGATGACGGCGAGTTCCGATACGGTCGACGCACCGGAGCGGCAGAGGACGAGATGGGCAGCACCGATACGCTCGGCCATGTCGGTGAAGAACGGCGCGACATCAGCGCCCATCTCCAGCTTCCTGGCGCAGCTATTGACCGTCTCCATATCCTCTGGGCGCACCTGTTGCGTAATCCGCAGGCGCTTGCGCAGCGGCTCCTCCAGCAGACTGATCGCTGTCGGCACAGCCTTGGAGAAGTATTGAGCACCCTGGCTGCCGCCGAAGACGACAAGATTGAAAGGATCATCCGGGCCGGACGGCACATAGGGCCGCTTGGCCGCTTCGGTCACGGCCGGACGCACGGGATTGCCGGTCGTCACCGTCTTCTCCGGAAACGCACCGCTCTTCTCCAGGAAACCACCGGCAATCGCCTGAACGCGCGCGGCAAGCGCCTTGTTCGCGCGTCCCATCACGGCGTTCTGCTCATGAATCATCGCCGGCACGCCCATGCGGGTGGCGGCAAGCAGCGGCGGTATGGTCGGATAGCCGCCGAAGCCGACGACGCAGAGCGGCTTGATATTGCGGATCAGCTTGCGCGCAGCGCGCATGCCGGTCCACAGCGTCCAAAGCGACTTTGCGACCTTGATGGGGCTCTTCGAACCGATCGTTGCCGAAGGCACGACATGAATCTCATCCGCCGGAAACTTGCCGGCATAGCGTTCAGCGCGGCTGTCGGTGACGAGGTGCACGGAATAACCGCGCTCCTTCAGCTTGTGGGCCAATGCCTCGGCCGGAAATACGTGGCCGCCGGTTCCGCCGGCAGCAAGCAGGATAATACCTTTACTCATGATCTTCGCTCCCGCGAATACCCTCTGCGCGAGGGCATCTCCCTAATATAGGAAGCCGCCATGCCCGCGTCACTGAAGCGCTTCAAACCTCCTTCATAGACTCCCATCTTCGCGAAAGCGAACGAAGAATAGGTGTAATCGGGGAGATGGGGATAAAGCGCAGATGGGTCCAACGCGATCACTCCGCCGGCAATCCATGCGTCACGCGAAAGAGGCTGCGGTCCTGCGCCCTCTTTTCCGGCCGATGGCGCGTCAGGGCCAGAATGAAGCCCGCCGTCACGCAAATGGCGGTCATCGAGGAGCCGCCGTAGGAGATCAGCGGCAGGGTCATGCCCTTGGCCGGCAGCAATTGCAGATTCACGCCGACATTGATGATCGACTGAATACCGATCTGCAGCACCAGGCCCGCAACGGCAAAGCGGTTGAAATCATTCTTTTCCTTATAGGCATGCGACAGGCCGCGCAGCACCAGGAAGGCGAAGATGCAGACGAGCACCATGCAGAAGACCACACCGAATTCCTCGGCCGCCACAGAGAAGATGAAGTCGGTATGGGCATCCGGAATGATGCGCTTGACGATGCCTTCACCTGGACCAACGCCGAACCAATTGCCGTGGATGATCGCTTCCTTGGCGGTATCGACCTGAAACGTATCGCCCTCACCGGTCAGGAACTTGTCGACGCGAAGCGCCACGTGGGGAAAGACGTAATAGGCCGTCACGAAGCCGCCGACGCCGAGGCCGCCGAGCACACCGATCCACAGCCAGGGCATGCCGGCCATGAAGAACATGCCGCCCCAGACAGCGGTGGTAAGGATCGTCTGCCCAAGGTCGGGCTGCGCGACAAGGAGCGCTGCGACGATGCCGAAAAGGATGATGGCGAAGAGATTGCCCGGAATTTCCGGCTGGCGCGCATGCTCGGCAAACAGCCACGCGCAGACGACGACGAAGGCCGGCTTCATGAATTCCGACGGCTGGATGGAGAGCGCCGCGATGTTGACCCAGCGTCGCGATCCCTTGACCTCGACGCCGAAGAACAGCGCGAACAGCATCATCGCCAGCGAAACGATCAGCAGGATGACTGCCGTGCGCCGCACCTGCCGCGGCGTCATGAAGGAAATGCCGATCATCGCCGCAATCGCCGGAATAAGGAAAAGGGCGTGGCGCTTGACGAAGTGGAAAGGCTCCAGACCGATGCGTTCCGCCACGGCTGGCGAAGCCGCAAAGGAAAGCATGAAACCAATGCCGATCAACAGGATAAAAAGAGAGAGGAATACACGGTCGATGGTCCAGAACCATTCGGCCAAGGCCCCACGCTCAACGCGGCTTACCATATCAATCGCCTCCTGTTGCTGAACCGACCAGCATGGTGACACCCTCGATCGCAGCCACGTGGCTGACGAAGGCATCACCCCTGACCTCGAAATTCTTGTATTGATCGAAGCTTGCGCAAGCCGGTGACAACATCACCGCCGCCGCCTCATGTTCGTCCTTATCGGCATCGGCTGCGGCATGCGCCACCGCGCGCTCCAAAGTGCCCGATATTTCGTAGGGCACCTGCTCGCCGAGCGTCGCCGCGAAGGCTGGCGCCGCTTCGCCGATCAGATAAGCTTTGGCGATGCGCGGAAAAAGCGGCGCCAGCGTCGTGATACCGCCCTCTTTCGGCAGGCCGCCGGCGATCCAATAGATGTGATCGTAACTCGAAAGCGCCGGTGCGGCGGCATCCGCATTGGTCGCCTTGGAATCATTGACGAAAACGACCCGTCCGCGCCGGCCGACGGGCTGCATGCGATGCTTGAGGCCCGGAAAGGATTTGAGCCCCGCACGGATATCGTCAGCGGAAACACCGACGGCCAGACATGCAGCAATCGCGGCCGCGGCGTTCTGTGCGTTGTGGCCGCCGCGCAGCGTCTGGATACCGTCGAGATCGGCAATCTCCGCGGTCGCACCGGTCGATGCCTGAATGATGCGGCTGCCTTCGGCATAAAGCCCGTCAGCCAGCACGTGCCGGCGCGAGATGCGGTTGACCCTGCCGCCTGCCCGTTCGACGCGATCGGCAATCAGCGAAGAATAGCTGTCGTCGACGCCGATGACAGCAACACCGCTGCCGGCCACCAGCCGTTCCTTGATATCGGCATAATGCTGCATCGTACCGTGCCGATCGAGATGATCGGGTGTCAAATTGAGCAGAATGCCGGCGGAAGGATTGAGGGTCGGCGCAAGATCGATCTGATAGGAGGAGCATTCGACGACGTAGTAGCGCTCCGCCTTGGGCGGCTCCAGCGTCAGGATGGCCGTTCCGATATTGCCGCCGAGTTGCGTATCGCGTCCGCTCGATTGCAGGATATGGGCAATCAATGCCGTCGTCGACGATTTCCCATTGGTGCCGGTAATGGCGATGAAAGGGCAATCCGGCGCATGCGCCCGCCGCTCGCGGACGAAGAGCTCGACGTCGCCGATGACTTCGACACCGGCTGCGTGGGCGAGGTCGACGGTCCAGTGCGGCCTCGGATGCGTCAGCGGCACGCCGGGCGACAGCACGAAGGCCGAGAGCCCGTTCCAATCGATCGTTCTGAGATCGGCGACCGGGATATCTTCGGCCGCAGCCTTCGCCACGCTGTCGGGATTGTCGTCCCAAGCGGTCACCTCGGCACCACCGGCGACAAGCGCCCGCGCGGTGGCAAAGCCTGAGCCGCCGAGGCCGAACAATGCGACCTTTTTCCCTTTGAGCGTGGTGACAGGGATCATCGCCGCCTCACCGAAGCTTGAGGGTCGAGAGGCCGATCATCGCCAGGATGACCGCGACGATCCAGAAGCGGACCACCACTTGGCTCTCCGTCCAACCCTTCTTCTCGAAGTGATGATGGATTGGCGCCATCAGGAAGACGCGGCGGCCCGTCATCTTGAAGAAACCGACCTGGATGATGACCGAAAGCGCCTCCAGCACGAAGAGGCCGCCGATGATCGCCATGACGATCTCATGCTTGGTGGCGACCGCCACCGAACCGATCATGCCGCCGAGCGCCAGAGAACCGGTGTCGCCCATGAAAATGGCCGCCGGCGGCGCGTTGAACCATAAGAAGCCGAGGCCGGCGCCGATGACAGCGCCGAGGACCACAGCCAGCTCGCCCGTGCCGGGCACGAAATTGATCGCGAGATAATCGGCGAAGACAAAGTTGCCGGCCAGATAAGAAATGACGCCGAAGGAGGCGGCCGCGATCATCACGGGCACGATCGCAAGTCCATCAAGGCCATCGGTCAGATTTACGGCATTCCCCGCGGAAACGATGACGAAAGCGCCGAAGAGGACGAAAAACATGCCGAGATTGAGCATGAAATTCTTGAAAAACGGGAATGCGATCGATGAACCGAAGGTCGAACCGGCGGTGCCGGAGGACAGCGCCGTGGTCATCATGAAATAGACGGCGATGGCGGCGATGACGAATTCGATGCCGAGACGCGCGCGACCGGAAAAGCCTTTGTCGCTCTGCTTCGTGACCTTGAGATAGTCGTCATAGAAGCCGATGGCGCCGAAGCCCAATGTCACCAGCAGCGTTGCAACTACATAGACGTTGGCAAGATCGGCCCACAGCATTGACGACACGACGATGCCGGCCAAAATCATCAGCCCGCCCATGGTCGGCGTACCGGCTTTCTTGAAATGGGTCTGCGGACCATCGGCGCGAATCGGCTGGCCTTTCCCTTGGCGCACACGCAGGGAGGATATGATTCGTGGCCCGAAGAGGAAGACGATCAATGCCGAAGTGAACAAAGCGCCGCCGGTGCGGAACGTGATGTATCTGAACAGATTGAGAAATCTGAAATGAGTACTGAAAAAATGAACATGGTCCGACAGTTCGGCAAGCCAAATCAGCATAAGAGCCCTTTCTAAAGCCCCTGATGGGAGTTGGGCTCCGTGTCGGAAAATGCTGGAAACTTGTCAAGCAAAGCTGCCACTATATTCCCGAATCCTATCCCCAACGACGATTTCACCATCAAAACGTCGCCAGGGGCGACCGAGTTGAGCACGAATTCCGAGAGCTCCTCCGTATTCTCACGGTATTCGACATGAACACTTTCCGGGAGCGCATCCCTCAACGCTGCCATCTCCGGACCCGCCAGCCAGACATGCTCGATGCCGGCCGCGAGCAGCGGACCGGCAAGATTGGCATGCACTCTCTGGGCATAATCCCCCATTTCCAACATGTCGCCGAGAATGGCGACCCGCCTGCCCGCTCTGGCGCCGACATTGGCATCCGGCGAAGACGTCGCAAGCAGCGCAATGGCCGCGCGCATGGATGCGGGATTGGCATTGTAACTTTCATCGATCAGCGTGAAATAGCCGTTGACGATCGCGCGTTTATGGCGCTGTCCCCTGCCCTTTTCCGCCTGCAGCGTCGCCAGCGCATCGACCGCTTTGTCGAGATCAGCTTCGACGAGCATCACCGCACCGAGAACGGCCAGCGCGTTTTCCGCGATATGCCGGCCGGGCGCACCGATCGCCACTTCCATCGTCTCGCCGCCGATCGTCAGCCACAGCGTCGAATTCTCTTCCGACGCGTTGAATTCCGCGAGCCGCACATCTGCCTTCGCATGCTGGCCGAAACTGTGCACGTGTTCGACACCGGCGGCCAGAGCAGCGCGTTCCAGGAAATCGAACTGATCGTTGTCGCGGTTGAGAATGACATGACCACCTGGCACGACGCCGTCGAAAATCTCTGCCTTGGCGGCAGCAATTTCCGTGATGTTCTTGAAATTGCCGAGATGAGCCGGCGCAATCGTGGTGATGATCGCCACATGCGGCTGCACCATCCTGGTCAGCGGCCGGATCTCCTCCGGATGGTTCATGCCGATCTCGAAAACGCCGAAATCCGTATCCTGAGGCATTCGCGCCAAACTCAGCGGCACGCCCCAATGATTGTTGAAGGAGGCGACCGAAGCATGCACCTTACCGGACGGCGAAAGCGTCCGGCGCAGCATCTCTTTTGTGGTGGTTTTGCCGACAGAGCCGGTGACGGCGATGATGCGCGCCTGCGTACGCTCGCGGGCGGCAGCGCCCAGCCTCGCAAGCCCGGCCAATACGTCGTCGACGACGATCTTCGGCACAGTCAGCCGGCCCATTGCCGGCAGCCGCGCCTCGCTGATCACGATCAACGCCGCACCGTTTGCCATCGCCAGGTTGGCATAGTCATGGCCATCGACACGATCGCCCTTGATGGCGAAGAAGGCTTCGCCCGGCTTGATAGAACGGCTGTCGATGGAAATCCCAGTAACGCCCTCAGGCATCGCCCCGAAGGAGCGGCCGGCGATGGCGGCGATCATGTCTTCAGTTGTCCATAGCCAGCTCAAGACTTTATCTCCTCCAGTGCTTTGCGCAGTTCGGCATGGTCGGAGAATGGCAGCGTCACGCTACCGATCGTCTGACCTTCCTCATGCCCCTTGCCCGCGACAATCAGCGTATCGCCGGATTTCAGCATCCCGACCGCCTCGCGGATCGCCTTGGCGCGATCGCCGATCTCGATGGCGCAGGGTGCTGCGGCCATGATCTCGGCGCGGATTGCTGCCGGCTCTTCGGAGCGCGGGTTATCGTCGGTGACGACAACCACGTCGGCCAGCCGGCAGGCGATTTCGCCCATGATCGGCCGCTTGCCGCGGTCGCGGTCGCCGCCGCAACCGAAGACGACGATGACGCGGCCAGTCGTGAACGGCCGCACCGAATTCAACACATTTTCCAGAGCATCCGGCTTATGCGCATAGTCGACATAGGCAAGCGCGCCGTCGTGGGTATGACCGACAAGCTCCAGTCGCCCGGAAGCGCCGGCGAGCTTCTCCAGCGCCGCCATGGCAACCGGCGCGGCAACGCCGGTGGAAATGGCAAGACCGGCGGCAACAAGCGCATTGGCGACCTGGAAATCGCCGGCAAGCGGAATATGGATTTCGAAAATATCGTCACCCACATGCACTTCCGCGATCTGCTTGTGACGGAAATGCTCGACACGCTTCAACGCCAGGAAATCGCCCTTGCGGCCGACAGTGCGTATGTCCTGGCCGGCGTCGCGCGCAGCCGCGATCGCTCGTTCCGACCATGCATCGTCGGCAAAGATCACCGCCGGCGAGCCTTTCGGCAACAAATCTTTAAACAGCCGCATCTTGGCGGCCATGTAGTCCTCGACTGTCGGATGATAGTCCATGTGATCGCGGCCGAGATTGGTAAAGGCGGCAGCGGCAAGCCTGACGCCGTCGAGGCGGAATTGGTCGAGGCCATGGCTGGAAGCCTCCATCGCCGCACGGGTGACACCCTCATCCGCAAGCTCGGCAAGCAATTGGTGCAGCGATACCGGATCTGGCGTCGTCAGCGAGCCGTAGTCGTTGCGCGTCGGCGACATGACGCCGGTCGTTCCGATCATCGCTGCCGGATGGCCCGCATGCGCCCAGATTTGACGGGTGAAGGAAGCGACCGAGGTTTTGCCCGCGGTGCCGGTAACGGCGACCATTGTCTCAGGTTGCCTGCCGTAAAAGCGGGAAGCAGCGACCGCGAGAAAACGGCGCGGCTCGGCAACGGTCAACACCGGCGCGCCGGCAGCGACAGCTCCTTGGCCGGAGACAACGACAGACGCACCACGCGAAATGGCATCGGCAATGAAATTTGCGCCGTCGGCCTTCGTGCCGGCGACAGCTATGAAAGCCATGCCGGGTGTCACCTTACGGCTATCGGCGGAAAGGCCAGTTATCTTAAGATCGCCAAGTGTCCCGCCGATTTTTTCATTGAGTTCCGGAAACGCGTTTCCGGCGATATCCCGCAAGTTCATCGAATATACTTTTCGCCTTCTTGATCAGTCCGCCCCTCGCGAATCGACTTGTGTATTCTTTCACGCTTAATAAGACACCAGCAAGGCCGAGTTGCCGTTTCCGAAGCTGGGCTGGATTCCGAGGATGGGCGCGGCCCTGGCGATGATATCGCGAGCGATCGGCGCGGCCGTAAAGGCCGAGATCGTGCCGCCATGTTCACCGGTCTTCGGCTCGTCGCAGAAAGTCATGATGACATATTGCGGATTGTCGATCGGGAACGCGGCCAGGAAGGTGTTGAAATTCAGCGTGTGCGAATAGTGGCCGTTGACGACCTTATCGGCAGTGCCGGTTTTGCTGCCAACGTCATAGCCGGGTACGCGGGCGGCGCGGCCGGAACCCTTGGAGCCGTTGAAATCGAGCAGGAAGCGGATGTCGTCGCTGGTGCTCTTCTTGACGACGGTTTTGGCGATCGCATCGGCCTGTTCGCGGGTGCGGGGCAGGAAAGTCGGCTCGATCAACTTGCCGCCGTTGACGAGAGCCGCGCCGGCGACCGCCGTCTGCAGCGGCGTGGTGGAAACACCGTGACCGAAGGAGATGGTGATCGAGTTGATCTTTTTCCACACACGCGGTTGCGTCGGCATTTTCACTTCCGGCAGTTCGGTCTGCATCTTGGTGAGCAGCCCCATCCGGGTCAGGAATTCCTTATGGGGTTCAATACCGACGAGGTCGGCGATCTTCGCGGTACCGATATTGGAGGAATACTGGAAGATTTCCGGAACGGTCAGAACACGATGCTGGCCATGGAAGTCGTGGATCGTAAAGCCGCCGATACGGATCGGATTGGTGGCATCGAAGGCATCGCGCAGCGTCACCTTGCCGGAATCGAGCGCCATCGCCATGGTAAAGGTCTTGAAAGTCGAGCCCATTTCGAACGTGCCGTTCGTCATGCGGTTGAGCCAGCCTTCGGAAGCGCCTTCGTTCGGATAGTTCGGATCGAAGTCGGGTGCCGACGCCATGGCCAGCACTTCGCCGGTGCGAACGTCGAGCACGGCGGCGCCTGCCCCCTTTGCCTGGAAATTGTTGACCGCGTTGACGACCGCGTCATGGACGATGTCCTGTACGCGCAGATCGATCGACAGCTTCACCGGCTGCAGCGGTTGGTCATTGGTCATGCCGGCAGCAGCGAGATCGGCGAGCCCCTGGTCGTCGATGTATTTCTCCATCCCGGTGACGCCGCGGTTATCGATATTGACGTAGCCGAGAATATGGGCGGCGGTCGACCCGCCCGGATAGAAACGGCGCTTTTCCGGGCGAAAACCGATGCCGGGAATGCCGAGTGCCAGGATTTGGCTCTGCTGTTTCGGCGTCAACTGACGGCGAAGCCAGGCGAAATGCGAGGTTTTGACGGCAAGCTTCTTATAGGTGCCCTTGGTATCGAGATCGGGCAGAACGGTGCGCAATTGCTCGACCGCTTCATCGGGATCGATGATCTTGTTCGGCTCGGCGAACAGCGACACCGTGCGAATATCGGTTGCAAGCAGGGCGCCGTTGCGGTCGACGATATCGGGGCGCGACGCCATCAGCCGGTCCGGCGGCAGGATGCTCGACGTCGTATCCGGCGGCGTCATGGCAAATTGGGCAAGACGGCCACCGATGATGCAGTAGACGACGGTAAAGCTCGCGACCAACAAAACGACACGGCTCTTGGCCTGATTGGCCTTGCGTTTACGGGCGCCTTCGAAGGTCGAGTTGCCGAAACCGTCACTCGGGCGGTTATTGCCGTCGGTGGAGAAATGCGCCTTGCTTTTCAAGACCATGATGCGCGAAAGAAAAGACATCACTCGTCCACCGATCCCGTTGCAATATTGTCGACTTCTTGTTTTTTGTGCTTCACCAGTGACGGCGCCTTCGCGACCGGACGCGGCGCAGGAGCGGCGGCGACATCGGCAATCGCCTTTCTGATTTGCGCATCCGTCGTGTCGCCGTTCTTCGATGCTGCGGCAGCCTTCACCTTACTGCTAGCCGTTTTGGCGCCGCCATCCTTGGCATCGGCGACCACTTCCGGCGGAACCTGCGAGCGGAGCATCGGCAATTCGCTCGGCTGCACGATCGCAGTCGAGAGCGTCGGCTGCAATTTGAGCTCGTCATTGTAGTTGTTGACCAATCGTTCCAGGCGGTTTGGCTGCACAACCAGCGCCCAGTCCGCCTTCAGAAGCTCGATCGTGTCCTTTTCCAGCTTGATCTCCGATTCGAGGCGATGAACCTCCTCGAGCTTCAGCTCGGCATGATGCTTGATCGTGTAGGTGACGGTGGCCATCGCTGTCATGACGCCGATCAGAACGATGTCAAAAGTCTTCAGCATATCAAGCTCCGAGCTTTCCGAGACTGGCGAGATTGGGCAGATCGAAGATCGAGAGATCGGCAGCCTCAGCCGGCGCCGCCGTGCGAAGACCCGCACGCAGCTTGGCCGAACGCGCCCGCGGATTGACCTCCGCCTCCGCGTCGCTCGCGGAAACCATCGCCTTGCCGATGGGATCGAAAGTCGCGAGACGCTCATGCACCATGGGCATATGGCGGGAACCGGTGGCACGGCCGGAGCGATCGGCAAAGAATTTCTTGACGATGCGGTCTTCCAGCGAATGAAAGGTAACGACGACCAGGCGTCCGCCCGGCTTCAGCGCCCGCTCGGCAGCAAACAGCGCCTGCGCCAACTCGCCGAGTTCGTCATTGACGAAAATGCGCAGCGCCTGGAAGACACGGGTCGCCGGATGGATCTTATCCTTGGCCTTCCGCGGCGTCACGATCTCGATCAGTCCGGCGAGATCGCGAGTCGTGACGAACGGTGTTTCTGCGCGGCGCTTTTCGATCGCATGCGCTATGCGTGGCGCCTGCTTCTCTTCACCGAGGAAGGCGAAAATTCGAATGAGATCGGCGAGCTTGGCGCGGTTGACGACGTCGGCCGCCGATACGCCGCTTGCCGACATGCGCATGTCGAGCGGGCCGTTCTTGTTGAACGAGAAGCCACGCTCGGCCTCATCGAGCTGCATGGACGAAACACCGATATCGAGCACGACACCATCGAGCCCACCCTGCGGCGCGTAATCGGCAAGCTGTGAAAACTGCGAATGGACGAGAGAAAGACGGCCCGCATGAGCGGCAACCATTGCCTGCCCTGCCGCGACCGCCGTCGGATCACGGTCGAGCGCAATCACATCTGCGCCGGCCGCGAGAATAGCCGAGGTATAACCGCCCGCGCCGAACGTGCCGTCCAGGATGAGCTTGCCGGGAGCCGGCGCCAACGCCTCAAGCACTTCCGCAAGAAGAACCGGAATGTGACGAACCGGTCCGCCACCAGCATCAGTCGAGCCTCCGCCAGGATTCGCCGCCATTCCGTTTCCCCGTTCTACTCCGAGCGCCGGCCCGCCAGCTTGCGCTCCTCTCGTGCCTGCGCCTGCAAGGCCCGAAAAGCCTCCGGCTGCCACAATTGAAAATGATCCGCCCGACCGACAAAAGTCACCTCGTTGGCGATACCGGTGAAGCCGCGGATAAAATCCGTGACCATCAACCGCCCTTCCGCATCGAGCTTCATAAAGACCCCGCCCCCGTGAATCAGGAGCGACATCTGGTTCGCCGCCGGCGAAAAAGGATCGTCCGCCGCAATCTGCCGCTCGAAACGATCGAGCAGATCGAGACCGCCCACACTGATCGCCGGAAACACAAAATCCTGGAAACAATACAACTCCTGGATATTGCGCTCCACCAGCACGGAACGAAATGCCGCCGGCACGGATACCCGGCCCTTGGCATCGATCCTGTTGGTCGCATTCGACAGGAAGCGGTTCATGACGCGAAACACCCGTTTCCCATGACATACGGGCGATCAGTCGCCCGCAGACATAGCCAAAATCGGACACAGCTTCGCAAGCCGAAAGAGAGAATACCCTTCCGCCACCCCCAAGAAAGGAGGAATCATGGCTTTGCGATGAACGGGCGCTGATTTGCCCTTGTGCAGTGTGCTTTTGGGATACCATGGGACCATTTGGGCGTCAATGGGATGAAGCCACACAGACGTGGCCACAGCCTGAATATTCATATCCCGTTAAGTTTAACGAAAGGTTAGGATCACCCTGAACCGGGGAGGTAAACCGGATTGTTTTCACGACGAAAACAGCTCGTCCGGCTTGGTCGAGAAACTGAAAACAAAGGCTTTTGGCAGCCCGACAAATTGTTTCCACAAGGGCAGCGACGAGCACCGAGATCAGCGAAGGATAATTTGCCAGTTGGCCTGTAAGCCGGGTTCTGTATGGCTCCGGCCGAGGCCGGAACGTGGCAGCCATTCATCTGGGACGACGCTTGCGCGTCGCCTCGTGCAACCCACCCGGATGACCGGCCCGGAAACGGGCTGGACCGCTTTCGCGATCCGCGTCATCCCTATTCGGTTTTGCTCCCGGTGGGGTTTACCGTGCCGTCGCTGTTGCCAGAGACGCGGTGGGCTCTTACCCCACCCTTTCACCCTTACCCGATCCGAAGACCCGGCGGTTTGCTTTCTGTGGCACTTTCCCTGAGGTTACCCCCGCCGGACGTTATCCGGCACCGTGTTTCCGTGGAGCCCGGACTTTCCTCACCTCACCGCCTTTCGGCATTGGTGAGGCGCGGCTGCCCGGCCAACTGGCAGGGCTCCATTAGCCGAGAGCGCCGGCAATTGCCATCGAAATATGCGGCTTTATCCCCGTTCGGACCTAAGCATGGAAATGTGCAGAGAAATCCGTGCGGTAGCCGTCGTCCTTGATTCGACCCTCGAGCAGCAGTTCTGCGCCGAGCCTGCCGATCTCGTCCGAACTCTTCGCCGCCGTGCCGCAGCCGCCGGTCAGCACCGCTACGCGCGGCGATGACGTGTAACCGATCATGGGATACCTGGTCGGCGAATAGGAAACGGCACAGGAATTGGTGAACGTCGACGGCCCCGTGACGCTCGGAACCAGCTCGTGGATAATCCGCGTCAGGTGATCGCGTGCCTTGTCGCGGCCGGCGGTTCTAAACCACCGACGCAGATCCGGCTCGTTTTCAAATTCGAGATCGTCCGGGTCGCCGCCGATCTTGATGTAGTATTTGCCGTCCGGATATCGGATCGGGGGCAGCAGGTAGATGCTGTCGGTATGATCAGGCCTGGAGGATATCAGCGACGGCATTACCGAAAGCGCCTCGGCCTCCGCCTCGCTCACCTCAAAGAAAGCCACCGTACGACCATAAACCTTCATCTCAACCGACTGCGGCAACAGACTCTCGGCAATGGAAAAACCGCCGGCGGCGAGCAGGATTTTCTCCGCCCGGAACGTCTCGCCTTCCGCCGTCGTGACGAGCGCCAGACCACCCTCGTCGCGGATCGAGACAACGGTCTGCTTGATGATGCGAGCCCCGGCTTTCTCCGCCAGCAACGACTGCGCCTTCACCAGCCGCCGCGGGCTGATGTGTCCGGCGCCGTGCGGCTCGTAGACACCCTCGCTGTCGTTGGCGAAGGAGAAGAAAGGGAATTTCGCCTTCAATCCGGCATCGTCCAGAAGCTCCGTCCGGACACCGAGCCGAGCTGCCGCGTCGACGACATTGCCGACATAGGCGTCCGTGCCGCCCCGTTTCGGACCGACCACGAGGCAACCGACAGGAGCATAAAACTGAATGCCGCTGTCGCGCTCGATCTCGGCATAGCGGGCGATCGAACGGTTGGCGAGCCGCGCCCAGTCGGCGTCAGGATCGATTGTGCGGGTGATCCGGCCTTCGTCATAATGACTGCCGAAAACACTCTGATGGTTCGCGCGATCCTCCGGCTCGTCCGGGCCGATGACGGCTATGCCGTCCACCTGCTTGGCCAAATGGCGGGCGGCAGCCGCCCCCATCATTCCCCGACCGACGACAATGAACCGGAAATCCGCTGCCATGTTATGTCCCTCGCAAATGATTGCAGACTCGATAACATGGAAAGCAGTTTCGCCCTACCCCGCAATCATCTCGGAAGCGGCGATTAATCAAGCAGGGCCAGCACTTTACCGCAATATTGCTTCGAGACCGGATTCATGCGCGTCGCCGCGTGGCCGGCATTGTATTTGAGGATGGTGTTGCAGGTCGGTCCGCCGCCAAGTTGCTGCGCCATGGCGAGATATTTCATGCCGAACTTGATGTTCGTCTCGGGATCGTAAAGCCCCTTGGCACTGCCCGAATAACCCATCAGCTTCGCGGTCGTGGGCTTGATCTGCATCAGGCCGATCTCGCCGGCACTTCCGCGCCGTTTTGGATTGAAATTGCTTTCGATCTGAACGACCGCGGTCGCCAATTCGACCGGCACGCCGTTCTGCTTGGCGTATTTGGCAATCAACGCCGAATAGGGATTTTGTGTCGTGGAGGAATTTTGCACATCCCGCAATTCGGCAGGAACACCCGGCATCGGATAGCCGGTCGTACGTGTGACGATCTGTAGAGGAAGGGTCTGGGTTTTCTCGCCGCGCGGGTCGGCAAAGGCGCAATCATATCCTGTCAGCAACACGCTCGCGCATGCTGCCGCCGCAACAATCAGATTTTTCATGTAGTCTTTTGTCTCCAGGCGCAGGATCGCGGACAGCACTCAGCCATCAGTCCGGCGGGAGGCAAAAAGAGCCGCCGGAGTGCACGGTCCCCGTTAGTCTTTACGGCCGCGCGACACACAAACTAACTTGCGCGACCGCCGTTCAGCGGGCGTCGTTAGACCAGCGCAATGCGGAGATAATAGGGAAATGATGTGGCGCTGCAGTACGTTACGCATTTTGCGCGTTACGGTTTTTTTAGCATTACGAAATAGAAGCCGCCTACCTTAGGAAAAGCGGGGTAGTGCGGACAGCAGGCGATGCAGCGTGTCGATGGTCGAAAAATCGGCGATCCCGTCCACCCGCTCCTGGCGGAAATGACGCTGGAAAGCCTCGACGTCACCCTCCAGCTTCGTGGAGAATTCGCCTGTGATTTCCGTATTGTAACCATAGAGCGAGAGCATGGATTGCAAAGCCTCGATCGGCTGGCCGACATCGCCCTTCTGAAAGAACCGACCGCCGGTGATCGGCGTCGGCTCAACCCAGTGGCCGACCCCTGCTGCGGCCAGTCGCGCCCACGGGAACTTTTCGCCCGGATCGACCTTGCGAACAGGCGCGACATCGGAGTGTGCAAGCACACGCTCAGGTGAAATTGCCCAGCGATGGCCGCAATCGCGACACAGTTCGATGACCGCTTCGATCTGGGCATCCGGAAAATCCGGCAGTCCGCCGGGATGGCCGGCATTGGCGATTTCGATGCCGATCGACAGCGAATTGATGTCAGCCTCGTTGTGCCAGACACTCTTGCCGGCATGCCAGGCGCGACGCTCCTCCGGCACGAGTTGGATCACGCGCCCGTCCTCGAAGACGAAGTAGTGGCTCGACACCTGGCTCTCGTCGCGACAGAGCCAGTCAAGAGCGCCGTCGGCCGTACCCATGCCCGTATAATGCAGCAGGATCATATCCGGCTTGCGCCTGTCCCGCCGCTCGCCATGGTTCGGCGACGGCTGCACGCTGGCGCCCGAAAAATCTGCAGCGAAGGAACTCATGCGGCGCGGCGTTCTTTCTCGATTTCCGCGTAGGCCGCGTTGAGCGCCGCCATGCGCTCATTGGCAATCAGATGGAATTCTTCCGGCACGCCGCGCGAGATGAGGCGGTCGGGGTGATTCTCGTAGACCAGGCCATGATAGCGGCGACGGATGGTCGTGAAATCGTCCTGGGGCGATACGCCGAGCACCTTATAAGGATCGCGGCCGGCGCTGACATGGCGCGCCATGATCTGCTCGAACCGTTGCTCGCTCATATGGAAGATCTGCGCAATGTGCTGCAGGAAGGCCATTTCCTTCTCGTGGATCAGGCCATCTGCCTTGGCGATATGGAAGAGACCATCAAGCACGTCTTCCAGCACCGGGCAATTCTTCGCACAGGTGACGCAGAGCGACGACAGCTTCTCCGCATAGGCCTCGTAGCCGGCAACGTCCTGACGCGCCAGATTATAAAGACGTGCAACATTCTTCGCCTGATCCGGCGGAAATTCGAAGATCTCGCGGAAGGCGTTGACCTCGTTTTCCGTCACCACACCATCGGCTTTCGCCATCTTGGCGGAAAGCGCGATGATCGCGACGGAAAAGGCGACTTTGCGGCGGGTCTCCGGATCACCTTCGAACAGCGTCCTGATGGCTTCGACCACAGCCGACAGGGCATTGCCAGCAGTGCCACCAACAGCATTCAGCAATTTTTCCCAAAACGACATGATGGTCTCAACTACCCCTTCTGAATAGAAACACGTTGATCAAATAATGGTTGCGATTGCAAGGAGTTCATTGGTCGCACAGCCGAAAACACTTTTCACAATTCGGCAATGATGGCGTGTTTGAAACCGATATTTGCGATACCGCACGAATGAGGCAACTCACCGCTTCGATGAAAAAGCAAGCGCGCGTTTCTTAAATTCTTTACTTTACAGCCATGCCCGGCTGTCGCATCCATTCCGACGGCAATCACCGAAATGAAGCAGCCCGGCTGCAAGGAGGATCCCCATGGCCAAACAGAAAGTTGCAATGCTCACCGCCGGCGGATTGGCGCCCTGTCTCTCTTCTGCTGTCGGCGGCCTGATCCAGCGCTACAGCGACGTGGCGCCCGATCTCGACATTATTGCCTATCGTTCCGGCTATCAGGGCGTTCTGTTGGCCGATCGCATCGAGGTGACGCCTGACATGCGCGAGCGTGCGCACTTATTGCACCGCTACGGCGGCTCACCGATCGGCAACAGCCGCGTCAAGCTCACCAACGCCGCCGATTGCGTCAAGCGCGGCCTCGTCAAGGAAGGCGAAAATCCACTGCGCGTCGCCGCCGAGCGCCTCGCCTCCGACGGCGTCACCATTCTCCATACGATCGGTGGCGACGACACCAACACGACAGCAGCCGATCTTGCCGCCTATCTCGGCGCCAACGGCTACAACCTGACCGTGGTCGGCCTGCCGAAGACGGTCGACAACGACGTCGTGCCGATCCGCCAATCTCTCGGCGCCTGGACGGCAGCCGAAGTCGGCGCGCATTTCTTCGACAATGTCAGCAACGAACAGACCGCCGCCCCGCGCACCCTCGTCATCCATGAAGTCATGGGCAGAAGCTGCGGCTGGCTGACGGCTGCGACAGCCCGCGCCTATATCCAGAAGACCAGCGCCAATGAATATGTCGACGGCTTCATGATGAATGCCGCCATGAAGAGCATCGACGGCCTCTACCTGCCGGAAATGGCGTTCGACATTGAATCTGAAGCCGACCGCCTGAAGGCGATCATGGACAAGACCGGCCAAGTGACGCTGTTCGTTTCTGAAGGTGCCGCCCTGGAGGCTATCGTCGCCGAGCGCGAAGCTGCCGGCGAAACCATCAAGCGCGACGCCTTCGGTCATGTGAAGATCGATACCGTCAACGTCGGCAACTGGTTCCAGAAGCAATTCGCGACCCTCCTCGGCGCGGAGCGCTCCCTGGTGCAGAAGTCGGGTTACTTTGCGCGCTCGGCGCCCGCCAACGGCGAAGACCAGCGCCTGATCCAGGGTATGGTCGATCTCGCAGTCGAAAGTGCATTGAATAAGGTCTCCGGCGTCACCGGCCACGACGAAGGCCAGGGCGGCAAGCTGCGCACTATCGAATTCCCGCGCATCAAGGGCGGCAAGCCCTTCGATATGTCGTTGCCGTGGTTCGCCGAAGTCATGGATCATATCGGGCAAAAATACACGCAATCCTAATTGACGGATTGCAAATCCAATGTCTTTGCTGGCGGCGAATAGGAATAGAGGAGGATTCCATGCCCATCGAAACCTGGCTCGCTTTCGCCGCCGCATCCTGCATCATGCTGGCAATCCCCGGCCCGACCATCCTCCTAGTGATCTCATATGCACTTGGCCACGGTCGTAAGACGGCACTGGCAACGGTAACCGGCGTAACGCTTGGCGACTTCACGGCGATGACTGCCTCGCTCGCTGGTCTTGGTGCTCTTCTCGCCGCCTCCGCGACTCTGTTCACGATTCTCAAGCTGATCGGCGCGGCCTACCTCATGTTTCTCGGAATCAAGCTCTGGCGGGCTCCGATCGTGACCGGTCCAATGGGCGATAATGACAATCTTCCGGAGGAAAAACCGCTCAAGATCCTGCTGCACGCTTACGTTGTGACCGCTTTGAACCCGAAGAGCATCGTCTTCTTCATCGCCTTCGTGCCGCAATTTCTCGATCTGTCGAAATCCTTCCTCCAGCAAACCGTTATTTTGGAGGCTACCTTCCTCACCCTGGCCGCGCTGAACTCGCTAGTTTACGTTTTCATCGCCGACATGGCGCGCGGTTTCATCCGCAAGGCAAGCGTGCAACGCGTCGTCAACCGGACGGGCGGAACCCTGTTGATAGCCGCCGGCGCAGTGACCGCCGGCTATCGCCGGATGGCCGCTTGATGCTGTCCAGGGTTGCGGGGCGATCACGGATAGGTTAATGGGGGATTCATAAATTTATCAACCCTGTGAGTGATTTGCGTCGCAGGGCGGTTTGGTTTTTTCGAAAGTGACAGAATGGTAGCGATCGGATTTCCCAGCCTAAAGCGCAGCGTTGCCTTTTCGGCAATGATGTGCGGCGTCCTCGCCGGGTGTGCAAGCACTCAGCAACAGACGTCCCAGGCAGAACTCCCGTCGGCACAAACCAACGTGCCGCATCCGAATACAAACCCGGCTACGGTCGGTGCTGCGTCGCCCACAGGCGGCGTAGCGGTGGCTTCCACCACACCGGCAACAGGCCAGCAGACTCAGCCTCAGCAGCAGGCAGCATTGATGAAGTCGGACCGGATCGGCGCCGGTTCGGTCGACCAGAATCAGATTCAGGCAGCCCAGAACCGCATGGGTGGTCCGGCGGCAACTGCGCCGAATGCGGCCAATCAGGGTACCGTCGCCATAGCGGCTGTCACAGGCACGCCTGCAGCGAACGCACCTGTAGCGAACGGCACGCCGGCAACAAACACATCCGCCGCCGCGGCTTATGCAGCCTCCGACGAACCCGTGGTTCCCGCTGTCGTCGCCATCCCAATCCCGAATCCGGCGCGTCCGGGCGATACGGCGCTTCTGCCGGTGTCAGATTCCGTGGCCCAGAGCCAGGCGATGATTCCGATGACATCGGACGTTGCAGCCATTCAGTCCGTCGTTCCGACCCCTCGCCCCGGCGAAGATGCACCGATCATGGCACCGGCCGAAGTCGCGTATGCCGCGCCCATGCAGATTGCCGGCATGGGTTATGCGGACACGCGCATGCATTATGATTTCAACTTCGATGCCAGCGGCCCGACGGTCGTTTCGGCGGTGCTGACCCCTCAGAGTTACGATTCCGATGTGCCGCCAGCAGAGAAGAGCTACGTTTCGAAGCTCATCGAAAAATATGCCAAGCTTTACGAAATTCCGGAATCCTTGATCCATCGTGTCGTTCACCGCGAGAGCCGCTACAATCCGAAGGCCTATAATCGGGCCGGTTATTTCGGCCTGATGCAGATTAGATACAACACCGCGAAATCGATGGGTTATGAAGGCCCGCCTGCAGGCCTGCTCGACGCCGAAACCAACATCAAATATGCCGCCAAATATCTGCGCGGCGCCTGGATGGTGGCTGACAACAAGGCCGAGAACAAAGAGGCCAATGCCGTTCAGCTCTATGCGCGTGGCTACTATTATGATGCCAAGCGCAAGGGCCTGTCGGACGTCTCCCAGGGCAACTACTGATTCTAACAGATCATTATTCCGCCAGCACCGGTTGGGCTATGTCCTGACCGGCGCTGGTTATGTCCAGAATCCTCTTCAGCAGAATTTGCGGCTTGTAGTCCAGCCAGCCCGGCGTCAGCCCCATGCGCACCAGCACGAGATTGGCTGATGGCACGATAGCGACGCTCTGGCCATCATGTCCGAGCATCCAGAATGTATCCGCAGGCAGGCCGAACTGCGCATTCGAGCCGCCAGGGCCGGCAAGCCAGGCTTGAACCTGCGTATAGAGGCCTTCCGATGCCGTTGTCGGGGTGCGCATCGCGCCGACAAAGCCTTCCGGCAACAGGCGCTGGCCCTTCCAGACACCATCCTGCAGCAGGAACTGGCCGAAGCGCGCCCAGTCGCGCGCCGTCGCATAAAGATAGGAGCTGCCGACAAAGGTGCCGCGCTCATCGGCTTCCAACACGGCGCTGGACATGCCGAGCGGCGCAAACAGCGCTTCACGCGGATAGGAGATTGCAGCACTCTCGTTCGGAAGCTTGTTCATCCAAAGCCTTGAGAGCAGCGTCGCAGTGCCGCTGGAATAGGTGAAGCGTTCGCCAGCCGCCGACTCTTGAGGCGCGTTAGCGGCAATCCTCGTCGAATCGGGATCGAGATAGAGCATGCGGGTCACATCCGAGACGGCACCATAGCCCTCGTTGAAGGCCAGACCGCTCTCCATCCCGAGGAGATCGCTGAGCTTGATGTTTTTGCGCGCATCGCCACTCCATTGCGGCAAAAGGTTCTGATCATCGAAGGACATGCGGCCCGCTAGCATCAGGCGGCCGATGATGGCGGCATTGACCGTTTTGGTCATCGACCAGCCGATCAAAGGCGTGTTCTTGTCAAACCCGTCGCCATAGGCCTCCGCGACGATATGGCCGTTCTTGACCACGACGATCGCGCGCATGGCGGGGCCGGCAAAATCCTGATTGGCAAGGAGCTGCGAGAGCGCGCGTCCGGCTTCATCCTGCCCTAGCGCGACCCTATCGCCATCCGGCCAAAGAGAATCGCTCTTGGCCGTCCTGACTTTATTGAGGAATACCGCGCTGCGCGCCGCCGACAGATCACCGTCCGGCACAGTCGTGCAACCGAGTGCGCCCCGGTAGAGCGCATAGTTTGGTGCAAACATGCCCAGGAAGCGGGCGGTGACCACGCCTTCCTCTCGGTTGACCGAAACCTGGACGAGCTTCAGCGCCGGATTGCCGGGCGCCTGCACATCATCCGCCATTATCCGCTCGGGATCGCGCTTGGCGATAAAGGTATTCGAGCAGACGATCTTGGCAGCGTAGCCGTCGCCTACTCGGAGCAATTCCGGTGGCCATATCCAAAGCCAGACGGCGTTGCTCGCGACAATGATCAGCAACAAAAGAATAAGAGCCCCGATCACTCTCGATATCAAACGCATGTCGCACACCCTCCGAGGTTTGCGGAGACAATCAGGAAATGCAGCAATATGAAAGACCTATCATCACTACAGTCTCGCAAATATCAGCGTCACGACCCCATGGCCGGGTCTGCCAACAGCCCACGTCATCAGACTGTAGCATTGCCGCGTTACACGCGCTGAACCTGACAAATCGGTGACAAGACTCAGATGACGGAATTTGCCCCGGATGCCGGTCTCCACAAGAATCGGAAACTCAAGGACGCTCTGCTGCAACACAAGGCCCTGTCGAAGGCCGGCTTTTCCGAGCGTCTGTTCGGCATGTTGTTTTCCGGCCTCGTCTATCCGCAGATCTGGGAAGATCCGGATATCGACATGGAAGCAATGGAGCTTCAGCCGCACCACCGCCTCGTTACTATCGGCTCCGGCGGCTGCAACATGCTCGCCTATCTTTCGCAGAACCCGGCTTCCATCGATGTCGTCGACCTCAATCGTCACCACATCGCGCTGAACAAGCTCAAGCTTGCCGCCTTCCGGCTGCTGCCCGGCCATGCCGATCTGGTGCGCTTCTTCGGAACGCCTGATGTCAGCGCCAATAGCCAGGCATACGACCAGTTAATCGCGCCGCGCCTGGATCCGGCAACTGCCGCCTACTGGGATGGCCGCGACATGTATGGCCGTCGCCGCGTCACCGTGTTCAATCGCAACATCTACAAGACCGGCCTGCTCGGCCGCTTCATCGGAGCTGCCCATGTGCTGGCTCGCCTGCACGGCGTCCGCCTCGCCAAGATGACGGAAGCGCGCACAGTCCGCGAACAGCGGCAGTTTTTTGACGACGAGATTGCGCCGATCTTCGACAAGCCGATGGTACGCTGGCTGCTTGGCCGCAAGAGCTCGCTTTTCGGCCTTGGCATTCCGCCGCAGCAATATGACGAACTTGCAAGCCTCGCCGGTGATGATTCCATATCGGGCGTCCTGAAGCATCGCCTGGAAAAGCTGGCGTGCCATTTCCCGATGCGCGAAAATTATTTCGCCTGGCAGGCCTTTGCCCGGCGCTATGCTGGACCGCATCAAGGTCCGCTGCCAACCTATCTTCGGCCGGAGCACTACGCCGCCATTCGCGCCAATGCCGACCGCGTGGACGTGCATCACGCCAACTTCACCGAACTGCTGGCCTCCAAGCCCGCCGCTTCGCGTGACCGCTATATCCTGCTCGATGCGCAGGATTGGATGACCGACGAGCAGCTCAACGATCTCTGGGCGGAAATTACCCGCACGGCCCGCGAAGGCGCCCGCGTCATTTTCCGCACCGCTGCCGAAAAGAGCATCATCGAAGGCCGCCTCTCTCCGGCAATTCGCGACCAGTGGGTCTACTTCGAGGAGCGCTCGCACGAGCTCAACGTCCGTGACCGCTCGGCGATCTACGGCGGCTTCCACATCTACGGGAAAAAAGCGTGAGCCAGGCGGATACGGGTCTCCAGACAAGCTCGAAGAACCATGCCGGACTGATGGACGGCATGTATCGCTACCAGCGGCACATCTATGACCTGACCCGCAAATATTACCTCTTTGGCCGCGACCGCACCATTGCGCACCTCAACGTGCCTATCGGCGGCTCGCTGCTGGAAGTGGGCTGCGGCACCGGCCGCAATATGCTGCTGGCCCATCGCCGCTTTCCATCGGCCAGGCTCTACGGCCTGGACATCTCCCAGGAGATGCTGATCTCGGCACGCAACAATTTTCGCAGCCTGAAACAGGTGCCGGACTTTCGCGTCTCTGACGCCACCGCCTTCTCGGCTGCCGATTTCGGTGCCGACGGCTTCGACCGTGTAATGATTTCCTACGCGCTGTCGATGATCCCTGACTGGAAGGCCGCGATCGATGCCTCACTGGATGCAGTTATTCCCGGCGGCGAACTGCATGTCGTCGATTTCGGCCAGCAAGAGCGCCTGCCCGGTTGGTTCCGCACCATGCTGAAGGGCTGGCTGAAAAAGTTCCACGTCACGCCGCGAGCCGACCTCCGGACTGTATTGGAAGAGCGAGCCCAGGCGCGTGGCGCGAAGCTGGTATTCGAAGAAATCGGGCGCGGTTACGCCTGGAGAGCCGTCGTCATCAAGCCGAGTGCCTAGCTCAAAAGGCGTAATTAGGTATGAAATCCACTTACACGGCACTCCAAGTATAAGAATTTACTTGAAGATAACGCATTTTTTACGTTGATATGGTTAAAAAGTGGCAAGGCCGGCTGACAACAGCTTGGTCCTTTGCCTCTTTTGGATTTTCGGGGACCACACATCACGGAAGCCAAGCCTTGGGGCAGCAAGATTACTCGCGCCATAACGGGATATCCATGCGCAGGCTTCTGTCATGCTTACTGCCGCTCGCCCTTCTCCTGAATAGCTGCACCATGGGTTATGACAGCTTTCAAACCGCGTCGATACCGAAGACGCGTTTCAAGGATACGAAGCCGCAGGACTTCGGCCGCGATCATCCGGAGCGCCACCCCGTCCATGGCATCGACGTCTCGAAATGGCAGGGCGACATCGACTGGCAGTCGGTGAAGGGCTCAGGCATCGCCTTCGTCTTCATCAAAGCGACCGAAGGCAAGGATAGAGTTGATGACCGTTTCAACGAATATTGGCGGGAAGCCAATACGGCCGGTATTCCCTACGCACCCTATCACTTCTACTATTTCTGCTCGACAGCCGACGACCAGGCCGACTGGTTCATTCGCAATGTGCCGAAGAGTGCTATGATGCTGCCGCCGGTGCTCGACGTCGAATGGAACGCCGAATCCAAGACCTGCCGCACACGCCCCGATCCGCAGACCGTGCGCACCGAGATCAAGCGCTTCATGGACCGCCTGGAAGCTTATTATGGCAAGCGCCCGATCATCTATACGTCGGTCGACTTCCACCGCGACAATCTCGCAGGCTACTTCAAGGATTATCACTTCTGGGTCCGCTCGGTCGCCAAGCATCCGACGGTGACCTATGCCGACCGACCCTGGGCATTTTGGCAATACACCTCGACGGGTCTGATCCCGGGCATCAAGGGCCCGACGGACATTAATGTTTTTGCCGGTTCCGAACAGAATTGGCACAACTGGGTGGCGGCAGTAGAGAAGGAAGGAAATTCTTGAGACTGCCTGAACTTCTCTCTTGCTTCTGTCACAATCTTCTGTGAAAGCGACCCTATTCTATCAGAAAAGAGGATCGCCTATGGACCCCTATACCATTCGACGCAGCGCATTCGCGTTGATCTTCGCTTCAGCCATGGCGAGTGTGGCAATGGCGCAGAACGCGACTCCAGCCGCGGCGCCGAATGCAGGTGGAACCAGCGCCACGCAGGCGCCTTGCGGCGGGGACCTCTCGTCCTTTCTAGCCGGCGTCAAAGCTGAGGCTATTGCCGCCGGTGCCGATGCTGCGGCCGCGGACAAGACGCTCGCCGGGGCGCAGATCGACCCCAAGGTCCTCTCCATGGACCGCGGCCAGGGCGTTTTCCGCCAGACCTTCCTCGAGTTCTCGCAGCGCACCGTCAGCCAGGCCCGCCTCGACATCGGCCGCCAGAAGATCAAGCAATATGCCGATGTCTTCGCCAAGGCCGAACAGGACTACGGCGTGCCACCCGGCGTCATCACCGCCTATTGGGCAATGGAGACCGATTTCGGCGCCGTCCAGGGCAATTTCAACACCCGCAACGCGCTTGTCACTCTCTCGCACGACTGCCGGCGCCCCGAGTTTTTCCGCCCGCGCCTGATCTCATACATCGAGATGGTGCAGCACGGTGACGCCGACCCGGAAACTACGACAGGTGCTTGGGCTGGCGAAATCGGCCAGACGCAGATGCTGCCGCCCTCGATCATTGCTTTCGGTGTCGATGGCGATGGCGACGGCCACGTCAATTTGAAGACAAGCGCACCCGATGTCATTCTCACGACGGCGCGATACATCCAAAGTCTGGGCTTCCAGCGAGGCCAGCCCTGGCTGCAGGAGGTCACGGTGCCGGATAATCTTCCTTGGGAAAAATCCGGCCTTGGCGGTCCGCTAACGGCCGCCGACTGGTTCCAGCTCGGCGTCAAGCCGCGCGACGGCAACACAAGCTTCGGTTCGCTGCCGGCTGCGCTCATTCTGCCGCAGGGTCGTAAAGGCCCGGCATTCCTGACCTATCCGAACTACAATGCCTATCTCCAATGGAATCAGTCGTTTATCTACACGACGTCTGCAGCCTATTTCGCCACCCGCTTCGCCGGCGCTCCGACCTATAACAAGGGCACGCCGGAAGCTGGCTTGAGCGATGTCGATATGAAGGCGCTTCAGACCAAGCTCACGGCACGCGGCTACGATGTCGGCAAGATCGATGGCATTCTCGGCTCGGGCACGCGCGTCGCCGTCCAAAAGGAACAGTTTCGCCTCGGCCTTCCTGCCGATGGTTGGGCGACACAATCACTGCTGAACGCGCTTTGAGCGCTACTGCCCTGGTATAGAAAGGCGGCTTTGGCCGCCTTCAGACTGCTGACAAACCCGTCGATATTTTCGGCGGGTTTTATTTTATGACCATGGGTTGTTTTAAGTTGGGCTGTGCGGCGAGGGGAAGTTGGCGGCCTCTGGCCCTCACGCCAGGCTCGGTTTGGGTGCTTTGGTGAGCGCCATGGCGATCTTCTTGATGTTCTGCGCTGCTGCCGCCAGCAGGCACTGGCAGGCGACGCGGGTGAGACTTCGGAAGCGGGCATAGCGGTGCCCGTGCAGTTGCTTGGCATCGGCAAAGGAGCGTTCGACCGTCTCCTTGCGGCGCTTGTAGATAGCCCTTCCCCAGGGGGTGAGACGGTGGGCATCGGTGCGTTCACGAGCATCTTGCCAGACATGGCGGGTGATGGAGCGGACCGCTTTGGCGTTGGATGTGCAGGAGGCCAGCAGCGGACAGGTTTGGCAGATGGCCGGATCGGATGTGTAGTGCTTGTAGCCGTTGCGGTCGGTGGTGGCATAGGTCAAGAGCTGACCCTCGGGGCAGCGATAACCATCGGCTTGCATGTCATGGACGAACTTCGACTTGCGCATCATGCCGGCCTTGGGCGGCGTCGGATTGCGATAGCCGGTGACGCCGAGGATCTGCCGGTCTTCCAGCCCCTTGGCGATACCGGCCGTGGCATAGCCGGCATCCAGTCCGACGGCACCGACGTCGAAGCCGAAGCGGCGGCGCTGCCGGTCCAGCCGATCGAGATAGACGATCGAGTCATGCACGTTGGCCGGTGTGACATGGGTGTCGGTGATGATGGCAAGCTTGCCGTCCACCGTGCGGTGGTCGAGATAGAAGAAGCCCTTGGGCTTGCCGTCGCGCACCATATAGCCCGCCTCCGGATCGGTGCGGCTGACCTTGGTCTCCTTGACCTGCGGCTCGCGCTCCTTCTCCTTCAACGGCTTCTGGCCGTGCACGACACGCTCGGCCTCAATGGCCCGGTCGAGATCGGCCCAATAGTCGGCACGCGACTTTTCGATCATGGCAAGATCGTATTTGCCCTTGTTGGCATTGGCCTTCAGATGCGTCGAGTCGGTATAAAGCACCGTGCCGTCGACCAGCTTGTGGGCGATCGCCTGTTCGACGATATGATCGAAGATATCCTGGGCTACGCAGGGATCGTTGAAGCGCCGGCGGCGGTTCTGCGACAAGGTCGAGGCGTCGAACACTCCGTCCGTCAGCCTCAGCCGCAGGAACCAGCGATAGGCGACGTTGACCTCGATCTCGCGCACCAACTGACGCTCCGAGCGGATGCCGAACAGATAGCCGATAAACAGCGCCTTGAACATCAAGGTCGGATCGAGCGCCGGCCGGCCGTTGTCGGCGCAGTAAAGTCCGGCAACACGATCATGGATGAAGGAAAAATCGATCACCTGATCGATCTTGCGAAGCAGGTGATCCTTCGGCACAAGGCTATCGAGCGTCACCATCTCGATCGCCGTCTGTTCGGCAGCGGGTTTCTTCAACATATCCCAATGAATCACAAAACCCCCAGCATCGCCAGGGGTTTGTCAGCAGTCTGAAGGCGGCTTTGGCCGCCTTTTTTCGTTTTCGGAACCCGGCAACTATCCGGTGATATCCCGGCATGCGATCAAGGCTCAGCAAGAAACGGGTGGAAAACGCCTCTCCTTTCGCCAAGATAACCCCCAAAATGGCGAGGCGCATCCGATGAATACCACCAATCGCATGAATGCACTCACCTGGAGCCTGCTGCTGGCGCTGGGCTTGATCTGGGGCGGCTCTTTCTTCTTTGCGCGCATCGCTGTTCATTATGTGCCACCATTTACGCTGGTCTTCCTCCGCCTGTCGCTGGCGGCAGTAGCGCTGCATATCTACATCGCCGGTCGCTTCCGGATCTATGATTTGCTGAGAGCGCATTGGCGGCAGTTCCTGTTGCTGGGTCTGATCAACAACGCCGTGCCTCACACATTGATCTTCATCGGCCAAACCCAGATGGGTGCCGGGCTTGCCTCCATTCTGAACGCAACGACGCCGATCTGGACGGTCTTGATCGGCAACCACTTCACCACCGACGAACGGCTGACATCCGCCAAACTCGCCGGCTGCCTGACGGGACTCCTGGGCACGATCGTGCTGCTCGGTCCAAGCGTGACTGATAGAGCCGAGGTCCCTCTCTGGGCGCTGCTGCTGCCGATCCTTGCAGCAGTCTCCTACGGCTTCGCCGCGATCTACGCCAAACGGTTCAAAGGCGTAGCGCCGCCTATTATTGCAGCAGGCCAATTGACCTGCTCCGCGGCCCTCATACTGCCGGTGGCCCTTTTGCTTGATCAACCCTGGACGCTAGCCACGCCGCCGGTCACTGCCCTCGCCGCCATTCTCGGCATGGCACTGTTGTCGACCGCCTTTGCCTATATCCTCTATTTCCGCGTCATGGCACTCGCCGGCGCCACCAACGCCTCGCTGGTCACCCTGCTCGTGCCGCCAAGCGCCATCCTGCTCGGCTTTCTCTTCCTTGGTGAGCGACTGGGATTTACGGAAATCGCCGGCATGCTGCTGATCGGCGCGGGCCTACTCATTCTCGACGGGCGGCTTTACGCACGCATGCGACCGAACGCGGGAACGAGTGGCCCATAACGACCTGCTTCTTGGTTCGGCAAAGGACATCCGCCTTAACTTATTCACAGCTAAATTAACGATGCATTAAATTTCGTGAACGTCGCATGGTTACAGTTTAACGAATTAAAACAAATCGTTACCGCGAGACAACGATTCAAAACCTCCGCATCCTACCGCGTCGCAGCAACGAATTTGCTTTCCAAGCGACACATTTCTGACATAGGTTCTAACGGTTGACTAAGGAGGAGGAAGACATGGGATTGACGCGATCCATCAACGTCCTAGTGGTCAGTGCAGCATTCCTTTTCGTTGTGACGATGCTTTTCATCTGACGAAATAGCGAACAGTGCAGAAACCGAACTCCTGAAAGCTAACAAAACGCCTATTCCATTTAAAAAGCGCATGCCGGAATCGACATGCGCTTTTTCATGCTCACATCTCGCATCCCGTCAAGCAGCGGCCCCCTCGCGCGCATCTGTCTTGCGCGGAATATTCAACCGATCGAGAACGGCGCTGACGAGCGGCGAGCGGTTCATCGTATAAAGATGAAACTCATGGATGCCGCGACGAACCAGATCTTCGATCTGCTCCGCGGCGACATCTGCAGCCACATCGGCACGTTTATCGGCATCTTCGTCGAGGCCTTCGAAACGTTCGTCCAGCCAGGAAGGGATATGGGTGCCGCAGGCACCGGCAAACCGCTTCAATTGCGTCAGGTTCTGGATCGGCATGATACCCGGCACGACGGGAATCTTCACGCCGGCAGCGCGCACGCGGTCATGATAACGCTCAAAGGCGTCATTATCGAAGAAGAACTGGGTGAGTGCCCTATTGGCGCCATTATCCGCCTTGCGCTTCAGCATATCGATATCGGCTGCGGTATCGCGGCTCTCCGGATGTTTCTCCGGATAGGCGGATACGGAAATATCGAAATCGCCGCGCTCCCGCAGAGCCAATACCAGTTCGGCCGCATTGGCATAGCCGCCGGGATGCGGCTGGTAAGCGGAGCCGACACCGCCCGGCGGATCACCGCGCAGCGCAACGAAACGGCGGACGCCGGTGGCGAGCAAATCGTCGATAACCCGATGCGTATCCTCACGCGTTGCACCCACGCACGTCAAATGCGAAGCGGTCGTGAACGGCGTTTCATGAATCATCCGGCGCACGGCAGACAATGTCGGCGTTTTGGTCGAACCGCCGGCGCCATAGGTGACCGAGACGAAATCCGGTTCCCACTCGGTCAGGTCAGCCACCGTGTTCCACAACTGCGTCTCGGCTTCCTCCGATTTCGGCGGGAAGAATTCGAAGGAAATACGAATGCCACGCTGGCCGTTTTCAGTCTTTGAAGACATATCAAGCTCTCCCGGCAAGAATGGGGGACGATTGACGACCCTGTCCGGCGGCGATCAGCAGCCGCGGGTCGCGCGCCAGCCAGATCGTGACCGTCAGCGCCTGACCGCCTTCCTTCCCCGAATGAAGGTCCAGCACCTGCTCGACATCAAGCCCCGCCAATTTCAACCATTCCGATATGGTCTGATGCGAGAAACCGAGTCTCAGATGCGCATGTTCGTCGCGTAGATATTCCAGCCCGTGCGGGGCAAGATCGACGATCACCAGCCGGCCGCCAGGCCTGAGCATTCGCGCCGCCTCGTTGATGGCAATCTCCGGCTGGTCAAGAAAATGCAGTACCTGATGAATGGTGATCAGGTCGAAATCTTGGGCCTCGAGCGGCAGGTTGAAAATGTCGCCATGCCGCACGGAAGCGGCGGTGATATTCGATCGGTCGAGATTGGCGCGGGCGACCGCCAACATGTCACGGCTGGCGTCGATGCCGACCGCGCGGCGATAATGCCCCGCCAGCAATTGCAGCATCCGGCCCGTACCGGTGCCGAGATCCAGGAAGGAGTCGATCTGCTGCGGACCGATCAGCTCCATCAAGGCCTTGTCGACATCCTCATCCGCCACATGCAGGCGGCGTAGCTCATCCCACTCCGCAGCATTGCGGCTGAAATAGGCCTGCGCCCGTTCCGCACGGATACGCTTGACAGCAGAAAGCCGCTCGCCATCACGCAGCAACACCGGATCGTTTTCAGCCGCGTGGCGGAGAAGCGTGCGCACGAGCACGACCGCCTTGCCCTCCTGCTTCAGGCGGAAATAGGCCCAGGCACCCTCCTGATAGCGATCAATCAGGCCGGCCTCGCCGAGCAGCTTCAGATGGCGCGAAATACGCGGCTGCGATTGGCCGAGAATTTCGGTAAGATCGGTGACGGTGAGATCGCCGGCAGCAAGAAGCGCCAGCAGACGCAGCCGCGTCGGCTCACCTGCCGCTTTCAGCACATCTACCAGATCATCCAAACCAAATTTCACCAGATCCGTCATCAGTCACCCAATCAAGATATAAAGATATCTTTATGTGATTTGAGTACGATCCGCAAGACCCAATTGCGGGTTAGGAGAATTCAACGTCGGAAATCTGTTAGTTTTTGTCGGATGAGGAATATGCGCTTCTTGCCCTTCGGCAAAGAAAAACCCCGGACTTGCCGGGGTTCTCCATAACGGAAAGACAGCAAACTTATCGGGTCAGACGCTTGTGTGCCTGGCTGCCCGGATTGAGAGCATCGGGGCCGAGGCGGCGGATTTTGTCCTGCTCGTAATCTTCGAAATTGCCTTCGAACCATTCAACATGGCCTTCGCCTTCAAAGGCCAGGATATGCGTGGCCAGGCGGTCGAGGAACATGCGATCATGGCTAATGATGATGGCGCAGCCGGCGAAGTTTTCGAGCGCGCTTTCCAGCGCCCCCAGCGTTTCCGTATCGAGATCGTTGGTCGGTTCGTCGAGCAGAAGCACGTTGCCGCCAGCCTTCAGCATCTTGGCCAGGTGAACGCGGTTGCGCTGACCGCCGGAGAGATTGCCGACTTTCTGCTGCTGATCGCCGCCCTTGAAGTTGAAGGCGCCGCAATAGGCACGCGAGTTCATGTCGAACTTGCCGAGCTTGATGATTTCGGCGCCGCCGGAGATTTCCTCCCATACGGTCTTATTGCCGTCGAGTGCATCGCGGCTCTGGTCGACATAGCTGAGATGCACCGTCTCGCCGATGCGGATCGAGCCGGAATCCGGCTTTTCCTGCCCGGTGATCATCTTGAACAGGGTCGTCTTGCCGGCGCCGTTCGGGCCGATGATGCCGACGATGCCGCCCGGCGGCAGCTTGATCGACAGATCGTTGACCAGCGTGCGGCCTTCGAAGCCCTTGGTGATGCCCTCCATCTCGATCACCACCTGGCCGAGACGCTCGCTGACCGGAATGATGATCTGCGCATCACCGGGACGCTGATTTTCGGCAGCATCGACCAACTGTTCGTAAGCGTTGATACGCGCCTTGGACTTGGCTTGACGAGCCTTGGGGCTGGAGGCGATCCATTCCTGTTCGCGGCTGATTGCCTTCTGGCGGCCAGCTTCTTCGCGGGATTCCTGCAGCATGCGCTTGGCCTTGGCCTGCAGGTAAGCGGAATAGTTGCCTTCGTAGGGAATGCCGCGGCCGCGGTCGAGTTCGAGAATCCAGCCGGTAACATTGTCGAGGAAGTAGCGGTCGTGGGTGATCATCATCACGGCACCCGGATAGTCGCGCAGGTGCTTTTCCAGCCAGGCGATGGTCTCGGCGTCGAGATGGTTGGTCGGTTCGTCGAGCAGCAGCAGGTCCGGCTGCGAGAGAAGCAGGCGGCAAAGCGCGATACGGCGGCGCTCACCGCCGGAAAGGCTGGTGACTTCGGCATCGCGCGGCGGGCAGCACAATGCTTCCATCGCCATCTCGACCTGACTTTCCAGATCCCAGAGATTCTGGCTGTCGATGATGTCCTGGAGCTTGGCGCCCTCTTCCGCAGTCTCGTCGGAATAGTTCATCATCAATTCGTTGTAGCGATTGAGGATTTCGGTTTTCTTGGCAACGCCTTCCATGACGTTTTCGAACACCGTCTTGTTGGGATCGAGCTGAGGCTCCTGCGGCAGGTAGCCGATGGTGGCGCCTTCGGCCAGCCAGGCTTCGCCGGTATATTCCTTGTCGAGGCCGGCCATGATGCGCAGCACGGTCGACTTACCGGCACCGTTCGGGCCGAGAATGCCGATTTTGGCGTCGGGATAAAAGGAGAGATGAATATTTTCCAGAATCTTCTTGGCGCCATAGGCCTTATTCAGACCGGCCATATGATAGATGAACTGACGTGCCATAGCTTGGGTTACTCCACAGGCGGATAACATTGCGAATTGTGCCGCTATGTAGGCGAAACCCCGCCCCCGGGCAACGGCGAAACCTTGTCCGAGGGCATTTATCCGCGCCGAGCCGCTGCTGGATGTCAGAAACCCGCCGCGTCCACGACGCCCTGATCACAGCCGAACGATGTTTTGCCGGCACTCTGGATCAGTTGCTCAAGTCGGGGCTCGCCTTCTGGCGACGGCTGGATGGCATCTTCAGACAGGCCGATCGTCAGTTCCGAGATCACGCGTACCTTGCCGACCTGGCGGCAGCTCATTTTCACGCGATCGCTGGCGCCTGCGCCAAAGCTTTTATTAAACGCAGCCTTGATGGCTTCGGCATCGAGCGTCTTGCCGATATTCTGCGCGAAAAGATCGCGCACGGCAGAAGTGTTGAGTTCGTTGATCAAGCCCACTGCAGTCCCGAAATAATCATCGGCGCTGAGCTTGGTGCAACTGCCATGCTTGATCCACTCATGCCGTTCCAGACCGGATTGCGTGCCGGGCATGACTTTATCCAGCGAAGCCTTAGTTTCCGCCGACAGTTGAACAGCCGGCAGATCTTTCCAATCGCTGCTGCGATCGGACTGCTTCAGATCATCGGAAACATCGCAATATTCCTGCCGCATCGGCCAAAGACCATGCAGCGAAAAGTTCTTGGCGTCGAAATTATTCGATGATTGATTTCGGCATTCTGCCTTCTTTTGGTTCGTCGCGCAGAACGCGGGTTCCCAACTTGCCGCCAGAATAAAGCGCGTTCGCCCGTGGCTATTCTCCTCAGCCACGGCGCTCGTCACCATCACCATCGCAGCCCAGACCGCAACTGCAAACCCTTGAAGCCAAGGCCTCATTTCATACCTCCAAAACAGAACAATATGAGAACAAATAAGCAGTTTGATCGGCAGCACGCAACCCTAAATCGCAACGACCGCGAAAATTTATTTCTGTGAGCTTCACTAACCGCGCATTGCAATCGCGGCAGCGATGACCTTTCGTCCCGATGGGGAGGAAACGTGCATCATGTTTGCCGAAACGAAGCGTCTGAATAGTCCGACAGGTGCGACACTCGCCTATCATCATGCGCCGGCAGAGGGCGATGTCCGTGGCGTGCTTCTCATCAGCCACGGCCTTGCCGAACATTCCCGTCGCTACGAACGCTTTGCCGGAGCGATGGCGGCGCACGGATTTCACGTCTACGCCCATGATCATCGCGGCCATGGCGAGACGACGGCTGCCGACGCCCCACTCGGCCGCTTCGCAAGGCGCAACGGCGTCGATGCGGTCATTGCCGATGTGATGGCGATCCGCGAGCTTGCCGCGACTGCCCATCCCGGTCTGCCAGTCATCCTCTTCGGTCACTCCATGGGTGGTTTGATCAGCCTCAACGTGGCGGTGACTCATCCCGATAAGTTCGACGCCGTCACGGTTTGGAATTCGAATTTCAATCCAGGCCTTGCCGGGCGCGCTGCGCAAGTCATCCTGAAGGCGGAACGCATGCTGAAGGGCTCCGATGTCCCGAGCGGGCTGCTGCCAAAGCTGACCTTCGACGCCTGGGGCCAATCCATTGCCAATCGCCGCACCGAATTCGACTGGCTGTCGCGTATTCCGGAAGAGGTGGATAAGTACATTGCCGACCCGCTCTGCGGCTTCGACGCGTCGGTCTCGCTGTGGCTAGATGTTTTCGAGCTGACTTTCCGCGCACAGCAAAGGGATCACCTCGATCGGCTTCGGCGCGACATGCCGATTCATCTCGTCGGCGGCGAGCGTGACCCCGCGACGAACAATGGAAAAGCGGTCTCCTGGCTGGCAAACCATTTGAAAAAGGCCGGATTTTCGCATATCACCATGACCATCCATCAGGACATGCGGCACGAGACTCTGAACGAGATCGGCGCGGCCGGAGCCATCTCGGATTTTGCGAGCTGGTGTAAACAGGTGACTGCAAAAGTCTGATTCCCATAGGAATATTCGAATGAGGGCCACCGGCAGTTCCCCGCCCCGTTTGCATCAATCGGAGCTGACAGATATCTGATAAAAAGGGGTCGGGATATCCATCATCATCGCCTCCGGCCTTTATATTCTCTGGCGCGAGCGCCGCTTTGCTTCCAAGCCCGTATCCGATACATCTGAGAGTACGTTTACGCCGTAGCCGCCCGTCTGGACCGACATGACCGATCATAGGACTAAGAAACCGCCGCTTTCCGGCATTCGCGTCATCGAACTGGCCCGCGTTCTTGCCGGTCCCTGGGCTGGGCAGATGCTGGCCGATCTCGGCGCCGATGTCATAAAGGTCGAGAATCCCGATGGAGGCGACGACACGCGCCAGTGGGGTCCGCCCTTCGTCGAGGGAAAGGATGGGGAAAACCTGTCCGCCGCCTACTACCACTCCGCCAATCGCGGCAAGCGTTCCGTTGTCGCTGATCTCAAGACGGAAAAAGGTCAAGCCCTCGTTCGACGGCTGGTCATGACCGCCGATGTGCTGATCGAGAATTTCAAGCTTGGCGGCCTTGTCAAATATGGCCTCGACTACGAGAGCCTGAGGAAGATCAATCCCAAATTGGTCTATTGTTCGATCACCGGCTTCGGCCAGACCGGCCCTTATGCCGGTCTCGCAGGCTATGATTATATCGTCCAGGGCATGTCCGGCTTCATGTCGATCACCGGCGAGCCGGATGGCCCGCCGATGAAAGCAGGGGTCGCAATCGCCGATATCTTCACCGGCATCTATGCCGTTTCCGCGATTGAAGCGGCCCTGATCCATGCGCTGAAGACCGGCGAAGGCCAGCTTGTCGATATGGCATTGCTTGACGTGCAATCCGCCGTGCTCGCCAATCAGAACATGAACTACCTAATTTCCGGCAAGGCTCCCACGCGCCTCGGAAACGCTCATCCCAATATCTCGCCCTATGAGATCGTGCCAACAGCCGACGGCTACCTGATCCTTGCCGTCGGCAATGACGGACAGTTCCGCCGTCTCTGCGCAATCCTCGGCATCGAGGCACATGCGGACGATGAACGCTATGCCACCAACAAAGCCCGCGTCGCCCATCGTGATGACGTCCGCGCTTTCATCTCGACAAAAACCCTGTCCTGGAAGAAAGCGGATCTGCTCAGAGCCTGCGAGGACAATGCGGTGCCGGCCGGCGCGATCAATACGATCGAAGACATGTTCGCCGACCCCCAAATCCAAGCTCGCGGCCTGCGGACCGATCTCGAGGATGCCGCCGGCACCCTCATCCCGAGCGTACGGACGCCGATTGTCCTGTCGGAAACGCCGTTGACTTATACGCGGCCTAGCCCGCGTCTTGGTGAGCATCAGGAGGAGGTTCTCGCTGAATTGGCGGAACTGGAGGAAGGAAAGGCAAAACCATGAAGCGCACAGGCGGCCAGCTCATCGTCGAAGCCCTGAAGGCAAATGGCGTCCGGCGCATCTCGTGCGTTCCCGGCGAAAGCTTTCTTGCCGTGCTGGATGCGCTTCATGACAGCGACATTGCCGTGCTCGTCTGTCGCCAGGAGGGCGGCGCGGCCATGATGGCGGACGCCTGGGGTCGGCTGACGGGTGAGCCCGGCATCTGCATGGTAACCCGCGGTCCGGGTGCAACCAATGCCTCGGCCGGCCTGCATATTGCCCGGCAGGATTCTATCCCGATGATCCTCTTCATCGGCCAGGTGCAGCGCGACGCCCGCGAGCGCGAAGCCTTCCAAGAGGTGGAATTCCGCCGCGCCTTTACCGAATTTTCCAAATGGGTCGGCGAGATCGACGATGCCGCCCGCATTCCGGAATTCGTCACACGCGCCTTCGCCATTGCGACCTCAGGCCGGCCCGGCCCCGTCGTCCTGACCCTGCCTGAGGATATGCTGCGCGACGAGGTCGAGGCGCCGCTTGCCAAGCGCTACATGCCGGTGGCAGCCCATCCAGGCCGCAGTCAGCTCGACGATCTCTATCTACGCCTGATCGCGGCCGAACGGCCTATGGTCATTCTCGGCGGCACGCGCTGGAATGATGACGCGGTCGCGAACATCAGACACGTCGCCGAGCGCTTCAAGCTGCCGGTCGGCTGCTCCTTTCGCCGGCAAATGCTGTTCGATCATCTGCATCCGAGTTACGCAGGCGATGTCGGCATCGGCATCAATCCGGCGCTGGCAAAGGAGGTCAAAGAGGCCGATCTGCTGATCCTGCTCGGCGGTCGCCTTTCGGAAATGCCGTCGTCCGGCTACACGTTGGTCGACATCCCTTACCCGCAACAACAGCTCGTCCATATCCATCCCGACCCGTCCGAACTCGGTCGCGTCTATCGCCCGGATCTGGCGATATGCGCCAGCCCGGCAGATTTCGTCGCGGCGCTCGCCGATCTCGAAGCGCCGGCAGAACCGCGTTGGGCGGAGCGGACGGCGCGCATGCATGCCGCCTATCTCGCCTGGTCGACGACGCCGGAGAAGAGCCCCGGCGCTGTGCATATGGGCCGTATCATGGACTGGATCGAGGCCAACACGGCTGATGATACGATCTTCACCAATGGCGCCGGCAACTATGCCACCTGGCTGCACCGCTTTCATCGCTTCCGTCGCTTCAACACGCAGGCGGCGCCGGCTTCGGGCTCGATGGGCTACGGCCTGCCGGCGGCGGTTGCTGCCAAGCAGCTCTTTCCCGAGCGGGAGGTGATCTGCTTTGCCGGCGACGGTTGTTTCATGATGCACGGACAGGAATTCGCGACCGCCGTCCAGTACGGCCTGCCGCTGATTGCTTTGGTCATCAACAACGGCATGTACGGCACCATCCGCATGCATCAGGAGCGGGAATATCCCGGTCGCGTAAGCGCCACATCGCTTGATAATCCAGACTTCGCAGCGCTAGCCCGTGCCTATGGCGGTCATGGCGAGACAGTAAAGGCGACGGAAGAATTCGGCCCTGCCTTTGAACGCGCGCGCGCCAGCGGCAAGCCGTCGATCATCGAGATCGTGCTCGATCCCGAGGCCATTACACCGTCACGGACGTTGACGGAAATTTCACAAACAAAAAGCCGGTGAGAGCGCCCTCACCGGCTTTTGGAAAATACATCAAATCGGAGATTAGTCGATTGCGGCGGTGACGATGAACTCGACCTTGTATTTCGGGGCAGCGAGCTTGGCCTCGCTGGTGGCGCGGGCCGGCGTATTGGCCGGATCGACCCAGGCTTCCCAGGCGGCGTTCATTTCGGCGAAATAGGCGATGTCGGAGAGATAGATGATCGTCTGCAGGATCTTCGATTTGTTGGAGCCGGCTGCAGCGAGAAGACGATCGACTTCGGCCAGTGCCGACTTGCACTGATCCGTGACGCTTTCGCCTTCACCAACCTGGCCGGCGAGGTAGACGGTGTTGCCGTGAATGACGGCGCCGCTCATGCGGGCCCCGACGTCGATACGCTTGATGCTCATGCTTCTCTCCTGATGTTGTGCGGGTGACGGGTAACAAACCGGGCGCTGCCCATCGGCAACGCCCTCAATCTCTCGCGGGTCTGGTCGTAGTGGCTCAGCCGCGAATATGGTGTGTCTTCTGATAGATCGCGGTGGAGCGTGCGCCGGAGCGGCAATAGCCGAGCATCGGCCGCGGGAATTCGTCGAGCGCATCGACCATGCCCTGCACGGCCTCTTCGGTCACACCCATCGGCCCGACGGGCACGTGCGCGATTTCGAGACCAAGCTCCTTGGCGCGGGCTTCGATGACGGAAAACGGCGTCTGATCCGGGCTCTCATTATCAGGGCGATGGCAGACGATGGAGTTGAAACCCATGGCCTTGATCTGATCGAGATCCTCCAGCGTGATCTGGCCGGAAACCGAGTATTCGTCATCGATCGGGCGGATATCCATGGTTCATTTCCTCTCTGAAACCGAGGGCCATGGTCTACGCCGCCATGGGCCGAGCGTCAACCGATTCAAGCCTTTCAGACGAAGGCAAAGTTGAGTGCGAAACTCCTGGCTTCCCCAGGCTGGAGAATATTGAATTCACCCGCCTCCTCCAGTTCGGCGCGTGAGACCCAGCGATGCGAAACGGGCTCGATACCGAGGACATGTGCCGGCGCACGCTGGTTGCGCCAGACCTGCAGGAAGGGCAGCGTATCCGTGCCGAACCGAACCCGCAGCGATTTGCCGCCGATGGCAGCAATCGGCCCGAGGCACAGTTCGGACCAGTCCTCGCCTTTGGCCGTTGCCGGCACACAAAAAAGACCGCCCAGCTCCTCGCCGAAGGTCCAGGGGAAACCGCCGTTCTCCAGCATCTGGCCGGAGAGCCGTACGCCATCATCGAACCATTTGCCGCCGACATTCATGTGATACATCAGAAAGACCGGCATCGCCTCGATGCTGGTGTTGACGATACGGTCGTTAAGCGAAACCTCGCCCGTCGCGCCGTCGATACGCCAATGACGCTCCAGCCGGGCCGTGCGGCGTTCGGCGGTGACAATGTCGATATCGGCGCGGCACTCCGCATTGCCGTTCTCGAACCGGGTCCACAGGATCTTTGCGGGATGTGAGGAGATGGAGCCGTGTAGTGGATAGCGCTTGCCCTCGAAAGCGCCTGACATCGGTTCCGGATGGCGGATATGATCCGGACCGCAGGTAAAGAGAAAGCCCTCCAGCGAATGATCGATGCGCGGATCACCGTCATCCGGAATGGCGCGTCCCGGCGCGAGATTGTTGCCGTCGACGATGCAGGCGCCGATGTCCAGCACGGAGCTCTCATCCAGCGTCAGTTTCGGTCCCTTGGCTGCGGCAAAGTCCATCATTTCCTGCAATCCTCCTCTACCGGCCTTTGATCGCCCGCCCCTGAAAAATCGTTTCGAAATGAGACAGGACGAGAATTAACGGTGGTTTGTCTTACCGAACGTTAACTTGACGCCTTGATCACATAAATTTTTATCTTTTATTCAGCATGATACATTCAAATTCCACACTAGCGTCAAAATTGCCATGTGTGTGTCGGCTCAGCCATCACCCGAGGATTCGACAGACGTGAACCGGTTCCTGAAATTCAGCCTTGCTCTGGCTCTGACAGCCGCGACATCTGCTCTTGCGCTGACCAATGCGCAGGCACAATTTTATCGTGGCGGGAACGATGTCGTTCTGGTGACCCCTGACGGACGAATCCTTGATCAGTATCCGGAGCAAGGCGTCGTGACCGTCGCCCGTGATGGGCGCGGCCATCGCGTGTTGATCGACCGCTATGGCAACGTCCTCGCTACAGAGATGCGTGCCAGCACCTATTACCCCCGCGCGCCCCGCCGTGACGTTTATAATAATGACGGCTATGGTGACGGCAACCGATATGGCGACACGCAGCTTTCCAACAATGGTGGCTATCGCGACTACCGCCAATATCGCAGCGACGATTTCGGGAGTAATGATGGTTATGTCGACAGCGGCTACGGCCAGCAGGATCGCGGCGTCGTCACCAGCGGCATTCCGCGCGGCGGCGAAATCCAGAACGAGCCGCTCGACAACCAGCCGCTTCCGGACGTGAACGGCCAATCTCAGAATCGAAACGGTAACGACTACGCATCGATCGATCCGCAGGAGCAGGCACCCGCCATCGAACGCAAGCCGCCCGCCGAGCCCGTCATCACGCTGAAGGGCAAGTCGAAGATGGAGATCACGGCGCTTGAAGTCTTCCTCGCTCGCCAGGGCATATCGCCGGGCGCGATCGATGGCCGCATGGGCGCCAATGTCACGAAGGCGATCTACGCCTATCAACAGATGACCGGTCAGACATTGAACCCGAACGACACGGATTCGATCCTTGAACAACTGCGCCTGTCGGGTGGCATGCCGATCGTCAACTACACGATCACGCCCGCCGATGCCGCCGGCCCCTATGTCGCGTCGATCCCTGAAGATTATGCCGAGAAGGCACAGATGCCTTCGCTCGGCTACACCTCGACCACGGAAATGCTGGCCGAACGCTTCCATATGGACGAAGGCTACCTGAAGGAGCTCAATCCCGGCGTCGACTTCACGGTCCCTGGCAGCACGATCAAAGTGGTCAACACCGGCCCGGGCAAGACCGGCACTGTCGCCAAGATCCTGGCCGACAAGGGCCGTAAGCAGGTTTTCGCCTATGACGCCAGCGGCGCCCTGATTGCCGCTTACCCTGCCAGCATCGGTTCGACCGATACGCCGTCGCCCTCCGGCACCGTCACCGTCGAGCGCGTCGCCTTCAATCCGGGCTATACATACAATCCGAAGATCAACTTCAAGCAGGGCGCTAACGATAAAATCCTCGACATTCCTCCCGGCCCCAACGGCCCGGTCGGCGTCGTCTGGATGGCGCTGTCAAAACCGACCTATGGCATTCACGGCACCCCAGATCCTTCGAAGATCGGCAAGTCGCAGAGCCATGGCTGCGTGCGCCTGACTAATTGGGATGCGACCGAACTTGCCAAGATGGTCAAGCCGGGTGTGGTGGTCGAATTCGTCGATTGATCGTATTTGAGAAATGATAAGGCCGTCGGATAGCTTATCCGGCGGCCTTTCTATTGTGAGAATAACTTATGCGGCGCTGCGGATCGCCTCATGGCCGGCGCTTCGGTCCGAAGCTGTTAGCCGGGTCGGCACGAGCCGCATCATCTCCTCGGCAAAGGCCCGGGCGTTTTCCTGAGCCTTGTCCAGATTGCTGACCCGGCTCGGATCCATTGTATAGAGCGTCCCGCCACAATCGAAGATGTCGCGGAAGGCAGAGCGTTCGATGATCGGCGTTTCGAGCACCGTAACGCTCCGTTCGGAGAGCAGCGCTTTGACCACCTGCAGCGCTCTGGTCGTCACCATCGAATTGACGCGGGTCAGCACGACCGAATGATTGATGCGGATGCCAGCCCGCTGTTCCAGATATTGCAGCAGTTCCAGCACCTGCGCTCCGCCCCGCGCATCCATCGCGCAGCCCTGGATTGGTATGAGCACATGATCGGAGAGACCGAGCGCCGTTGCCAACAGCGGCGTGCGAGCGCCCGGCAGGTCCAGGATGAAATAGTCTGTCGCACTGTTTTCGGAAAGATGCACAGGCAAGGACGCGCTGGTCACGAAATCGATGACCGAGATGTTGGGAACACGGTTGCCGGAAATCTCGTACCAGTGCGAAATCCAATGCTGCGGGTCGGCGTCGAGAATGGTGACTCGGTAGCCGCGTCGCGCCAGTTCGGTAGACAACAGCAAAACCGCAGTCGTCTTCCCCGCCCCACCCTTCGTATTTGCAAATGTGATAACTGGCATAGTCGGTCTCCGGCAAGATGGCGGTGAGCACGAACATCGCTCTTTTCAGCACCATCTGACTCATCGGTGCGGTTAAGACATTGTTTCGAAATATGGTTAACAAAGCCCTAATCGCAACTTTGACGACAGCGTTCTTGCATCGGCAAAACCTGAACCGACGCACCATCAGACGCCGTCCATCGGGTGAAGATTTCAATCATCCATGTGAGTACAAAAAATCGCGCCGCAATCATCTCGCGGCACGATCAAAAGTTCGAGGCAATATGCTTAGAAGCAGTCGCGGAACAGCGCCTTGGTGTTTTCCAGCGTCATCGCCACAGGATTGCCGCCGGCACTCGGATCTTCGATCGCCATAGCCGAGAGCTCATCGATGCGATCGGACGCGATGCCCATGGCTGAAAGGCTTTCCGGAACGCCGAGTTCAGTGCGCAACTTCAACACATAGTCGTAGAAGCCGTCGAAACCGCCGGAGATGCCGAGATAGGCGGCAGCGCGGGCGATCTTGTCTTCGATGGCCTTGCGGTTGAAGCGCAGGACGCCCGGCATGACGACAGCATTGGTCATGCCGTGATGCGTGTTGTAGACGGCGCCGATCGGATGCGACAGCGCGTGAATGGCGCCAAGCCCCTTCTGGAAGGCGACGGCGCCCATAGCAGCGGCGCTCATCATGTTGGCGCGCGCTTCGAGGTCGGTACCTTCCCTATAGGCGCGTGGCAGGAATTCCTTGACGAGCCGCATGCCTTCGAGCGCGATGCCGGCCGACATCGGGTGATAGAAGGGCGAGGAATAGGCTTCCAGGCAATGGGCGAAAGCATCCATGCCGGTGCCGGCAGTGATGATCTTCGGCATGCCGACCGTCAGCTCCGGATCGGCGATGACGACGCCCGGCAGGAACTTCGGATGGAAGATGATCTTCTTCACATGCGTTTCAGAATTGGTAATGACGCTGGCACGGCCAACTTCGGAGCCGGTGCCGGCGGTCGTTGGCACGGCGACGATCGGAGCAATGCCCTCGACATTGGCGCGGGTCCACCAATCGCCGATATCCTCGAAATCCCAGACAGGTCGCGTTTGGCCGGCCATAAAGGCAACACACTTGCCGAGATCGAGGCCCGAGCCGCCGCCGAAGGCAACGACACCGTCATGTCCACCATCCTTGAAGGCTTTGACTCCAGCTTCAAGGTTTTTCTCGTTCGGGTTCGGATCGACATCGGCGAAGAGAGCCCGCCCCAGACCTGCATCCTCCAGAATGTCCAGAGCCGTCTTGGTGATTGCCATCGAAGCAAGCCCTCGGTCGGTGACCAGGAGCGGCTTCTTCATGCCCAGGCTTTTGCAGGCGTCCGCCAGTTCCTTGATGCGGCCGCGGCCAAGCTTGAAGGCGTTCGGGTAGCTCCAATTGGCTGAGATATTGCTCATGCTGTTACCTTCTTCAAATGGTAGGATTTCGGGCGCGTCAGGTTATGAAAACCGATCACGGAGAGCGAGCCGCCACGGCCGGTTTCCTTGACACCGGTCCAGCACAATGCCGGATCGAGATAGTCGGCACGGTTCATGAAGACCGTGCCGGTTTCGATGTCGCGGCCGAGACGCGAGGCACGCTCGACATCCTTGGTCCAGAGCGAAGCCGTCAGGCCGTAGGGGCTGTCATTCATCAATTCCAGCGCTTCGGCATCGCTCTTCACCTTCATGATGCCGACGGCCGGACCGAAGGTCTCTTCCCGCATGAAGGCCATGGAATGATCGACATCGACGAGGATCTGCGGCGCGAGATAAGCGCCACCGTCATCGGCCGGGAAAAGCTTGGGGTCGACCAGCGCTTTGGCGCCTTTGGCGACGGCATCGGCGATCTGCTCGCGCACCACCTTGGCAAAACGCTTGTTCGCCATCGGGCCCAGCGTGGTTTCCGGATCGAGCGGATTGCCGAGCTTGTAGTTCGACACCCACGCAACCGACTTTTCGACGAAGGCATCGTAGAGCGATTCATGCACGTAGATGCGCTCGATGCCGCAGCAGCATTGGCCGGAATTGTAAGTGGCGCCGTCCATCAAGGTGTCGACGGCAGCGTCCAGGTCGGCATCCTCCATGACATAGCCCGGATCCTTGCCGCCAAGTTCGAGACCAAGGCTGGTGAAGGTGCCTGCGGCAGCACGCTCGATCGATCGTCCGCCTTGGACCGAGCCGGTGAAGTTGACGAAGTTGAAGCTGCCGGCGGCGATCAGAGCCGACGTCGTCTCATGGTCGAGATAGACGTTCTGGAAGACATCGGCCGGAACACCGGCCTCGACGAAAGCCTGAACCAGTCGCTCACCAACCAGAAGCGTCTGGCTGGCATGCTTCAGAATAACGGTATTGCCGGCCATCAGCGCCGGGGCGACCGTGTTGATTGCCGTCATATAAGGATAGTTCCAGGGCGCGATGACGAAGACGACGCCATGCGGCTCGCGCTCGATACGACGCGAGAAATTCGCGCTGTCTTCCACCACCATCGGCGACAGCGCATCCGCTGCGATCGAGGCCACATAATTTGAGCGCTCGTTGAAGCCGCGATATTCGCCGCCATATTTGATCGGTCGGCCCATCTGCCACGCGAGTTCCGGCACGACGACATCGGCCATTTCATTGAGGCGCGCAACCCCCTTCAGCACCAGTTGAACGCGGACTTCCAGCGGGCGACGCGCCCACTCCTTCTGCGCATTGCGGGCGCGGGTCACCACTTCCTTGGCCGCCTCCAGCGATAGCGCCGGACGCTCAGCATAAACCTCCCCATTTACCGGGGATACGCATGTGATCATGGTCATTCTTTTTTGCTCCAGTAGGCCTAGCAGGCAAGGGTCTTAACGTGACCAGCGGCTCCATAGGCGAGAATAGCGCGGTCTCGGGTGATGATCGTAAGATCGTGTTCACGTGCGGTAGCGATGATAATGCGATCCATTGGATTGCTGTGCAACGGCTCAGGAAGGTAGGACGCAGCAATCATGACGGCTGGCGTAGCCGTTTGCACATGTATTCCGCTGGCCTTCACAAAATCCTCGAACCATGCCAGCGCATGCTTCGTGCTGTGTATTCTACCCCGCGATATCAACATCCCGATCTCCCACGCGGTCAATGCGGAAACGCAAAGCCGATCACTGCCGGGAGCGATTTCGTTCACGGCATCGACCACTATCTGCGATATCGGCTTCCCGTTTGCCAGCCAAATAGCGGCGCAGGTATCGAGTAGAAAACTCTCATTCATTGTAGAGTTTATCACTCCACTCGACATCTATTGGCGCCGTGAGGTCAAGATCCGCCGCTATCGTCATTGTTCCTTTCATGCACCCGAAGATCGGATGAGCTTTCTCATCGCTAGCCGCGGGTCTGCCCGCCTCCATGTCCGGCGATGACATATGCCCATATGTGAAATCCGGCTGTTTCATTTCCTTAAATCCCTGCTGTGAAATAGTCCGATGGGCAGCGATATCCACGATACTGACACCCAGGAACTGGGCGATTAAATCTTGTTCCTCAGCGCTCATCTTGCGTTCGCCCGCAAGCATCCGGGAAGCCGCACTCTTATCGATATTCAGAAACCGGCCTAGCCCGCTTATGGTTTCGCCTCTGCTCGTCAGCTTCTGATAAAACCAATCCCTATCGATCGAACTCTTCCGCGCCATAAAGCTATCCCTTCATGTTGGACTCAAAAAATCCCATGAAGTTGTGATTATGTCAACGAATTATCTCAACGTTGAGAATTACGCTCTTTCGAATCCTCTCGCTACCTCCCAGTCGGTAATGCGGCGATCATACTCCTCCTGCTCCCATTCGGCAGCGCGGGTGTAATGATCGATGACATCGTCGCCGAAGGCGGCGCGCAGCATCTCTGAGCCGTTCAGCGCCACCGCAGCGTCTCGCAGCGTGCGCGGAATCTCGCGAACCTCGCGAGCGCCATAGGCGTCTCCGACGAAAGGCGCTTCCAGTTCAAGCTTGTTCTCGATGCCGTCGATGCCGGCGGCGATCAGCGCCGCGAAGGCGAGATAGGGATTAAGGTCAGAGCCGCCGACGCGGCATTCGATGCGGATACCCTTCGTTTCAGCGCCGCAGAGACGATAGCCCGCCGTGCGGTTGTCGGTGCTCCAGATCGCCTTGGTCGGCGCGAAGGTGCCAGCCACGAAACGCTTGTAGGAATTGATGTAGGGCGCGAGGAAATAGGTGATCTCGCTGGCATGCGTCAGAAGGCCGGCGACATAGTGCTTCATCAGCGGCGTCATGCCGTGCTCTTGTTCCTTGTCAAAGAACAGCGGCGTCTTACCGTCGGCGCTCCAAAGCGACTGGTGGATATGTGATGAGCTGCCGGCGGAATTGTAGTTCCATTTGGCCAGGAAGGTGATGGCCTTGCCCTTCGACCAGGCGATCTCTTTGCAGCCGTTTTTGATGATCGCATGGCGGTCCGCCATGGTTAGCGCATCGGCATAACGGACGTTGATTTCCTCCTGCCCCGCCGAGGCCTCGCCTTTGGAATTCTCCACCGGAATGTCGGCGCCCTGCAGGCCCTTGCGGATCGCCCGCATCACATCCTCTTCCTTGGTGGTCTGAAAGATGTGGTAGTCTTCATTGTAGCCGCTGGCGAGATGCAGGTTGCGATAGCCGGACTCGCGGGCACTGTCGTAGCTCTGATCGAACAGGAAGAATTCCAGTTCGGAAGCCATGAAGGCCTTCATGCCCATCGCTTCAAGCCGCCTGATCTGCTTCTTGAGGATGGCGCGCGGCGAATGCGCCACCTCTTCATGGGTGTGATGGTCGAGCACATCGCAAAGCACCAGAGCCGTGCCCTCGAGCCAGGGAATACGGCGAAGCGTGGCGAGATCGGGCTTCATCGTATAGTCGCCATAGCCCTTCTCCCAGCTCGTCGACTTGTAGCCCGAGACGGTCTCCATCTCGAGGTCGGTCGCTTGGAGGTAGTTGCAGCTATGCGTTTCTTTCCAGGCGCTCTCTATGAAGAATTCCGCCTGGAAACGCTTGCCCATCAATCGGCCCTGCATGTCCACCTGGCATGCCAGAACCGTATCAATGCGCCCTTCGGCCACATCTCGTCTGAGGTCGTCGAACGTATAGCTAGTGCTCATGATTTGGTCCGCCTGAACAAAGAATTGAAACATCGGCCTAACGAACAATGCCGCACGGCGGATAGCCGCGCTTCGCAGCCTTGTCGTTGCCGGTGAAGGGGCCGCAGGTCTGCGACCCCATAGGTTGGAGAGATTTGCTGATGCCTACTTCTCGCCGACAGCCGCTTCTGCCGCTGCGATTTCGGCCTTGCGCTTAGCGATGGCATCGCCGATCGGTGGCCCCTTGAAGCGGCGCTGCTCGAAGCCGAACCAGACGATCGCGGTCAGAACAAGGAAGCCGACGGTGATGATGCCTGCCCAATCATTCGGCGGCTGAATACCGAGAACGAAAATCACGATCATCGAGATGATGCTCAGCACCGCAAAAAGCTTGAACATACCCTCGCCGAGGTTCCACGGACCCATCTTATCCCACTTCGACGTGCCCCAAGCGAAGAGACCGAGTGTGATCGGGATCGCGAAGGAGAAGAAGAGGAAGATGACGGTGCACGATACGACGATGGTGTAAACAGGTGTATCGCCGATCGATACCAGCGACGATCCCCAGACGAACAGCACCGAGAGGATCGAACCGGTCCAGATCGCGGAAACCGGCGTGCGGTGTTTCGGGCTGACTCTGGAGAGAGCCTTCGATGCCGGCAGACCGCCGTCACGTGAGAACGCAAAGATCATGCGCGAGACTGAGGTGACCGTTGCAAGGCCGCACAGCCATTGGCTGATGAAGATCAGGAAATACAGGATATCTTTGACGACGGGGTTCACTTGAGCATCCATCGCCCAGAAGAACACGTTCCAGCCTTGCTTTGCGGCGTCGTCCATATTCGGGAGCATCAGAACGAACGCACATAGCATGATATAGCCGAACAGTGCCGACCAAAGCACGGAGGCTACCATACCGCGCGGAACGGAGTGCGCGGCCTTGACCGTTTCTTCCGAGGTATGCGCCGAGGCGTCATAACCTGTGATCGTGTAGATCGGCAGCAGAAGACCAAGCGCAAAGACCCAGAAGGTGGAAACCTGCGGCCAGACCGGCGCACCGGTTGCCGACCCGTCGGCAGCAATCGTCGCCACGCCCGAATAATTCGTGAAGGTGAACAGCCGCGCGAAATCATAGGACGGTGCGGCGATCAGGCATACGACAGCCAGTGCGATCGAGGTTGCGAAGATCAGATAACCCGAGAAGTCGGTCAGCTTCGCCGTCAGCCCGATACCCATATGGTTCACCAGCGCCTGAAGGCCGGTGATGACCACAAGGAAAACGATACGGATCAATGTCGTATCGGCCATGCCGAAGTAGCCGCCGAAAGCGCCGATGAAGAAATAATAGGTACCGACATTGATCGCGCCGAGAACGGTAACAAGGCCGAGCAAGTTGAACCATGCCGTCAGCCAACCCGTGAAGCGGTTACCGAGGATCGATCCCCAATGATAGAGCCCGCCCGCGGTCGGATAGGCCGAGCTGATCTGCGCCATTGCCACGGCAAAGACCAGGGAGATGAAGCATCCGACCGGCCAGCCGATGCCGATTGCGGCACCGCCTGCGCCCGAAGTTGCCTGAGCGAGCGAATTGATGCCGCCAGAAAGAATACAAATGATGGAAAACGATACGGCAAAATTCGAGAACGAGCTCATGCGCCGTTCCAACTCCTGAGCATAGCCCATGGAGTGCAGAATATGCACGTCCTGCTTCTTGTCCAACTCTGTGTAATTAGACATGTCATTCCCCCTAAAACCCGATCGCCCACGGAATTGCGGGCCACCATTGTGCCACTTGCGCCGCTGGCTTTTGCCATACGGCCCGATTGCAGTTGAACTGCTCCCCGGGGTCTTTTCTTTTTATGCTTAGGCTTCCAGACCGCTCTGAATAAGCCCTGTCAGATAGTCGGCCACGACCCTTTGGCCGACGTCATCTGCGATGAGGTCATTGCGGACCTCGATCATAACGTTATGCAAACCGTTGGCGAGCCCATGCAGTTTGAGCGTATGGGTCACGCCGTCTTCTGGTCCGTAAGGCTGGTTGCGTTCTGTACGATAGAGCGGCGCCTCGGCCGCCGCATCAAGCATGCGATCAGCCAGCCAGCGGTCCTCATCATGCAGAATGCCGAGCTCCACTGCCCGCTGCTTGCCATTGTACACAGGCGTGAAACTGTGAACCGTGACGATCACGGTTTCTTGCTCCCTCGCCGCCCGCTCGTTCAGAAGAGCCCGAATGCGGTCATGGAACGGTACATAAAGAGCATCGGTGCGGGCCTGCCGGTCAGCGGCTTGCAGGTGCTGGTTGCCGGGAATCGTATAGATTTCGCTGATTTCCGGCATGGCACCCGCGCTTTCCGGCGGGCGATTGCAATCGTAGACCAACCGCGAAAAGCGTTGGTGAACCAGCGTCGCGTCGAGGTTGCCAGACATCTTCCTGGCGACAGCCAATGCACCTGGGTCCCAGGCGATATGGCTCGAAAGCGCTTCGATCGAAAGGCCTAGATCGCCGAAATAGGCAGGCAACGTGCGCGAAGCATGTTCGCAGATGATCAAGACTGGGCTTTTTCCATCCGGCCGTTCGACCGCGACGCAATCGCCATCAGCTTTTGTCAGAATGCCCTGCCCGGCAAGCATCAAAGGCGCCCCATCCCTCTTAATAAAATCTTTATAAGAAAAGAATTCTTCAGGTTTCGGCGACTGTCAACCGGAAACTGAAAATATTTCTTCATTTGTGACATTGACTCGAAATGTGACAGCGTAGTTATATTCATTTCAGGAGCTTGGCATCAGACCGGCCCGGGGAGCAAAAATCGAGTGAGCAATGCGTCGAAAACAGTTTCGGACGTAATCAATGCCCAATTTGACGCGCTGACGCGCGCCGAAAAGCAGCTCGCCAAGAGCCTGCTCGACAACTACCCCGTTTCGGGGCTGGGCAGCATTACGACGGTTGCCGAAAATGCGCGAGTATCCACGCCGACCGTGGCGCGCATGGTGCAGAAGCTCGGTTTCAAGGGCTATCCGGACTTTCAGTCGCGCCTCCATCAGGAGGTCGAGGCAACCATCTCAAATCCGCTTACGAAGCATGACCGCTGGGCATCCAATGCTCCCGGTACACATATTCTCAATCGCTTTGCAGACGCCATCATGGGCAATCTCCGCCAGACGCTGGCGGACATCGATGCGGTAACCTTCGACAACGTCGCTGCGCTGCTGTCGGAGCACAAGCGCGGGCTTTATTTCGTCGGTGGACGCATCACCGGCGCGCTTGCCGAATATTTCTTCACTCACATGCAGGTCATCCGCCCGAACACGACCTTGCTGTCCTCCAATTCCAGTTCCTGGCCGCAATATGTTTTGAACATGAATCCCGGCGACCTGCTCGTGATCTTCGATATCAGACGCTATGAGCAGGAAATGGTCAGCCTCGCCGCCGCCGCTCGCCGCCGCGGGGCCGAAATCATCGTCTTCACTGATCAATGGGCGACCCCTGCCGTTAAATATGCAAAGCACACCTTCCGCGTGCAAATCGAGGCGCCGTCGGCGTGGGATTCCTCCGTCGTTACCCTCTTCATAATCGAGGCCCTGATCGAAGCCGTGCAAAGCTCGACCTGGGACGAGACGAGTGAACGCCTGAAAACGCTCGAAGGCCTGTTCGAACAAACAAGGCTGTTCCGCAAGCTAGGTTAGGAGGGAAGGAGAGTAAAAAACAACCTGAGGATCAGTCGGCAAGATGGAGCCTGTCATCATCGGCGAATAAACGCAAATTTCCGATGTTTTCAGGAGACGCAACCCGCGGGAACCCGTCACACAACCTTCATGCAACGTCATTAACAGCAACGCCAGACACTGAAAACCCAAAAGGAGGAATACCAGTGATCTCGAAAATTCATCGTCTTCTGACGCTCTCCACTGCAATGCTCGTAGCTTCGACTGCCATTGCTGCTGCTGAACCGAGCGCAGACCTCATCGCTGCCGCCAAGAAGGAAGGCACGCTGACCACCATCGCCCTGCCCCATAACTGGTGCGGTTACGGCGACCTGATCGCTGCTTTCAAGGCGAAATACGGCATCGATGTCAACGAACTGAACCCGGACGCCGGGTCGGGCGATGAAGTCGAAGCTATCCGCGCCAACAAGGGCAACACCGGACCGCAGGCTCCCGACGTAATCGACGTTGGTCTCTCCTTCGGGCCGACCGCCAAGAAGGACGGCCTGCTGCAGCCTTACAAGGTCTCCACCTGGGACTCGATCCCGGACAGCGCCAAGGATGCTGACGGCTACTGGTATGGCGACTATTACGGCGTTCTCTCCTTCGTCGTGAACAAGGACGTCGTCAAGAACCCGCCGAAGGACTGGGCTGATCTGCAGAAGCCGGAATACGCGAACACCGTTTCGCTCGCTGGCGACCCGCGCACTTCGAACCAGGCTGTTCAGGCCGTTTACGCGGCTGGTCTCGCCGCTGGCGAGAAGGATGCAACCAAGGTTGGCGACGCGGGCCTGAAGTACTTTGCCCAGCTCAACAAGGCCGGCAACTTCGTTCCGATCATCGGCAAGTCCGCTTCGCTCGCTCAGGGCTCTACCCCAATCGTCGTCGCCTGGGACTATAACGGCCTCGCATGGCGCGACAGCCTGAACGGCAACCCGCCGGTTGACGTTACGGTTCCGGCTTCGGGCGTTATCGCCGGCGTTTACGTTCAGGCGATCTCGGCTTTCGCTCCGCACCCGAACGCCGCCAAGCTCTGGATGGAATTCCTTTATTCCGACGAAGGCCAGATCGGCTGGCTGAAGGGTTATTGCCATCCGATCCGCTTCAACGACCTGGCGAAGAACAAGAAGGTTCCGCAGGAACTTCTCGACAAGCTGCCGCCGGCTGCCGCCTATGAAAAGGCCGTCTTCCCGACGCTCGAAGAGCAGGATGCCGGCAAGGGCGTCATCACCAAGCAGTGGGACAGTGTCGTCGGTTCGAACGTTCAGTAATCTGACTTGACATGGCCTCCCCGCTTCGGCGGGGAGGTTTTCCGTTTTCCGACGCCGCAAATTGGGTTCCTCATGAGCACCGTCACAACATCAACGATCAGCACCGCACCCATGATCAGCAAGCGTGCCGTCATCGATTGGCTGGGCATTGCCCCCTTCGCGATCTTCACCCTGTTGTTCCTGATTATCCCGACGCTCTATCTCGTCATGGGTGCGTTTCTGACGCCGGATGGAAGCTTCACGCTCAAGAACCTTGGCGATCTGTTCACGCCGACCATCCTGAGCGCCTATTGGATCAGTATCCGAATTTCGGTCGCGTCGGCGCTCGGCGGCGCGATCATCGGTTTCTATCTTGCCTGGGCGCTCGTCCTCGGAGGACTCCCCTCCTGGATCCGACATGCCTTCCTGACCTTTTCCGGCGTCGCTTCCAATTTTGCGGGTGTGCCGCTGGCCTTCTCATTTATCGCAACGCTTGGCCGCCAAGGCCTTGTCACCATATTGCTCGCCCATTTCGGTTTGAATCTTTACGCGGCCGGCTTTAACCTTCTGAGCTTTTTCGGTCTCACCATCACCTACATGTATTTCCAGATACCGCTTATGGTGCTGATCATCACGCCGGCATTGGACGGCATGAAGAAGGAATGGCGCGAAGCTGCCTCTATTCTCGGTGCCACCAACAAGCAGTATTGGCTGATGGTCGCCCTGCCGATCCTCTGGCCGAGCCTGCTTGGCACGACGCTGCTGCTGTTCGCCAACTCCTTCGGCGCCATCGCAACCGCGATCGCGCTCACCGGCAGCTCGCTGAATATCGTTCCGATCGTCCTCTACGCGCAGATCCGCGGCGACGTGCTGCACAATGCCAATCTCGGCTATGCCCTTGCGCTCGGAATGATCGTCATCACAGGTATTTCAAACGTCATCTACATCATGATGCGCATACGCGCCGAACGGTGGCAAAAATGAAGCTGCAAAAATTCTTTGCCTGGATCGCTGTCGCCATCGGCGTCATCTATTTCTTTGTGCCGCTCATCGGCACGTTGGAATTTTCGCTGCGCATGCGGCGCGACGTTTATAGCTTCGACGCCTACAGGTCGGTCTTTTCAGACTTGGGATTCCTGACCGCCTTCGGTTTCTCGATGCTGATGGCGCTACTGACCATCATCTTCGGCATGCTGCTCGTTGTGCCGACCGCCTATTGGGTGCGCCTGCGTCTGCCGCAGATCCGACCCTTCGTCGAATTTGTCACGCTGATGCCGCTCGTCATCCCGGCCATCGTTATCGTCTTCGGCTATCTCCGCCTCTATAACTCGTCATCGATCCTGCCGCTGACGGGCTACAATCAGACGACGAACCTCCTCCTCGTCTGCTCCTACATTGTGTTGTCGCTGCCTTATATGTACCGTTCGGTGGATACGGCTATGCGCACCATCGATGTCGGCACATTGACGGAGGCGGCGGAAAGCCTGGGTGCAAAGTGGACGACGATCATGTTCAGATGCATCTTCCCGAATGTAATGAGCGGCGTGCTTTCCGGCGCCTTCATCACGCTCGCGATCGTCATGGGTGAATTCACCATGGCGTCGCTGCTCAACCGTCCGGCTTTCGGGCCTTATATGCAGCTCATCGGCGCCAACCGAGCTTACGAGCCGTCGGCGCTGGCGATCATCGCGCTCGCTGTAACCTGGCTCAGCATGGGCCTGCTCCAGGCCGTTTCCCGCTTCTCCAAATCTGCTCCGATTAAGGCGTAAGGCTTCACACCATGGCTTTTCTCGAACTCACACACATCAAAAAATCCTTCGGCGAGGTGCAGGTCGTTCACGACTTCACCATGCATATCGAGAAGGGAGAGTTCATCTCCTTCCTCGGACCGTCGGGTTGCGGCAAGACGACCGTTCTGCGCATGATCGCCGGCTTCGAAACGCCGACCGCTGGCACGCTGACGATCAACGGCAAAGACCAGCGTCCGCTGAAGCCGAACCAGCGCAACATCGGCATGGTATTCCAGGCCTATGCCCTGTTTCCGAACATGACCGTGCATGACAATGTCGCCTTCGGCCTCAAGGTCGCCGGTATGGCCAAGCCCGAAATCGACAAACGGGTCAAGGAAATGCTCGGCCTGATCAAGCTCGACCATCTCGCCGGCCGTTATCCCTTCCAGATGTCGGGCGGCCAGCAACAGCGCGTAGCGCTTGCTCGCGCCATCGCTGTGAAGCCGCAGCTTCTGTTGCTCGACGAACCGCTTTCGGCGCTGGATGCCAAGATCCGCGTCTCGCTACGCGAAGAAATCCGCGCCATCCAGCAACAGCTCGGCATCACCACCGTTTTCGTGACGCACGACCAGGAAGAAGCTTTGTCGATCTCCGACCGCATCGTCGTCATGAACGCTGGCCGCGCCGATCAGATCGGCACGCCCTTCGAAATCTACAACAGGCCCGCCACCCGCTTCGTCGCCTCCTTTGTCGGCACCTTGAACCTCATCGAAGGCAAGGTCGTCGACCCGGACAGCAACCGCATCATGATTGGCGATCAGGGTGTAACCCTGAAGCAATCGGTCACCGCCTACAAGCCCGGCGACACCGTATCGCTGGCGCTGCGTCCGGAAGCCGGCTCGCTGGCAGAATCGGCCAAGGGCGACACTGCCTTGACCGGCGAAGTCTCCTCGGCTCACTTCCTGGGTTCGGTCATCCGCACGCGCATGAATGTCGGTGGCAACACCATCTCCTTCGACATGTTCAACAGCCCGGGCATGATGCCTCCCAGCGTCGGGGAAAGGGTCACGCTGCGTTTCGCCTCCTCCGATCTGCTGGTCATTCAGGACTGATCGACGGAACAATTGGACAGATTTTTCGCAAGCGCCGGGTAAATCGCCCGGCGTTTTTCTTTGATTTCTGTTGCACCGCATCTATAGTCCAGCCGTTCTCAGGGCGGGGTGCAATTCCCCACCGGCGGTATGGAGACTGGTCTCCGAGCCCGCGAGCGCCTTTCGGTTCTGCCGGAAGGGTCAGCAGATCCGGTGAGAGGCCGGAGCCGACGGTATAGTCCGGATGGAAGAGAGCAAGCCAGGTCGAAGGCTCCTTCGCATAGGGGGCTTCTGCGACCTTGCGTGTTCGCCCAAGGGATATTGAGTTAAACCCTTGAAAGGCAAAATTAATGACCATTTCCATTTCGACACAACCGGGCCGCATAGCGTTGATCCGAGCCCGCTGGCATGCCGACATCGTCGATCAGTGCGTCGATTCCTTCGTTGCCGAATGGCAGAAGACCGAGGGCGCCTCCCCCATCGACATTTTCGATGTACCGGGTGCCTTGGAAATCCCGCTGCATGCCCAGACGCTCGCGCGCAACGGCCGCTATAGCGCGATCATCGCGACCGCTTTCGTCGTCGACGGCGGCATCTACCGCCACGACTTCGTTGCCGATACCGTTCTCGACGCGATGATGCGCGTGCAACTGGATACGGGCGTGCCGATTCTTTCGACCGTGCTGACTCCGCACCATTTTCAGGAGACGGAAGCGCATATTCATTTCTTCAAGCAGCATTTCGTCATCAAGGGTCAGGAAGTGGCAAATGCCTGCCGACAGATATTGAGCGAACGCGCCAAGCTGCTGCCATCGGTGACTGTCTGAGCTAAGATGACGGAGGCGGTAAAGGCCCGCCTCCATTTCTCCGGCAAGGAGCATCGCATGACCGTCCTTAGAATTGTGCCCAATCTGCATGCTGCCGATCCCGCCAGCGCTCAAGTCTTCTATGGCGACCTACTCGGCTTAGATATCGTCATGGACCACGGCTGGATCAAGACCTTCGCCTCGAACGCACAGACCGTCCCGCAGATCAGCATAGCCAGCGAAGGCGGATCAGGCACGATCGTGCCTGATCTTTCGATCGAGGTCGACGATGTCGATCAAGTCTATCAGCGCGCCCAATCAATGCAGTTCGATATCGTCTACGATCTGAATGATGAACCCTGGGGCGTCCGGCGTTTCTATGTCCGCGACCCGTTCGGCAAGATCGTGAATATTCTGTCGCACCGATAGGCCATTCATCCCAAATCGATCTTGAAGGTCACCCGCTCCGCCGACCATAGAGTCTCGGCATAGGCGATGGGCACGCCATCGCTATCGACATCCACCTTGAGGATCACCAATACCGGTGCGGATTTTGGCTGCCGCAACAACCGCGCCTCCTCGGCACTCGGCATGCGTGCCTCGATCTCCGTCGACAGACGCACATAGTCGTGGACGCCGTAGCTCACGAGCGCCGCGCTGATAGTCTCGTATTGCAGCCTCGCTCTATCGAAATCAGGAAAGCGGTCGGCCGGATAATAGCTGTCGCCGAGTTCGACGGGAACGCCGTCTGCCGTCATCACGCCGCGGCGATGGATGACCGGCGCGCCGGACGCTAGCTTCAGCCGCGCCGCGACCCGTTCCGACGCTGCAACGATCTCATGGATCAGTAATTCACCGCCCGGCTCGAATCCCTGCTCGATCAAATTCTTGGAGAACCGCGTCTTCTTCGACAGCGTATAGTCGAGAGCCCCTTTATGGACAAAGGTTCCCCGCCCTTGCTCGGCACGCACGAGGCCCCGCTGCTCCAGATGACCGAGCGCCTGGCGGACGGTGAAGCGGCTGACGCCGAAGCGTTCCATAAGCTCGGGCTCGGTCGGCAATTTGGCGCCGGGAGCAAAGGTCCCGGCGGCGATATCAGCCGCCAGGATTTCGCCGATCTGATGCCAGAGAGCGCTGCCGCTCTTGCGATCGATCGTCTCCATGTCACAGGCGCTTTTCGAGCCGGAACAACAGCTTGTATTCGGCGGGATAAGCCAGAGCATCGAGAATGCTCGGATAATATTTGCGATCCTTCGCGCCGCTGACGAAGCCGTCATAGCCGAAGCGCTTGACGGAGACATTGAATCCTGCGGCAATGAAGGCGTCGATATAGTCCTGCGGGGACCGATCCTGTACCGGCGCATTGCTGTTGCCGCCGATCAGCTCGCGCCATTTCGGCCAGAGAGGCATCTCGTTGTGGCAGCCGGTGACCGCATAGTAGATGCTGCCATTGCGCATGACTTTGAACATCTGCTCCGCGTGCCGTTCCAATTCCGGCAGCAGATAGACGACCTCATAGCTGAACGCGACATCGAAACTATCGATGAAAGGCGAAAGATCAGTAGTCACATGAAATTCCAGCGGCATGTTGCCCTTGGCCGCGACAGCCGCCGCAACCGATTCCGAGGCGATGTCGATGCCGACGCCGCGGCGGAACGGTCGCATCGCGTGAAGCAGCCGCAGGAAGCCGCCGCGATTGCAGCCAAAATCCAGCACGGTCTTCGACGAAAAATCCCGCTCGGGCACAGTCTCGATGAAATGCCGCCAAAGCGGACTATGCGACTCCGCCACCGCGATGTCGCCGTTCGGTTCGGTATGCCACGTTGCGTAGGTGGCTGCGTTTGTCATGATGCGCTCGCTGTTGGAGTGAACTGAGCGAGCAATAACGCAGCCCTGTGACAAGCATGTGAATTCATCCGGACGACTGGACCACTTTCAGCAATTGCTGGACAAATAAAAAGAGAGCCCTGCCGAAGCAGAGCCCTCTTCAATTCGCCGAATGCCAAGGCCTACGCGCGGATTGCCTGATCATTCTCATCGAAGCGATGCATATGCTCCGTATCCGGTGTGGCATAGACCGTTTCGTCCGGCTCATATTGGTGTTCGCCGAACAAGCGCACGGTCAGAAGGCCGGTTTGATCGGATTCGAGATAGATGATCGTGTCCGCGCCAAGGTGTTCGACATGGATGACCTTGGCCGCCCAAGTGCCCTGCTCGCGCGACAAGGTGATATGCTCGGGCCGAATGCCGACGGTTTTCGCCCCGCTCTGCTCGAGCTTTTCCGCCGGGATGAAATTCATCTGCGGCGAACCGATGAAGCCGGCGACGAAGACATTCGCAGGGCGGTTGTAAAGCTCCATCGGCGAACCGATCTGCTCGATCGCACCGGCATTCATCACGACGATCTTGTCGGCCAGCGTCATGGCCTCGACCTGATCATGGGTGACATAAATCATCGTGGCCTTAAGGCTGCGATGCAGTCGGGCGATTTCAAGCCGAGTCTGGACGCGCAAAGCCGCATCAAGGTTCGACAGCGGCTCGTCGAACAGGAAGAGCTCCGGTTCTCGCACGATGGCGCGTCCGATGGCGACGCGCTGACGCTGGCCGCCGGACAGCTCCGCCGGGCGGCGGGCGAGATAGGGCGCGAGGGAAAGCATATTTGACGCCTTCTCCACACGTTTGTCGATCTCATCCTTGGCAGTGCCAGCCTGCTTCAGGCCAAGGCCCATATTGTCTTTCACCGTCAGATGCGGATAGAGCGCATAGGACTGGAACACCATGGAAATGCCGCGCTTGGCGGGCGGCGTCACCGTCACGTCCGTGCCGTTGATCAGGACTGCGCCCGAGGTCACATCCTCCAGGCCGGCGATACTGCGCAGAAGGGTCGACTTGCCGCAGCCGGAAGGGCCGACGAAAATGACGAACTCGCCCTCCTTCACCTCGAGGTCGATGCCCTTCAGCACATCATGCGTACCATAGGCCTTGCGAATGGATTTCAGTTGAAGCGATCCCACAGTCTCTTATCCCTTACAAATAAACGGGCTTGCCGGTACGCACGCTCTCGTCTGCGGCAAGGCAGATGCGAAGCGATTGAACGGCGTCGGTCATATGGCGGCTGAGGTCGATATCCTCATGGATGGCCTTCAGCATGAAGGCCTGTTCCCGATCGCACAGCTCTTGGTGACCCGGCTCGCCATCCATGTGCAGATCCTGATCCGGACGGATGAACTTGCCGTTGGGGCCGGTTTCGGCGGTATGCAGCCGGATGACGGCCGTCTTGGTGTGCGTATCGATGTCGTCGGACTTGGCGTTGGGGTCCATGATGATCGATACGGCACCATTCGGTGACATCACATCCTTCACGAAGAAGGCGGTTTCGGAAATCATCGGCCCCCAGCCGGCCTCGTACCAGCCAACGGAACCGTCTTCATAGATCACCTGAAGATGGCCGTAATTGTACATATCCGGCGCGATCTCGTTCGACAGGCGTAGGCCCATTCCGCGCACTTCGACGGGCTTGGCGTCGGTGATCTGGCACATGACGTCGACATAATGCACGCCGCAATCGACGATCGGCGGCGTCGTGCGCATCAGCGCCTTATGCGTTTCCCAGGTCGGTCCGCTCGACTGCTGATTCAGGTTCATGCGGAAGACATAAGGACCGCCGAGCTTGCGCGCTTCGGCAATCAGCCGCATCCAGGACGGATGGTGGCGCAGGATATAGCCGATCACCAGCTTGCGGCCGGCTTTCTTGGCCGCGGCCACAACCCGCTCCGCATCCTCGACGGTCGTCGCCAGCGGCTTTTCGACGAAGACGTCGCAGCCCGCCTCGAAAGCCATGACGGCATAGTCCGCGTGGCTGTCGGAATAGGTGTTGATCGAGCAGAGATCGGGCTTCAACTCCTTCAACGCCGCCTCGAAATCCGGATGGATCGTGTAACTCTGCAGCTCGTCGGCCAGCTTCGGCTTCGAGCGATTGACGAGGCCAACGATCTCGAAACCGGGATTGTTGTGATAGGCAAGTGCATGGCTGCGGCCCATATTGCCAAGGCCGGCAACCAAAACGCGGATCGGCTTATGAGATGAGCTCACTTGACTGCTCCGGAGGTAATGCCGCGAATGAGTTGGCGGGAGAAGATGACGTAAAGGATGAGGATCGGCAGGATGGCGAGCGTCAGCGCCGCCAGGACTGCGTTCCAGTTGGTAACGAATTGGCCGATGAATATCTGCGAGCCCAGCGTCACCGTCTTGGTCGCCTCGCTCGGAGCCAGGATCAGCGGGAACCACAGGTCGTTCCAGATCGGGATCATGGTGAAGACGGCGACCGTCGCCATGGCCGGACGAATGAGCGGCACCACGAGACGGAAGAAAATCGCATATTCGCTGAGCCCGTCAATGCGACCCGCATTCTTCAGGTCATCGGAAACAGTCCGCATGAATTCAGACAGGATGAAGATGGCAAGCGGCAGGCCTTGCGCGGTGTAGACGAGGATCAACGAAGTCAGCGTATTGACCAGGCCGGCAGCGACCATGCCCTGCAGGATCGCGACCGTACCGAGGCGGATCGGGATCATGATGCCGATCGCGAGATAAAGCCCCATGATCGTATTGCCCCGGAAGCGATATTCCGACAACGCGAAGGCAGCCATGGCGCCGAACAGCAGGGTCAATACGATCGAGACGATCGTCACGATGAAGCTGTTCTCGAAGTAGGTCAGGAAATCCCCCTGCCTAAGAACGGTCTGATAACCGATGAGGCTGAAGCTGGAGGGCGTAGGCACACTCAAGGGCGCACGGAAGATCGAGGCGCGGTCCTTGAAGGAATTGATGATGGTCAAGAAGACCGGGAAAACGGCAAGCAGCGTGTAGGCGATCAACGCCAGATGGACGAGGCCGGAGCGGACAAGGGAAGTGCGTGCCTTGGACATGGGCTCCTCTCCTCAGAACTGGTAACGGCGGATGCGCCGTTGAATGATGAAAAGATAGAACGAAACACCGGCGAGGATGATAAGGAACATCACCGTCGCGATCGTCGCACCCATCGAGCGGTCGCCGAGCTGTAGCTGGAAGCCGAAGAAGACGCGGTAGAGCAGCGTGCCAAGAATATCGGTGGAGCCATCCGGTCCCGCCAGCGCGCCCTGCACGGTATAGACAAGGTCGAAAGCGTTGAAATTGCCGACGAAGGTCAGGATCGAGATAATGCCGATCGCTGGCAGCACCAGCGGCAGCTTGATCTTCCAAAACTGGCTCCAACCGGTAATGCCATCGCACTCGGCCGCCTCGATGACCTCTTCAGGGATGTTCAGCAGCGCGGCATAGATCAGCATCATCGGGATGCCAACATATTGCCAGACCGAGATTAGCGCGACCGTGACCAGCGCCGTGCCCGGCTTCCCGAGCCAAGGGGCGAAGAACGACTTGAGGCCGACAAGGCCCATCAAATCGGGCGCCACACCCCAGAGCGGCGACAATATAAGCTTCCAGATGAAACCGACGATGACGAAGGAAAGTAGCGTCGGCAGAAACATGGCTGTGCGATAAAAGGCGACGAAACGCAGCTTCGGCAGCGACAGCAGCGCCGCGAGCGCAACACCGATCGGATTCTGCACGCACATGTGAATGATGAAGAAGATCAAATTGTTGCGCAGCGCATTCCAGAAATCATGCGACCATCGATCATCTCCGAACAATACTTTGAAATTGTTGAGACCTACAAAGGTCGTCTGGTTATCGACGACATTATACAGCGACAGCCGCAACGTTTCGATCAGAGGCAGGATCATCACCGCCGTATAGACAATGAAGGCCGGAAGAAGAAAAACGAAGATGTGCCAGCGTCTTTGGCGCTTGATCGGAACCGCGTCAAAAGCGGTTTCTATTGTAGCTTCGCTCATGGCTTTCTGCCTGGTTTTATTGGCTGCATGCCGGGGCGGCAGCGCAAATGTTCAAATCCGCCCGCTGCTCCGGCTCTCCAGCCAAACATGGAGAAACAATATCGGGCGCGGCACGATGTATTGTCCCGATCGTTGCCGGTCCGGCGGCTCGTCGGTACAGGAAATAACGTAGGGTGCAGCCCTCTCGCCCCGAAACTCGGGAAAGGGGAAAGCGATGCCGTCTGCCCTTCTCTCCATTTGCTTGCAGCATGGAGAGAACAAAAGTGAGGAGTCGTGAGGCCCCTCACCCGTATTGCGTCACAGCAGGATTACTTGGCCGGCTTGTACCACTTGTCGAGACCGTCCTGCAGCTTCTTGGCAGCGGCCTCCGGCGTATCCGTGCCGTTGATCACGTTGGCGGATTCCGTCCAGGTTTCATTTTCGAGGTTCGGCGTGCCGCGCGACAGAATCTGGTAAGTCGAACGAACCGTCGACTTATGATTGTCGCGCCAGGAAACGAATTCCTGAGCGAGCGGATCGGTCATCTTCACCGGATGCGAATTCAGGCTGAAGAAGCCCGGCAACGCATTGGCATAGATGTTGGCGAACTCGTCGGAAGCAACCCAGCTCAGGAACTTCTTGGCTTCGTCCGGATGCTTGCTCTTGGCGTTCAGGCCAACACCGATATCCGGATGGTCGGAAATGTAAGCCGTGTCGCCAGCCTTTGCGACCGGCGGCGGGAATGCGCCCATCTTGAACTGAGCCTGGGTGTTAAAGAGAGCGATTTCCCACGAACCAGCCGGATAGATGGCAGCCTTGCCGAGCGTGAAGAGGTTCTGGCTGTCAGAATAGCTCTGGGCTTCAAAGCCGTCGCCGAGGTAAGGCTTCCACTTTGCCAATTCCTTGAAAGGATCGACCCAGGGAGCATCCGTCAGCTTTTCCTTGCCGGAGATCAGAGCCAGGCGGCCGTCCTCGCCCTTCCAGTAGTTCGGGCCGATGTTCTGGTAGCCCATGGTTGCGGCTTCCCAGAGATCCTTCGTGCCCATTGCCATTGGAATGTAGGTGCCGTCAGCCTTGAGCTTGTCCAGCACAGCGAAGAATTCGTCGCGGGTCGCCGGAACCTTGAGGCCGAGCTTGTCGAAGGCATCCTTGTTGTAGATGAAGCCGTGGATGACCGAAGCCATCGGCACGCAGAAGGTCGACTTGCCGTTGTCCGTGGTCCATGCAGCCTTGGCGACCGCCGAGAAGTTGTCCATGCCCTGCAGCGTTGTCAGGTCGGTCAACTGCTTCTTGTTGAAGAGGTCCAGCGAAGCGTCAAACGGTCGGCAGGTGATGATGTCGCCAGCGGAACCAGCTTCAAGCTTAGCGTTCAGCGATGCGTTGTACTCGGTCGGAGCCGTCGGCGAGAAGACGATCTTGATACCTGGGTTCTTGGCTTCGAAAGCCGGGATGATCTTTTCCTGCCAAATCTGCAGGTCATCGTTGCGCCAGCTTTCAACCGTCAGCGTCACATCCGCCGCATGCGCGAAGCCGACTGAAGTCAGCAGGCTCGATGCGAGGAGTAAGCCTTTCAGAACATTGTTTTTCATTTCCCTCTCCTGTTTAAGCGCCTGGATAAGGCACTGTTCTCCATCTGAAAATCCGCTGGCATATCCGAGGAAACAGCCAACGCTCCACAAGGACCGCCAACATTGCCGGCCCCAGATGCACAAGGGCGCGCAGGGCACTGTGCCTGGTCGGCCCGAACAATCGTGATCTGCCGGACGACCGGACAGAGACACCAGAAACTCGATACACGGGAAATTCATGACGACGTCGTCGAATGGACCTTTTGATCCACGCGGCTCCTGACAACGGCAAAGGCCAGCCACCTTCTGCTGGGCCTTCCGGCTATTGTTATCCTACCGGTTCTGCCGATGTCCGTTCGAACTGTTCCCTTGGTAAGAATTAAGGCCAAAAAAATACCAATTGTCCAGCCGAATTTAACTTTTCGAGGCAAGAAAAACAGACAAAAAAATTTTATCAATATTTTTCAATAACATACAAGAACGAAAAAAGCGAGGCCTTGCCTATTGGTAAATGGTATTTTTTTGGTATTGTAGGAAAAAATGGGGAACGGGTGGTATCCGGAGGGTGCGATGGCGGAGTTTGCGATCGGTATCGACGGCGGCGGAACAAGCTGCCGCGCTGCTGTGACGGACAGAATGGGCAATGTTCTCGGCACCGGCAAGGCAGGCGCCGCCAACATCCTTTCTGATCTCGAAAACTCTTTGATCAACATCGTCGCATCGGCCCGTCAGGCCCTCAGCGATGCCGGGCTCGATCCCGAGCTGGCTAGCGAACTGCCCGCCGTCGTCGGCACGGCCGGCGCCAATGTTGGCGACTACGGCAAGCGCATCGAAAAAGCCCTGCCCTTTGCGAGCGGTCAGGTGGTCACCGATGCCATGATCGCGCTTCAGGGCGCACTCGGCGATGCCGATGGGATCATCGGCGCATTCGGCACCGGTTCCGTCTACAATGCCCGCCGGCACGGCAAAGTCTGGGGTATTGGCGGCTGGGGCTTTATCGTCGGCGATCAGGCCAGCGGCGCACGCCTTGGCCGCGATTTGCTGGAAAGATCGCTTCTCGCGCACGACAAAGTATGCCTGCCCTCACCACTCACCGAACAGGTCATGGCGGAATTTGGCGGCGATCCCGAACGCGTTGTCGAATTCGCGCATTCCGCCAGACCGAAGGATTTCGCGCATTATGCACCGACGGTATTCGAATATGCCGAAAGAGATGACGTGATCGCCGTCGGTATCCTCAAGACAGCGGTGAACGCAATCACCGAAAGTCTGGATGCCCTGCTCTGGCCCGAATGCCCATCGATCTGCCTGCTCGGCGGACTTGCGAAGGCATATCAACCCTGGCTCGATGCGCGGCATAAAGCACTTCTCACCGAACCGAAAGGCGACGTGTTGAGCGGCGCGGTCGAATTGGCAGCCAAGCTCCTGCAAAATGACATGGGGAGCACGCCATGACCGAGGATCTGAGCCGCATCTTCTCGCCAGAACGCCTGCTCGCCGGCGGCACTGGCCCGCTCTATGTCAAATTGCGCCGCACACTGGAAGATGCCGTCAAGGCCGGAACGCTGAAACATGGCGATGCCCTGCCGCCGGAACGTGACATCGCAGAATATGCCGCCGTCAGCCGCGTGACGGTACGCAAGGCGATTGACGATCTCGTCGCCGAGGGCGTCCTCGTCCGTCGCCACGGCTCCGGCACTTTCGTCGCCAAACCGGTTTCCAAGGTTGAGCAGCGCTTGTCGCAACTAACCTCCTTCACCGAGGACATGGCGCGGCGCGGCATGACAGCGCGCTCCGAATGGCTGCACAAGGGCGTGCACACCCCCTCGCCCGATGAAATGATGATCCTCGGCCTTGCTGCCGGCACCAAGGTCTCCCGCCTCAGCCGTCTGCGCATTGCCGATGACCAGCCGCTCGCCATCGAACACGCTAGCGTCTCCGGCGAGTTCCTGCCCGATCCATCGACCGTGACCTCCTCGCTTTATGCCGAGCTTGAAAAGCGCCTGGTCCGCCCGGTCCGCGCCGTGCAGCGCATCTCCGCGACCAACATGAAAGAGGCCGACGCCGGCCTGCTGGGGGTTCCCGTCGGCGCCGCGGGCCTGTCGATCGAGCGCATCTCCTACCTCGGCTCCGGCCGCGCCGTGGAATTTACCCGTTCGCTTTATCGAGGGGATGCCTATGACTTTGTTGCGGAGCTGACGATCGGGTCGACGTAGCGCCAACATCACCACAGTCGAGCAATCCAGCCAGGGCGGTCGGCAAGCCCATCGAACTTCCGCCGTCAAATCAGATCATGCCGCGTCATCCACCGCAGCATCGCGCTTTTCCGGCATATAATTGAGTACTGGTCCAAGCCAACGCTCCACCTCCGCAACCGGCATGCCCTTGCGGGCTGCGTAGTCTTCCACCTGATCCCGCTCAATTTTGGCGACGCCAAAGTAATAGGAGTCGGGATGGCCGATGTAGAGGCCGGAAACGGAAGAGCCCGGCCACATGGCGTAGCTCTCGGTGAGCTTCACGCCCGTCGCCGCCTCTGCGTCGAGCAAACGGAAAAGAGTCTTCTTCTCTGTGTGGTCGGGTTGAGCGGGATAGCCCGGCGCTGGGCGGATACCGGCATAGGCCTCCGCCAGCAACTCGTCACCACTGAGGCTTTCATCCTCTGCATAGCCCCAGAACTCGCGCCGTACCCGCTCGTGCATCCGTTCGGCAAAAGCCTCGGCAAAACGATCGGTGAGCGCCTTCACCAGGATTGAGGAATAATCGTCATTGGCACGCTCAAAACGCTCGGCAATGGCAATTTCCTCGATACCAGCCGTGACAACGAAACCGCCGACATAATCGGCGATGCCACTCGAAACCGGTGCGACGAAATCCGAGAGCGCCACATTCGGGCGGCCATCCCGCTTCGACAATTGCTGACGCAGGGTATAAAAGGTCGCGAGTTCATCGGTACGGCCCTCGTCGATGAACAATCTGATATCATCGCCGACCGTGCCCGCCGGCCAGAAGCCGATAACGGCACGCGGGCGGAACCAGTTTTCTGCGATGATCTTTTCCAGCATGGCTTGCGCATCGGCAAAAAGCTGCCGCGCCGCCTCGCCCTGTTTCTCGTCTTCAAGGATTGCCGGAAAACGGCCCTTTAACTCCCAGGTCTGAAAGAACGGCGTCCAATCGATATATTTGGCCAACTCCGCCAGATCGTAATTTTCGAACACCTTTGTGCCAAAGAACTGCGGCGTCACCGGCTTATAGCTCGCCCAATCGACTTTTTCGGCATTCTCACGGGCCCTTTCAATGGGCAGGCGCACTTTCTCCGCCTCGCTGCGGGCATGCGCCGCGGCGACCTTGGCATATTCGGCGCGAACGGTATCGACATAGCTCTGCTTGGCGTCCGGCGACAACAGCGCCGAGACGACGCCTACGGCACGGCTGGCGTCGGTGACATAGACCGTTTGCCCCTTCTCATAGCGTGGATGAATCTTCACGGCCGTGTGCACGCGGCTGGTGGTAGCGCCGCCAATCAGCAACGGAATATCGAACCCTTGCCGCTCCATTTCCGAGGCGACATGCACCATCTCGTCCAGGGATGGAGTGATGAGGCCGGAGAGGCCGATAATATCGACTTTCTCGGCGATTGCCGTTTCCAGGATCTTCGTCGCCGGCGCCATGACGCCGAGATCGATGATCTCGTAGTTGTTGCAGGCGAGCACGACGCCGACGATGTTCTTGCCGATGTCGTGCACATCGCCCTTGACGGTCGCCATCAGCACCTTACCCGCCGCCTGACGCTCACCGCCGCCACCATTGGCAAGCTTTTCCGCCTCCATATAAGGCAGAAGCACGGCAACAGCCTGCTTCATGACACGGGCCGACTTCACGACCTGGGGCAGGAACATCTTGCCCGAGCCGAAGAGATCGCCGACGACATTCATACCGGCCATCAGCGGACCTTCGATGACATGCAGCGGCCGCTCGGCCTTTTGCCGCGCCTCTTCGGTGTCGGCCCCGATATAGTCTGTGATGCCGTTGACCAGTGCGTGCTCCAGCCGCTTCTCGACCGGCCATTCGCGCCAGGCGAGATCCTGAACTTTGGCTTCCCGGTTGCCGGCACCACGAAAACGCTCGGCCATTTCCAGCAGCCGCTCTGTGCCGTCAGGCCGGCGGTTGAGCACCACATCTTCGCAGGCTTCCCGCAGCTCGGGATCGATATTGTCGTAAACTGCGAGCTGGCCGGCATTGACGATGCCCATGTCCATGCCCGCCTGAATAGCGTGGTAAAGGAATACGGCATGCATCGCCTCGCGCACCGGCTCGTTACCGCGGAAGGAAAAGGAGAGGTTCGACACGCCGCCCGAGATATGCACCAGCGGCATTGCCTGACGGATCGTCCGCGTCGCGTCGATGAAATCGACACCATAATTATTGTGCTCTTCGATGCCGGTCGCGACCGCAAAGATGTTCGGATCGAAGATAATGTCTTCCGGCGGCAGTCCTGCCTCTTCCGTCAGAAGCTTGTAAGCGCGCGCACAGATATCGACCTTGCGCTGATAGCTATCGGCCTGCCCTTGCTCGTCGAATGCCATGACAACGACGGCTGCACCGTAGTTGCGCAGCAGCCGGGCTTGCCTGAGGAAATTCTCCTCGCCCTCTTTCAGCGAGATTGAGTTGACGATCGGCTTGCCTTGCACGCATTTCAGACCTGCTTCGATGATCGAGAACTTCGAGCTGTCGATCATGACAGGCATGCGTGCGATATCCGGCTCGGCGGCGATCAGGTTGAGGAACTCGACCATCGCCTTTTCGGAATCGATCAGGCCCTCATCCATGTTGATATCGATCACCTGCGCGCCGTTTTCGACTTGCTCGCGAGCAACAGCTAGCGCTGCCGCGTAGTCGGCATTGGTGATCAATTTGCGGAATTTTGCCGAACCGGTAACATTGGTGCGCTCGCCAACATTGACGAATGGAATGTCTTTGGTCAGCTCAAAGGGCTCCAGCCCGGAGAGCGCCATGAACGGCCGATGCGCCGCAAGCTGGCGCGGCGGATATTTAGAAACCGCTTGAGCGATCGCGGCGATATGTTCCGGTGTCGAGCCACAGCAGCCGCCAACGATGTTGACGAGACCTTCGCGCGCAAAATCCTCGACCTGAACCGCCATCATCTCAGGCGTTTCGTCATATTGGCCGAACTCGTTCGGCAGGCCCGCATTGGGATAGGCGCAGACGAAGGTATCGGCAACGGCCGAAAGCTCTTGCAAATGCGGCCGCATGGCGTTGGCGCCAAGCGCGCAATTGAGGCCGATGGTAAAAGGGCCGGCGTGCCGCACCGAATTCCAAAAGGCCGATGGCGTCTGGCCGGAAAGCGTCCGGCCGGAGAGATCGGTGATCGTCCCCGAGATCATCACCGGCAGGCGGACGCCTTTTGCCTCGAACCGCTCCTCGCAGGCAAAAATCGCCGCCTTGGCATTCAGCGTATCGAAGATTGTTTCGATCAGGATGATATCGGCACCGCCATCGATCAGGCCGTCGATCTGCTCGCCATAGGCCAGGCGCAGATCGTCGAAGCTTACGGCGCGATAGCCGGGATTGTTGACATCAGGGGAAATCGAAGCGGTGCGGTTGGTCGGGCCGATGGCGCCAGCGACAAAACGGCGCTTGCCATCCTCGTATTCGGCACGGATCGCCGCCCGGCGGGCAACTGCTGCACCCTCCTTGTTGAGGTCGTAGACCGCGCCTTCCATCTGATAATCGGCCTGCGCAATGCGGGTCGAAGAGAAGGTGTTGGTCTCCAGAATATCCGCGCCCGCTTTGGCGTAGCGGTAATGAATTTCCTCGATCGCGTCAGGCTGAGTGAGAATGAGAAGGTCGTTATTGCCCTTCTGATGACAGGCGCAACCGATGAAGCGATCGCCACGGAAATGATCCTCTTCGAAGCCGAGCCCCTGGATCTGCGTGCCCATGGCACCGTCAAGCACAAGGATTCGCTCGCTCGCTGCCTGCTTCAAGGCTGCGAATACTTCATTGCCGTCACGTTTCGCTGATTCCGAGCCAAAAAGATTGTCAAACATAAGCGAACTCCGCTGGCCTGATTGCGACTTCGCATTCAGATCACATAAAGATATCTTTATGTCAACATATCTATACCCTAGAGAGGCACGACGCAAGGATAGAGCTGTTCAGCTTGGCGCGTCTCCGAAAAATATCGATGCGATCGGCCTCTATCCTCTGCAGGCATGGACAACGCAGGGCAGCCGACACAGTTTCATTCCTTAAAGCCATGACAGCGCTTTCAGGCGGCGCTATACGCTTATGACAAAAGAATCTTGGGAGGCGAGCATGAGCATACAGCGTGAAACGGCGGCACTCGGTAATTGGAGCTCGCGGGCTTACCATCGCCGTTGGTTGCTTGATCAGGCAAGCGGGCTTTTCGATTTCTTCCAGTATCGCGCCATCAATCCCAAGGGGGGATTCTACGATATGGATGATGCCGGCAGGCCGCTCGATGCGGTCAATCCTGTCCGCGGCATTCATTCGACCGCACGCATGGTCCATTGCTTCTCGATCGGTTCGCTCCTCGGCCGTCCCGGCTCCGAGGATATCGTCGATCACGGCATGAACTATCTCTGGAAGCATCACCGCGACACCACCCATGGCGGTTATGTCTGGTCGCTCAACAATGACGGCCCCGTCGATGCCAGCAAGCAAGGCTATGGTCACGCCTTCGTGCTGCTTGCCGCCTCCTCGGCCAAGACCATAGGTCATCCGCTCGCCGATGGCATGCTCGCCGATGTTACCGAGATTCTGAACACGAAATTCTGGGAGGAAAAGCACGGCGCTATTGCCGAGGAATTCAACCAGGATTGGTCGCCGATCGATGGCGGCAGCTATCGCGGCCAGAATTCCAATATGCACCTGACCGAAGCGCTTATGGCCGCCTTCGAAGCGACCGGCGACACAGCGTACCTCGACAAAGCCGAGAGCATCGCCGATCTGGTCATACGCCGCTCAGCGGGTTCCGTCGGTTGGCGCGTCGCCGAACATTTTACCGCCGACTGGGCGCTCGATAAGGATTATCGCGGCAATGAAATGTTCCGCCCCTCGGGTACAACGCCCGGCCATTGGTTGGAATGGGCGCGCCTCGTCCTGCAACTCTGGTCCCTCAGCGGCAGGCAGCACGACTGGATGCCGGACGCAGCCAAAGGTCTGTTCTCCCAGTCGATGTCACTAGGCTGGGATAATGATAAGGGCGGTTTCTTCTATACACTCGATTGGGCTGACGTGCCGGCCAAACGCAACAAACTCTGGTGGCCGGCCTGCGAAGCCGCCGGTGCCGCCCACTATCTCAACGAACACATGCCGAGCGATTTCCACGAAGAGAGCTATCGTAAGATCTGGGGCACCATCGGCCGCTGTTTTATTGACCACAGGAACGGCGGCTGGCATGAGGAACTGACGGAAGACTTGGTTCCCGTCCATACGATTTTCCCGGGCAAGGGCGATATTTATCATGCTTTGCAGGCCTGCCTCATCCCCCTCTTTCCGGCAACGGGCAGCCTGACCAAGGTCATCGCCGAAGCTGGCGGGAAGATCTGAGATCGAGGGCGGTGTCCGCTAAACGTGACACCGCAATCACCTTTACGACAGGCTGAGATTGTGCAGTTCGTGGCCAAGGGTGAGCGCCAAAGCCTCGACGACAAGATTATGGTCTTCACGCTGCGGAAGTCCCGACACGGTGACAGCGCCGATGCAGCCCGTGCCATGGACGAAGATCGGAAAGCTGCCGCCGGATGCGGCATAGTCGGCGCTGGAAAGCCCGTTGTCCTCGATCCTCTTGCCCTGCTGTTCCAACCGCAGGGTACTCGCATAACTGCTGCGGAAATAGCGCAGCACCATATTGCGCTTGCGGCGGATCCAGTTGGAATTATCCGGAGTCGATCCGGGCAGCGCGATGTAGAAGACCGGCATGGAATGCAGCGTGATGTCGATCGCGACACCCAAATTGCGCTCGTTGGCGAGGTCGTGCAGCAACTTGCCGAGCACCCAGGCCGTCGAAAGATCGAAAGCATCGAAGCGCAGCGTCTCCTCCTGCAGCGCGATGCGGCTGAGGTCGTGTTCGATCGTCATGAAATCCTTCCTCCAAAATTGGCCGGCTTATCAAACGCGAACGAGATGATTTGTCTACCTATCTCTTCGGCATATCGAAATGGAGCTGCCGCTTTGTCCAAGCTGCCGGTGATCACTTACCTTATGTCGCCTCCTCTTGCCCACGGAAGACGAACAGGTCATTGATAGTGCTCCGAGATCATCGCGCCAAAGGAGCCTGTCGTCATGAACGCAAAATATGCACTGCCCGCCATCCTGGCCTGCACTTGCACCTGCGCCATGACCCCAGCTATGGCCGAGGACCCAGCTCAATTAGCTCTGCACGATGGTTTCGACGGCACCGATTTCGCCCCCTCGGGTCATCTTTACTATCGTGACAATTCAGAACAGAAAGCCGGTCGGATCGAATTTCAATCGGAAGTAAAGCGCACCGGCACCGGCGCGCTGAAGCTTAGTGTCAAGCCGCTCTGCGAAACGGGCAAGGCGAACTGCAGTGAACGGGCAGAGATCTGGGAGCGCACCAAATATCGCGTCCCTTATAATCAAGGCGTCTGGTATGGCTTCGCGGTCAAATTCGCCGACCCCATTCCTTCCGGTGATCATCGCTATCTCATTGCGCAGTGGAAGCGCGAGATCGGGCCGAAGGCGAAAGGGGATTTCAGCCCTTTCCTGGCGCTACGGCTGAACAACGGCAAGCTCTTCGCCACCGTCGAAACCAACTATGTCGCCCCGCCAACGACAGAGGTCAGCGACGCGATCAAGAAATGTGAGGACAGTCAGACGCCGGTCTGGTTCCGCTCGGACACCAATCAGATGCGAGCCCTTGTCGCAACCGACAGCAGTTGGGGTAAGGAGGATGGCAAGGAATTCACCGGCTGCACTGACGCCATCACCATCACCGACCACGGCAACAAATTGCCGACGCCGGATTCCGGCTGGATTGACTTTGCCATCTACAGCAAGCCTGGCCCCGACGGTACAGGCCATATCGAGATATTCGCCAACGAAAAATGGATTGTCACCGTAAAGGGACATATCGGCCATGCCGACAAGGGTTTAGGCAAAAATCAGTATTTCAAGTTTGGGCCCTACCGCGCCGCCGACACGACGGAGTGGACGCTCTATTACGACGATTTTCGCCGCTCACCCCGCTGTGCTGATGTCCTGTCGGATGCGAATCTGTGCCCAATGAAATGACCGATTTCCGCGGTTTCATCGTCGATGAAATCGGTGCGAAAAATCGGTTGCCACCAGTTCGGATTTTCGTAGGATCTGGGTGAACCTTTTTGCCTCTCATTGGTTATCTGCCTCAGCAGAGGAGACCACTGAAATGCTCACCACTCATCGCGATTGCAAACCTCATGTGGAGAAAAATGCCATTCCTTCGCTGGGCGAAATCGAAGGGCGCGTCGCAGTCCTCGAAGTCGTAGCCCAATCTGCGCTGACGCATGTCTTCTTTGAAGGTCATGTCGATGTCGACGCGACCTTGCTTTCTGAGATTCGCAGGGCCATGCATCGCAAATGCCGCGAATTGAAACTCGACGGCGAAGATACAGCCTCCGCACTGTCTTATGCAGAGGAATTGATCGAAGCAGCGGTCGAAGCATCGCACCCGGTTCATCAATGATGCCTTCGCGGCCGAGACTGATCCTGTTAATCATGGTGGCGCTCGCCCTTGCGTTGGGTGTCCTCCTCTTCGCTGTGCCGCATAACGGCAGGGATCAGATTGAAAATCCGGCGCCACATGCACCGGATCAGACGCCGCAATAGCCTCCTTCGAGCAAGCACCTGTGCCGATACGAAACTGTATCTGTATCATATCAGGCAGGCGTTAACGCCGGCGAGAGAAGCCGATTGCAAACTTTTGGAATCGAAGCAGTCTTACTCCGCCCCTGCTCAAGTTCGAGCTTCCAACCACGGTGTAGCGAATGTCTATGATGGTCAACTCGCCCCTATATCCCGATGATGTCGATATCCTCGCCGGCGCCCTTTACGCCTGGTGTGCCGAACATCGCATCAAACTGCACAGCCAGGAAGGCTTGTCCGCGGCCAATGTCGCGATAGGCCTCTATGATGCTGGCTATCAAACCCAGGATCAACTGCTCGGTGCCCTGCACGATTACGAATTTCATTGAAATTGTAGTGGCCAGTTCAGCCCGCCGTTACCGCCTCATCGGTGGAAGCCAACCTCGCCGTGGATAAGTTGGAAGCGTGGGATTTCGGCTCGCGTAAAGCATGATTGCAGCCAACCAGAGCAGTTCCAGGAAAAGTGCGCAGCGGTTTTCCGTCCGGAATGCGTAAAAACAAAGGGATAGTGCGGGAAAGCGATTCCGTGAAACGCTTTCCCGCACTAGCCTCCGTGGCAATCATGGTCACGCCGCAGTGGCGGCTTTCCGCAACACGCCCACGATGCAATCCCGCTCCTCCAATATCCCCGACCATTCGTCCTTATAAAACGAAGAGTCGTAGATCAGCGTGAATGGACCTTTATAGCCGGCGGCATTGGAGAGTTCGACGCAACGAATGTAGTCCTCGGTATCGAGGCCGGTTTCCGAATAATGCGCTTTGGCATGGCAAAGTTCGGCGCGCCCCATGATCCCAGCGAGATCGCGGTATTTGCCGGCGCCGTTCCAATTGCCGAAATCCCCGTTGAGACCCAGCTTGCCATCGAGAGCATCAAGTACACGATTAACCTCGACCGGCCCTGGCAACAGTGAGAACCAGTTTTCGATGACAAGACGAATGTCGGTACTGGCAATTCGTTCGGCCAGCCAACGAAGATGGTCTTCCGCCCGGCTCAGTGCTTCGTCGGTCGGCTGCGCCTTACCGGCTATCACGCGCATATTTTGGGCGCCGAGCGCCATAGCGATTTCGATCCAGCTCGCCATCCACTCAGCGTCGCGCTCGGCCGTTTCGGGATCACTGAGATCGCCGTCTTCAACCAACAGCGTCTGCACCTTGACGCCTGCTCTATCGAAGGCATTTCGCAAGTCGGCAATGTAGTCGGGCGAGCGGCTCGGCAGGTGAAACGAGCAGATTTCCATGCGGAAGATGCCACGTTCGGCAAACTGTTTCGGCAGATCAATCAACTCTACCGAGCCTTCACCATAGGTCGGCTGGCGCGCCGGCGTGTCCGTGCCGCCGGGTTTGTAGGGATAGGTGCCGCCGAGTGCACGATGCAACGACCACGTGGAAACCGCAAAACGATCTGCCAAATCGGTCGTGAAAGCCATTGATATCTCCTCCTATTTATCCGCGACGGACATCCCGATCTGCGAAAGCCCGAGCTCTCGGCCGCAAATCAGAAATAGAGCGACATGACGATGTCCTGATCGAAATCGCCGAAACCCTTGCCGAAAATATTGAGACCGCCGGGATTGCCGGCCGTCTCGTCGATGCCGATGCGAAAGCGGATCGAATGATGATCATGCAGCCCGAGCGATGTGATCGTTTGCATCGAGACCATGGTACCATCGATCCAAGTGCCCTGGTCGTCGATGCTCCAAGTCTTCAGCTTGCCGTATTGCGAGCCGCTGAGCTTCCACCAGCTCGGCGAATAAAGCCCGCGCCGGTCGCCGAAGTCGCCGGGCGATGTCCAATGGCCGGCCTTTATGCCATTGACCCAGATCGAGATATCGGATGGCCAATTGGAATTGGTGGCCGGAGTCTCGGAACTGAGTTCGGCGGAGAATTCCACCTTTCGGATACGACGATCACTAACTTTGGCGTTGTTCGGAAACTTGTATTCGACATAACCGCGCGTGAACCAGAGCAGTGCTGCCTGCATGCGCTGCGGATCGAGGAATACGCCCGGCACATCGAGCATGCCGATGACATTGTGGACCGAGCACAGGCCGCAGGGCGGTCCAACTTCGAACTCCGTGAACAGGCCGATCGGCATGCTGACGGCGACAACGTCCTCGCGCAGGCTTGTAGAGCGATTTTCGAAGCGAATGAGGATTTCGCCGTAAACGCTGGAACAAATCTTCTGGTTGCCTTTGCTCGCTTTCATCGTGTGGGTTTCGATCAGCCCAGCCTTCTCCAGCGACTTGATGTTGATGGCGGCAGTCGATTGCGGCAGTTTCATATGCGCCGCAATGTCATTGACATTCAAAGGGCCTTTGAGACGGAGCAGATTGAGAATTTCGATACGCGTTGCCGACCCCAGGGCCTCGACGATCTCCGTATCCTTCATCGGATCGACTGTTAGAAGCTTGGTCTCCATATCGAACTGTCATATCTCCGCGTCACAGCAATCTTTGGCTCATATCACGCTCTTCGGTTGCTTTCCTTACTTTTTCAGGGTACCGGCCCGCGGTTCGGGAGAGATACCGCGGGCCGGTCGGGAAAACGCAGCCGCTCACCCCTTGATGCCCGAAGACAGCATCAAAGCCTGCGTCACCCGTTTCTGGAACAGGAGATAGGCGACGGCAACAGGCATAGCGGCAAGGATCGCCACGGCCATGTCCCGGGCATATTTGATGCCGAAGGCATCGTCGACCTGGGTGATGCCGACCGTAACCGTCATGGTATTTTCCGAATTCGATACCAGGAAGGGCCAAAGGAAGGCGTTCCACGCCATGATGTAGGTGATGATCGCCAGCGCCGTCGTGATTCCCCAATTCAGCGGCAGGTAAAGCCGGAAGAGAATCTGGAATTCGCCACAACCATCGAGCTTTGCCGCCTCGCGCAGCTCCTTGGGCACGGAATCGAAGAACTGTTTGTAGACGATGACGACAACCGGGACGATGAGTTGAGGCAGGACGATACCGCTTAGCGTATTGATCAGCCCCAGCTTCTGCATCAGCACGAATTGCGAGATGATCAGCGCCTGCGACGGCACCATGAAGCTTGCCAGAATGATGAAGTAGAGTACCCGCCGCCCGGCGAACACAATCTGCGAGAGCGCATAGGCGCACATCATGCTGATCAAAATGACGATTACCGTGACGCTGATCGATGTCACCAACGAATTCATGTACCAGGTCGGCAGATTGGTCTGGAACAGCGCGAAATAGTAGGAGGAGAAATCAAAAACGCGCGGAATGAAAGTCGTGCTGGCAATGACGTCCTGCTCCGGCTTCATCGAGGTTATGATCGCCCAGTAAATTGGAAAGGCCCAGAGACCGGCGATGAAAAGTGTCAAGATCAATAGCAGCGAATTGCCGATCGCGCGTCCTGGCATCAGCTCGCCCTCCTCACTCTTAAAAGCTGGTATTGCAACACCGACACGATGACGATGATCAGGAACAATATGACTGCGATCGCGGAAGCAGCGCCCCCATGGCTGAGGCGGAAGCCCTCACGATAGACGAGCAACAGCAGCACATAGGTGGAATTGAACGGCCCTCCCTCGGTGAGCAGATAGATCTGATCGAAGATTTTCAGTTGCAGGATGAGCTGCAACGTCAGCACAAGGGTCGTTACCGGCCAGATCAGAGGCCAAGTTATGCGGCGAAATGCTTGGGAACGAGATGCCCCGTCAAGGGCGGCCGCTTCATAATAGTCCTTGGGAATATTCTTGAGCGCGGCGATGAAAAGCAGCAGGTTGAAGCCATTCGTCCACCAGATGGTGACAAAAGCAACCATCGGCATCGCCCAGATGGGATCGCGGAAAACGCTGACCGGATGACCGGTGAAAAGTTGGATCACGTTTTGCGCGATGCCGAATTGCTGGTCCAGCACCCATTTCCAGATTGTCGTGACAACGGAGACCGGCAGAATATATGGAATGAAGAACAGCACAAGCACCAGGCTTTGCAAGCGGCCTTCCAACCGGACGACCATCAGCGCCAGTGCAAGCCCGATTAACGTATTGGGCACGGCGCTCAAAAGAACGAAATAGCCGGTGTTCCACATCGAAGTGTAAAACAGCTTCTGGCTGAAGAGTTTGACGTAATTGTCGAAGCCCAGCCACTGGCCGTCGCCGATCAGCGGAGCATTCGTGAAGCTCAGCGCAAACATCTTATAAACGGGATAGGCAAATACGATCAGGTAGACGATTACGAAAGGCGCCACCATCAGCACGGCGGTCAAGCCCTTCTTTCGTCCTTCGCTCGCGAACATGGCGTCTCCTCTTGCCGGCCGGACGCCGACCGGAATATCTCCGGTCGGCCTTACGCTCCGGGCCTCTATTGCTGGCTTTGCAGCTCTTCACGCATCTGATCGATAGCATCCTTCGGATCAAGCTGGCCGTTGATTGCCGGAATGATGAAGTTCTGGGCAGCCTCGTAGACCGGACCCGCGACACCGGCGAGCGGCGAGATCGGATCATAGACAGCGGTATCGGCGAGCTTCGAATAGACCGCATTCGGCTGCATATTCTTGAAGTCGGCGCTTTCGGTCACGGGCTTGTAAGCCGGGATGTGGCCGGCACTTGCCCACGAGATGCTGTTCTCGTTCATCCAGCGAATGACCTCGAGCACGGTCTTGACCTTTTCCTCGGAGATCGGCTTCACAGTGCTATTCGGTATCGCGAAGGAGTGGGAGTCGACCCAAGTCGCCTGCTTTCCCATCAGGTTCGGAATTTCGATCGCGCCCCAATGAAAGCCGAGCTGACCTTTCTTTTCCAGGTCGACCATCGTCGGCACTTCCCAGACACCGTTGATATGCATCGCCGCCTTGCCGGAGGTGAAGAGCGCAATCGACGCCTCATAGGAAATGAGCTGCGGGGAATAGCCGGTCTTGACCCAATTCGTTATCGTATCCAGCGCCTTCAAGCTGGCATCGCCCGGCATAATGTCCTTGCCGTCCATGAACTTCGCACCCTGCTGTGCGACGAGCGTGTAGAAGATGCGCCAGATGGAAGCGCCCTGATCGCTGTTGATCGATAACGGATATTGGACTTTGCCGAGCGCTTTGATCTTGCCCAGCAATGCATTGAAATTGTCGAGCCCATCCAATCCCTTCGGCAAACCGTCATCGCCTAGTAGGCCGGCCTGCTTCAGGATATCCTTGTTGTAGTAGAGAATGATCGAATGGACATCGAAGGGAATGCCGTAAGTCTTGCCGTCTGTGGTCGCTGAGTTCCAGGCGGCATCGACATAATTCTCCTTCTTGATTCCCGCTGCCGCAAGCTCATCGGCCGTAAACGGGCGAAGAATGCCGGTCGGCACCGCCAGCGGATAACGCGAGATATGGTAAGTCATGATATCGGGCTGCTGGCCTACAGCGGCGGCCGTCTGTACCTTGGTGTAAAAGGGCACGCCCCATTCCAGGGTCGTCGCATTGATCTTGATGTCAGGATGCGTATCATTGAATTTTTGGATCAACGCCTTCATACGCACGCCATCGCCACCACTCAGGAAATCCCACCAGGTAATTTCCGTCTGCGCGAAAGCCGTCGTTGCCGGCAGCAGGGTCAAAGCGGCCGCTATGGCCAATTTCAAAAGTCGTCTCATGTCTGTCTCCTCCACAGGGGCACGATTGCCATTGAACCCGACTCGCTCCACCGAGCCGGAAAATCCATCGGAAACGTTCGGCATCCTCTTGCCGGCCGTATTCCGCACTTCTAACTACCTGCTCACTCAACATTTTTTGATATGTATCAAAAAACACAATATCAACGAATGCGCTTACCGTTTTCGCTAAATACCAATAGCGTCTCAGGCGTCATCGTCAGTTCCACCGGCTCGCCTGGTCTTGGGCGGTGATCGCTGCGGCATTCAATCGTCAGTTCAGTGCCGGTGCGGGTCAGTGCATGCAGGTATGCGATACCGCCGAGTTCCTCGATGAACTCCGCCTTCACCTGCAGCGCGACTGACCGAACCTGGCCGTCCAGCACCAATTGCTCAGGCCGGACCCCAATGAAAACCTTGGCTCCGGTCTGCGGCAAAGCGCCCTTTAGAGGCAGGACGATCGGGATTTCGGGCTGATCATCAAGCGCGATGACCAGACGACCGTCAGCGTTGCCGACGACCTTGCCAGAGAGGAAATTCATCGCCGGCGAACCGATAAAACCGGCAACAAACATGTTGTCGGGATTGCGATAGAGATCGAGCGGCGCCCCAACCTGCTGCACCACGCCGGACTTCAGCACAACGATCTTGTCGGCGAGCGTCATCGCTTCGACTTGGTCGTGGGTGACATAGACCATGGTTGCACCGATCTGGCGATGCAGCCGGGCTATCTCCATCCGCATCTTCACGCGCAGTTCCGCATCAAGGTTCGACAGCGGCTCGTCGAATAGAAAAACCCGAGGTTGGCGGACAATGGCACGACCGATGGCAACGCGCTGCCGCTGGCCGCCGGAAAGCTGGCTGGGTTTGCTCTTCAGATAATCGGTGAGACGCAGGATCTCAGCAGCCGACTGCACCTTCTCGGCAATCTCAGCCTTAGGCCGGCCCGCCACCGACAGGCTGAACGCCATATTGTCGAAGACGGTCAGATGCGGATAAAGCGCATAGGATTGGAAGACCATGGCGACGCCGCGGGTGGAAGCTTCCTTATGCGTGACATCCCGCCCCTCGATCTCGATCCGCCCGCCTGATGTTTCCTCCAATCCGGCAATCATGCGCAACAAGGTCGATTTTCCACAGCCGGACGGACCGACGAAAACGGCAAACTCGCCCTGCTCTATTTTGATATCAACACCGTGAACGACCTTCAGCGCGCCGAAGGACTTGCTGACATCGGTCAACTGGATTCCTAAATTCTGGACTTTCGCATTCTGAAAATCGGCAGTCTGAATTCCTACCATGAGCCTGATCCTCCCGTGATCAACTCTACCTCTGGGCAGCGGTCTCTTCCGCCACTGCCCAGGGGACCAGCCTGTTAGGCCAATGCGACTGACAACAGGATGAAATGGTAAGATTTCGGCGGCAGCTTGCCTGCAAGAGCGCCCTCATCCGTGAGAACGAGACCGGAGCCGTCCTTCGGTACAACAGTGTGTTGTGCGTCGACCGTATTTCGGGCCCTGAGATCTTCGCCGACCATAACTGTGTGCTTCTCAACTTTAACGTTCTTGAAGCCTTGAAGCGCAACGGAAAGATCGAGCGACTGATCAACGCTGCGATTGACGGCAAAAATCGCAATGCTCTTGCTACCCTCATGCAGCACCGCCGATATGTCGAGGTAAGGCACATCCTGAGCGACCTCGCAATCATAGGTCGGACCGGATGTCGAGACGTTCAACGCCGTGCCACGTCCATACTTGGACGCAAGCTGCAACGGATAGTAGATAGTTTGACGCCAAGCCGAGCCATCGGCGCGCGTCAGAATTGGCGCGATGACATTCACAAGCTGAGCCATGCAGGCGATCTTGACGCGGTCGGAGCGGCGGATGAACACGTTAAGGAGCGAGGCGACGAATAATGCGTCCTCTAGATTATAGACCTCTTCAAGCAGCGCCGGCGCTTCCGGCCAGTTCCAACTGGCGATGCGCTCGCCATCCTCCTTGCGATCGTGATACCAGACATTCCATTCGTCGAAACAGATCTTCACATCACGCTTCGAGCGCTTCTTTGCCTTGATATAGTCGATGATACCGCCGACGGTGACGATGTAACGGTCGAGATCCATCGCCTTGGCGAAGTAGTTGAGCGTATCCTGTTCCTCATTGCCGAAATATTTATGCAACGAAATATAATCCACGCTCTCATAGGCCTGATCTAGAACGGTCGCCTCCCATTCAGGATAGCTCTTCATCTTGTCATTGGACGAACCGCAAGCCACCGTTTCGAGGGTCTTATCGAAATATTTGAATGCCTTGCTGACCTCGTTGGCTAGATGGCCATATTCAGCAGCACTTTTATGGCCGACCTGCCAGGGGCCATCCAACTCGTTGCCGAGGCACCAGATGCGGACGTTGTGCGGGTCCTTGTAGCCATGCTTGGCGCGTAGATCGCTCCAATAAGTGCCGCTCGGATGATTGCAATATTCGAGGAAATTGCGGGCGTCATCGAGGCCGCGCGAACCGAGGTTCATGGCAAGCATCATCTCGGTCTTGGCAAGCTTCGCCCAATCGGCGAATTCGTTGACGCCGACCTGATTGGTCTCCCGCGTCCGCCATGCAAGGTCGAGGCGCACTGGCCGCTCATCACGCGGACCGATACCGTCCTCCCAGCGATAGGCCGAAACGAAATTGCCGCCGGGATAGCGGACGATCGGCATATCGAGATCGCGGACATACTCCAGAACATCCTGGCGAAACCCGTTCTTGTCGGCCGTTTCGTGCCCCGGTTCATAAATTCCGGTATAAACCGCCCGACCCATATGCTCCAAGAACGAGCCGAAGACCCGCTTATCGACGTTGGAAACGGTAAAATCCTTGTTGATGATGGCTTCAGCTTTCATCGTGTTCCCTCGCTCATTGCTGTTGGTTGCGGGCGAGGTTATGATGAAAGATTTTTTTATTCAAGTTTTTTGTTTTATATCGTGATTTTTGATTTATAAATCAGCTCCTCGCCAGCCGTGTCATAAGCGCGATTGCGTCCTTCGCCAAAAGAGCGGTCAGCTCAGCCGACGGGAGCGGTTGCGCCAGTTTGGCAGCCTGGCCGGACCAGAGATTGGTGAAATCGCCGGAACCGGCCGCTTCGGCCTTGGCGCGCAAAGGCGCTAAGGCACCGCCGGCCGTGGGAAATGCCGGCGCAAAACGAGAGAGCGGCCCCACTTCGCGCATAATGCGATTCATCACGCCCCTCGCAGCCCGGCCGGTGAAAACATTGGTCAAAGCGGTATTGTCATCGCCGGCGTGTTCCAGAGCGGCACGATGAACCAAAGGAATTTTCGCCTCAGGTGTAAACAGATAGCTCGTGCCGATCTGCGCTGCGGAAGCGCCAAGTGCGAAAGCGGCCGCAATTCCACGCCCGTCTGCAATTCCACCAGCGGCAATAACGGGGACTGTGACAGCATCGGCAACCTGCGGCACCAGCGCCATCGTCCCGACCTGCGTCGCCATATCCTGCGTCAGGAAATTGCCGCGATGGCCGCCGGCCTCGAAGCCCATGGCGATGACAGCATGGACACCACGCTCAACAAGCCACCGCGCCTCTGCCACCGTGGTCGCCGAGGAGATGATCTTCGCTCCGGTTGCTCGCACCCTTTGGACCAAGTCCGCATCAGGCAGCCCAAAATGAAAGCTGACAACCTCGGGCCGATAAGTCTCTACAATTTCACAGAAGGAAATATCGAACGGCGCGCGGCCGCCAGCCGGCACCGGTGCGGCAGGATCAAGCCCCGCCTCGACATAATAGGGGGCAAGACGCGCCCGCCATGCCATGTGTCGAGCGGGATCGTCTTCAGGCATGGTGTGCGCAAAAAAATTCACATTGATCGGTTTTTTCGTCGCCGCTCGTATCATATCCAGAGCCGTTCGGAGTTGCTCGGCATTGTACTGCGCACTCGGCAGGGATCCGAGCCCACCAGCCTCGCTCACCGCAATCACCATCTCTGGTGTCGTCGCGCCTGCCATAGGCGCCTGGATGATGGGAATGTTGATGTCGAATAGATCAAGGATCCGGGTATCTGGCCATTGGCTCATCACAAGCACCTTTCATCTTCGGTGTCCGCCAGCCATCATTACCACCCAACGCGGGCGGCGATAATGATTAGTGCAGATGAACTCATTGCATTAGTCGGTGGACCCAAGATCTCATTCTGCAGACTGGATCAACCTGCCTCAGCAAACACTGCCGGGAAAGACTACAAAAAACGCAAACAAAAAAGGCCCTCTCTTGTTAGGGAGAGGGAGATAAGGAAATAGCCGGTACACAGCAAAATCGTCTCATTCACCAGAGAGAATGAAATGCGATGATCCGGTATATGATGGTGGTGGTCAGGGCACAGCCCTTCCACCTCTTATCCATCGGGAAATCGAATCGAAAATCAGGTCGGCGATCCACATGGCACAGACGCCGACCACGAAGGCCGTCGCATTCATGGCAGCGGCGTCCTTTTGCGGCAGCGGCCAATTGAAAGCGCGCAAATAGTAAAGCGCAGGCTCTGTCAGATAAGCTGCCGCCAACGCCCCGCAAATAGGCGACGCAATAATTTCTCTGGTGGTATATCGACGACGGGATAAGCCGCGCAAAATGCCGCCGGAGAGACCGGCGATGACGACTCCGGCCTTGATGCCCAACGCATCGAGAAATTCGTTCACCGTCATGATTTATCTCTGCAAACTCTTGATCAGAATCTATCACCTCTCGCCAAGCAATATGGTCACGAGGGCGCTATCATTTAACGATAGGCGGCTGAGGCTTCACCAAACCGGAGAGTCCATCGCGGGTTATATTAATCACGATCTTGAGCACGCCGAGGGCCGCAACGACATAGGCCGTGTAGCTCGGGCCGATAAAGGATCGCGAACATTCCAGTGTGCCATCGCCCAACTGTGTGCAACCGGTCGCCAGGAGAATGGCGACCAACAGCGCCGACAGAATGATAAGTATGTTCAAAACATTATGCAGAGCATTGGTATTCAACATGATATTTCCTTTATCAAGTTGTGAAATTTACTGTGCCTGTTGGGCGGCATTGAGAGCGGAACTGATTGTCGCGTAGGCCTGCGCCACCTGTGCCACAACATCCGCGGCTGTTTCGCGCTCCGGATTGACGCAAAGGTTCTGGACGCCGACATAAACTGCGGCTTCTTTGTCAATTGCCGATTGTTTGACCGTACCAACAACGGCAATTGACAAGAAGGCGGCGTGTGCAGTTTCCAACGCTTGACAAGTCTTCGGGAGATTTTGCCGAATTGCGTTATCGATTAATGCCGTTTGACAGCCGGACAAAGCAAATCCGACCGCCGCCGCTAAGAGCGGAGTACGCATATGATAATCCTTTGCTAGAAAGAAATGGTCGTATTGAACCGCCGCAGTCTTGCGACGCCAACTACTGCGCCGCTTCGATTGCCGCGGTGAAGGACTTGGCAAAGTCCGCTATGTCTGCGGCTCGATCCGTGCTGTTGATGATCCTACGGGCACCTGTCCAGTCGGTAATCTTGGCGCCGAAGTAGTCGGCCAGTTTCTTGCCCGTAAACCGGCCATTGATCATGCCGTCGAACAAGATCTCGATGGCCTTGGCAGGATCGAGAGCCTTGTCGGGCTGCTCAGAAATACCGAACTTCACGTAATTGTCGTAACCGGTAATCTGTACCAGACCTCGCCCACGATAGCGCCATCCATCGCCACTTGCCTCATCGCCATTGCCCATGCGGCTCGCATATGCACGATTGGCGATACGTTGTGGCTGTCGGGCATAGATCGCCGCTTGCGTTGCCGTAAAATATTTCGGAAATGTCGCCTTAAGACCAGCGGCCGAGTAGTTGAGATTTTCCACGATGGCGCACATCGTATTATCTGTTTCATGATAGGTCGTCGCCAGCATGTAGGAGAGCCAGCGCACATCAAATGAGCCAGCCTCCCAGGCATCGAGGATGGCCTCCATGCCGTTCACTTGATTTTGCGACAGCCGTCCGCGGAACAGCGATGAGCGCAGCACCGCGAAGAATTTCGCACGATCCATGAATGATCCTTTGGCTAATGTTAAATTCGGCAGCAAAGCCTTGAAGATCGCAACGATCGTCTCGAATGCGGGCAATTCAGTCGGCAGGTTCTATTCCTGACCCAACTCCGGTTTCCGGTTTTGCCTCCAGTTGCGGCCCGCGCCTGTGCGGGCTGTTCAACGAGACTATCGACGCAAAATGTTCCACCTTACCTTGCAGAAACTCATTCTACTTCTTAAGGGAATTCACGAGGGCAGGCATCGAATCCCGTTACGCCGCAGTCGGCCAAGCGAAGGCGTCGACGTCAGCTGCGGTCTTGATCGTGCCCGCAGTGATGGCCTTAACAACCGCATCCTCAGCCGCAAAACTAGCCTGCACATGAGCGCCGACTGCATTGGCGACAGCCGTCACTTGCTCGGCCGTCAGATTGACGAAGCCATTCGCAGTCTTGAAATTTACGGTGACGGAGGGGTTGGCCTGCACATAAGCATAAGCACCGATGATGAGTGCCTGGCTCTGCCGATCGGTGGAAACCGTCATGCCGTCAAACACGATGCCGCCAGTCTCTACGGCATAACGTTTGGTCGCCGCATAAGCCTGCAAATCGACCGGTACTGGCTCGGGTGACCAGGCGGCAACGATAGATACCAAGCTCGGCGGCGCTTCTGGCCAATCGCCAGCGGCGTCGACCAACGTAATTTCTTGCTTGCTGAGCTGGTCGATGATCGCATCCTTATCAGACGCCGGCAGCTCGCTTGCAATCTTGGCAGCCAGCGCCAGCCAATAGTCTTTGACATTGTAGATTTGCTGTCTGCCGAGCCAGAAAGCGGCCGACGCCATCCAGCGATCAGCCTTGTTCTCTGCACGCGCCGACAACAGCGCCTCGATCATCGGTTCGTACATACTGTCTAGGCGATACATAGCGGTCTTTCCTTTCTGTCAGGTTTGGGCATAAGCGCGTACGTCCCGCCAATCGATGACGGCGGCGGCGCGAATTTCTGGAGCCGTGGCAGCTGCGGCAAGCGCGGCTTTTGCCGATCGGCGAAGGCTTTCGATCATCATCGCGGCGTTCGTCCAATGCTGATCTCGAGCGAGAATCTCGATCGCCTTTTCGAAGCGGCTAACGCCATCTTCAGCGGCTTCGGCAGTAATGTGGGGCGTTTCGCCGTCTGGTACGTTGACACCCTGTTGCCGGTCGGCGACGATCGACAGGGCTTCCTGACCCTTGAGCCGATAGACCGTATCTTGACCAGGCGCGAGGGTGATGAATAACCCTCGTGCGTCCGCGGCTTGCGCTTCGATATCTTTGGCTATCCGTTTCCTGAGCTGTTCAAGGTCGGCGCGACGATCAAACCGCATGAATTGTCACCTCGAAATCTCGATAGGCGGCCGGCGCCTGGAAAGAAAATTCGTGATCGCCGGGCACGTCGGTGACAAATTCGAAGATGTTGTCCTCGATGGCGACGATCGCGCCGTCGTGAATGACCGAAGTCCCGACCGGCAGGGCAAAGCGCACCGTGTCCACGCCGTCAGCGCTAACGGTGTACTCGGTGGCATCGAGGGCCGTGCCCTTGGCAGTGATGATACCGTCCAGGACATAGCAATGCGCGTCGATATCGCGACGGTATCGGTCGGCCGGCACTTCCACAGCCTTAAAACCCTCGCCATAGATGCCGGCATAGTGCGGCAGCAGGCTCAAGGCGCAATCGCCGCTTTGGCGGATCGCGCCGTCAGGGCCATAGACGATGTAGTGGATCGTTCTGTCTTCTAACGCGGTCACGGAGCTACCTCTTCAGAGCTGTTGCGGTGATGTTGCTTTCGTTCCAGCCGATGGTGTTGCCGGGGCAATAGATCTGCAGGATGTAGGTGTGGTTGCCAGCGCCGGGGGCATCGTACAGGCCCGAGACGGCCACAAGGCCAGCCGTATAGGTGGTCTGTGTCGTGCTGCCGTTGCTGCCACCGGTGCCGGTGACGACGGTCTGAACCACGCCGAGATAGTAGGTCTGGCTGAAGATCGCCGTTCCGTCACGGAAGATGTTGACGCCGATCGGCTGGGAGTTCTGGCTACCGCCATTCTGGTTGTATTGACCAAGCGTCATGGCATCGATCACGACGCGGCCATCGCCGGCGACATTGACGACACAGCTCACTAGATTGACCGTGGCGTTAGCGCTGATGTTCTGCGTGCCGGCGACCCGTCCCACGCCCACCCCGGTAACAGCGCCGCCCGAGATGTTTGATGTGCCGACCTGCAAGGTGCCGATGACGGCCGAGCTGATGTTGACCGCACCAAGGTTGGCGGTGAGCGCGTCCAGGCTGTTGACCGAAATCTTGTTTGCGGTCACCGAACCATCAACGATCATTTCCGCGTTGGTGGCTCTGCGCAGAACCGGCTTAGACCAATAGCAGGACGAACCCGTTCCGTTGGTCCTGGCAACCTGTAGGTCTACCTGCAATTTAACCCAACCCGTGGGGACGGTGAACTTACCTTGGAGGCGGGTCCATGCATTCTTGACGGTTGTCGAGGCCACTGTTTGCCACGATTGCGTTCCGCTGGGCGAGGTTAGTTGCGCAAACAGGTTCGCAGTGTTGGTATCCGTATTGTACACCCACACGTCAAAGAAATAGCTCTCACCCGCCGTTACAGCGATCGGGTTTGACATGGCGCAGTCACGGCCAAGTGACTGAAGCACCCACCCGGCAGCATCGCCCGCGCTGCTCTCGAAATAGAAAGCCTGTTTGCCCTGTACGGTCCAGCCGTCGAGTGAGCCTGCCCCCCATCCGTTATCGGCGATGTTGGAGAAGTCAGTCAGGACAAGTTGCTTGGCCGTAATCGCATCCGCAGCGATATTGGAAGCGCCGATCGTATCGGCGGCAATCTTGGCGCCCGTAATCGTAGCGGCTGCGATGGCCGCAGCCGTGACCGAACCCGCCGCGAGTTGTGCAGCGGTGACCGACCCTGCCGCCAACTGCGTTGCGGTGATCGTGGCGGCGGCGATCTTAGCCGCCGTGATCGCGCCAGCGACGATGCCGCCGCTGGTGATCATAACAGTGCCGCCATCGCTCCAGGGCGTGAACTCCGATGCATTCGCCGGGCAGCGGCACAGCATCGGCTTGTTGATGAACATATAGCTATCGGCTTGCCCGGCATCCGTTTCGTATTTGCGGAAATGGATAGCTGCGGCAACGGCGTTAGCAGGGGCCTGCCCGACGCACCGGAGACGTGTCCAGAGGTCAGGATTGGTCGAACTGCCGGCGACACCGTTGTTCTGATTGGCAGTCGTATAACCGATCGCCGAACCGTCAGCCGCGATCCACTGTATGCGCAGTTCCGTCAAGCAGCGATGGGCAGAAACGTAGGCCGAGACTTCGAACCAGTCACCGGGAGCGCAGGGCATGCCGTAGCTTAGATTGCCGGCCAGGCCAGGGGCATCCGGCCGCAACCATCGAACGTCGCAGTAATAATTATTTCCGGTCGGAGCACCGTGGTACAGGAACAGTGTTGGGCTATTGGGTCCAGCCCAGCCTCCGGGCTGCCACTGCCTGATAGCGAAGACTTGTCCCGGTATGGTGCCGCTATTGAAGCCCACGGCCCAGCAATCCGTGCCCATAGTGAAGCCTGCGTTCTGGAGCAGGTTCTTGCCGGAGCCGACCGCCAGCGCATTGGTGGTGACGGCATTGGCAGCGATCTTGTCTGCAGTCACCGCACTGGCCGCGAGCTGCGAGGCCGACACCGCACCCGCCGCGATCGAGCCTGTGGTGACAGCATTCGCCGCGATCTTGTTGGCCGTAACAGCGCCGTCTTCGATCATGACCGCACCGGTGGCTTTGCGCAGCGCGGGTTTGGCTATGTCGTATGATCCGCCGTTGCTGGCCGTGCCGGGGCGTGCGGTAAGCTGAAGATTGAATCTTGCCGGGATGCCACTGCTCGCCACGGCGGCAGGAATGTTCACCAGCGCCTGCACCTTCGTCCAAACTGTAGGGACGTCAGCCGCGTTCGCAAAATACACCTGCGGCCATACTGTGTTGGCACTCAAACGATCTGAGACCGACAAGTAGCAGCCAAATGGTGCTGTGGGCGCACCGTTCTTCCTGATATAGAACTCGACATAGTAGCTGTCCCCCGCCGAGCAAGGCATTGAGCCAGTTATCACAAGCTCGGGGTCGAAGATCGCGTAGTCAATCGCGCCGTTCGCGTCAGGAATGCGGATATAGTTCGGAGCAGGGTCTCCCGATGCTCCCACAATCCGGCTGGGTGCTATTCCACCGCCCAACACCCATCCATCCGTACCGGCCGCTCCCTGATCGAAGAACGGATTGGTGATCATATTGGCGAAATCACCAATGGCGATGGATTTGGTGGTGACCGCATTTGCGGCAATGCTAGCAGCGGCCACTGAATTAGCCGCAAGTTTAGTGGCTGTAATTGCACCATCGACAATGAGATTTGCCGACGCCTTTCGCAGGAAGCTGAAACCCCCGAACGAGATATTACCGTCCGTGTTGTCCCGCTGAACGTAGATGCGAAGGATCGCCCCGAAGGCATTTGCAGGTGGGATCATCGTAACGGTGTAGGTCTGCATACCTGAAGCCGTCGTCCCGCCCGATGTGTCGAAAATGGTGGTATAGACATCAGGATTGAGCACCTGACCCGTGGCGTCCGTCCAATGCACGCGCGCCCAAGCACCCATCTTGGTGCCCGAAGTACGGAATGCCTGACCCGAGACAAGATATTCCTGCCCAGGCACGATCGGAAGCGCATCCGACTGGACGATCAACTGGTAACCGGCCCCGGCGACATAGGTGTAATCCAGCGAACCCTTGCTGTTAAATGCCTGTGCCGCCACTGGATTGACGACCGCATTGGCCGGTCTGGAGAACCAAGAATCGGAACTCTGCAATTGGTTGTCGGGAATGAGGTTTTCCCAATCCTGTATGACCAGATTTCGTGCCGTCACCGCGTTCGCAGCGATGTTATTCGCGACGACCGCGTTGGCCTGCAGTTTCGGGGTAGAAATGGCGTTGTCGGCGATCTTCGTAGTCGTAATCGCGCTGTCTGCCAATTTGCTGGCGTCAACCGCTAACGGCCCAAGCTTGGCATTGGTGATAGCGGCGTCCGCGATCTTGGTGGCGCTGATCGTACCGTCTGCAATTTTGGCGGCGGTCACCGCAAGGTCTGCCAACTGCGCGCTTTGAAGCTGCCCGCTAACGTCGGTTGCAGCCACGGCGGCGGTCCATGCGCTGTTATGGTAGCGATATAGCTTGCCATCCGTCGTCAGATAGACTTGCCGCCCTTCCACATTGCCGGTGGCGGGCAGCGTGCTTACGATTTCGACAGGCTTGATGGACGATGCGAACTTTGTGGCATCAACCGCCTGACCGGCGATCTTGGAGGCGGTAATGGCCGCATCGGCAAGTTTCGAGGATATGACAGAGCTATCGGCAAGGATCTGATTGGTCACTGCCGCGACCTGCAACTTCGCCGTCGATACCGCTGCGTCGGCAAGCTTCAGATTGGTAACTGCCTCGTCCATGATTTTTTCGGCAGTCACGGCCGCATCGGCGATCTTCGAAGCGATGATTGCGCCGTCGAGAACGTCACCCGATTGGATCAGGACGTTCGGCGTCTTGACCGCAAGCCAGGCTGACCAATCCGTGGCGCGGTTGGATTTGGGGATGTAGCGGCCCCTCGCCTCGTAGTCGGTGTTCGACAACATCCATTGCCCCGAGATCACCCAGGAGAATGGCGAGGCATACCGGGTACTGTCGCTGTCGAAGACGATATCTCCGGTTTCCTTTAGGCGGACTTGCACCCACACACGCTCGACGTCGTCCATATCCGCCGCACAGCTGATTTTGATCGCCGGCCGGCGATCGATGCCACCGGCGTCTTTCACGGTTGCCGGCTCGACGGTCCAGCCGACCATTGGCTGGGACGGCGGCGTAATCGGGCCGAGCCAGCCGGTAGCAGTGGGCAATTGCAGACCGCTGTGCCAGTCGTAGTCGGCGGGATCGACTTCCTTCAGTGTGACGACGATCAGGAAATTCGGCTGTGGTTCGACCTTGACGACAAGGAATTTCTTTTCGTCGTAACCGTTGCGCGCCGAAGTCCACGAAACGACATCGTTCGGCTCCAGCGGATAGGCGTCCGGCGGCAGGGATATCTGATGCACGCGGAAGCGCCGGTAGTCCTGGATCATGGCCAGGCCAACACGCTGCACCTGATTGGCAAACGGAACGGCCGGTAACTGGATCTGCGCCGGCAGGCGGCGATTGCCGTCCTGAGCTTCGAGATCGGCATTGTAACGGCCGGGCGCATCCTTCGTCGCCCACTTCTCGGAGGGCTCCGGATAGGTCGCCTCGATGGCGTTGTAAGTGTCGGAAAGTGACGGGAAAGGCTGGAAATCCTGTTCCTCCGTCACGATGATATCGTCATCGGAGAAGGAATAGACAGCGCCGCCGGGCGTGCTGATCAGCACCTTGAAGATGCCGCCGACTTCGGCCATGCGGCCGTTGCAGCCCTTCAAGAGTTCGGAGATCACATCGAGCGGCTGTTGATCACACTGCACTTCGTAGCCGGCGCGGAACGCCGGTTCGCTGCTACCGTTGTCGAGCGTGACAGAGGCATCGCAAGCGTTTGCCGCCGCCATCCAGTTTGCGGCGGGAAGGCAGAAGGCAGCGATATTCTGGCCGCCATAGACCCATTCCGACCCGCGGTAAACGCCGCGCGCCAGATTGTAGATCATTACCGCCGGGTTGCTCGTCGGCTCCCAGCTCGCGGGACTGTCCCAGCGATGGGTGCCATTGCCGCCGACGGATGAATCCTTGCGGATATCGTAGAGCGGCACTGGATGCGGCTGGTAAAGGCCTGCGGGAATGCCGGAGAACAGATCGGTATTATAGCGCGCCGTCAAAATGACGACCTGACAGCCAAGGCCGACCATCGTCGGCTTCCAGGGCCGATCAGGATTGGCGCCGAATTTCGCGGTCAGGAAGGCGTCGGCGCTGGACTGGGTTCCGTCAAGAAATTTGATCCAGAGATAGTCTTTGCCTTTCACGCGATATTGCAGCACCGGGAAACCGCGCCCATCGGGATGCGGCTCTTCCCAGAGCACGCCGACCTGCTGGTCGTCGATCCAGACGCTGGTGAGACCGCGCTCGCCGGCATAGTTGGGCAGGTTGCCGACTTCGATGACATCGGTGAAATAAGCGTTCGGCGTCTTGCCGTCCTCACCCCAGGAGCCCGCATATTTGCGCCGGCCGGCAGTGGCGTAGCTGCCGATGATGAAGGACATGGGGTGGTCGTCGCCCATGCTGATTTCCAGCTTGGCGCCGGCCTGCTGCGGCTGGTCTTTCTTGGCCAGGGCCTTTTCGACGAGCGACAAGCCGATATTGATGGCAACCGTAAGCACCAGCTTGCCGATGACGCCGACCGAACCGATGAATTGGGAAATCGCGGCGATCGCGGCAGTAATCGGATCGGCATGCGCCGCATCCGCCATCAGCCAGAAGCCGAGGACGTTCAGGATCAAAATCAAAATTCTCATGGACCGGGCGACCTCGAAAGACGCATGGGAAAAAGCGCGCCGCCGGTTGGTCGGCAGCGGCATATCACTGATAGGTGACAAAGAAAAAAGCGGCGGTGTTGTTGGCTCAGCCGACCCTGAAGGCTCGCTTCGCGTCGAGCAGATCGACCGTGCCGAGGCCGGTTTCGCGCAGCACGAAAATGCGCTCGCCATTGACGACGCCGAGGGCGTAGCCGAAGGGGCCTTCGTGCGGGATCGCGGCGATGTCGCCGATATGGGCCTGGCTCGGATAGATCTCCGGCAACATGCTGGCGACGAGATCGGCGAGATTGTCGAAGCCCGCTGCTTTCATGGTCTTCAGCGCGCCGGCGGCAGTCGAATATTCGCCGCGAAACTGGGCCGCGCAATCGACGCCGGTGATCGCGAGCACCAGATTTCCGGCAAGACCCGGGCCGCAATCATGGCTGCCCCAGGCAAAGGGCGTGCGCTTCAGCCGATCGATCTCGGCGACAAAGCGGGCACGCCAGTTCTTGACCCTCACAAGATCATCAATCATTTCTGCCCCCAAGGTATCTGCCAATTGGCGACGGTGCTGGAATAGAGGCCGAACTCATCGCCGCTGCGGCGCTTCTGGCCCTCATAGGAGGATTTGGCCGGGTTGGTCCGTTCGAGCATGGCGATGGCGGCGGAGATGGCGGATATCTCGATGTCCCCATCCTGCCCCACCGCCGGCGTCTTGATCGGAGCGCCATCGGCAATGCCAAGAAAGGCGATTTCCGGCACTGCGCTCGGAAGGCGCGTGCCGGTATCGAACGACACGTCGTGGATTTCGATCGGCGCCAGCCGCAGATCGTAGCCGCGCACGAGCTGTTGCACGGCGGGCGCGATCTGGCCGATGGTGATGGTCACGGTCTGGATCGTCAAATCCGCCGTGCGCGGGATCGGGCTTACCTTCAGATTGAGGCCGCCATAATAGGTCCGCGCCTCCGGCAGACCGGTGACGCCCGAGGTGACCGTGATGTTGATGTCGTCGTCGCCGGTCCAGAGGCCGATCGAGGCAGGCGCACCGCTGGCGAGATCCTTGCCGGTAATCCATACGAAACGACGGGGCACGAGCCCCTTGTCGCGCGCGCCGGTCAGCGCCGCGAAGAAGGCGGAGGTGATGTTCTTCATCGTCTATTTCTTCTGAATGACCTTAAAGGTGGCGCCCGAAGTGATCGGGCCGCTCGCGGTGCCGGGATTGTGGCTGCCCGGCATGACCAGGCATTTGCAGGCCGGCAGCAGAAGCGTCACGCCGAGACCGGCGGCAAAACCCGCCGGCAGATGCGGGAAGACGCCGAAGACGGGCGTAGTCCCCTGCCCGTCGGCGCTTCCCGTTTCCGAGACTTCGAGAAAGGCATAGCGGCCGCCATAGCCGACCTGCATTTTGTCGCCGACGGTCAGCCGATATCCCGCCGGCAGGCCCTTGAGGCTGAGCGAAGCATTGTCGCCCCCGAGCGCCGCAATGCTGACGCTCGCGGCCCCGAGCTTCGTCCCGTCCGGATCGGCCTGCGGATATTTCGACAGCGGATCATAAAGAAAAAGCGCCTCCTGGGCGCCGTGTAGCTTGCGAATGCGGGCGGCGATCTGTTTCGCCTCCGCATTGTACATGTCGGCCAGCGTCACCGTGCCGATCCAGAGCGGCGGCGCCAGTTCCGCCTGCCAGACCCGGCCATCGCCGGAGCCGGAAAGCTCGTCATTGCGCTGAATATCCCAGACGATACCGGAGATTTTCAGAAGATCGGCAAAGGCCGGCAGGCTGTAGGGATAGGAAACGGCCATCAGCGCCTCCGGGGATTGCGGTTGATCTGCGCGACGCGATCGGGAAGCTGCTGATTGAAATCATTCAGCCCCTGCCGCGTCGAACTCTGCGCTTCCGATTGCGCGACATTCTTCACATAGGCCTTCAGGTTGCCGTCCTCATCGACGGAAACGCCGACCGTGACATGCACGCCGGAAGCGGAGCCGGAGGCATCGTTCTGATTGTCGGCCCTGAGGCGACGGACGGGAATGGAAGCATCCGGCTGCGCCCGCAGCAACTGCGGCTCGCCCTCGCCGACCACACCGCCATCGGCATAGCCGCGCCGGCCAAGCCGCATGGCCTCGACGACGCCGACGCCGCCCGCCCGGGCGATATCCTTCTGGCTCCAGACGACCTCGCCGGCATGAACGATGCCGGCCGGCTCATGCTTGCCGCCGGGGCCGGTATAGCCGCCATCGGCCCAAAGGCCGGGAATACCACTCGCGACGGCTGCCGCCGCCTGCGGCGATCGCGCCAGAATGCCGAGATCCAGCCCGCCGCCTCCGAAGAGTCCGCTAAAGATACCACCGCCACCGAACAGTCCGCCGCCCGCGGCGGCACTGTTGACCTGGAACAGGCTGTTGAGCACATCGTTCAGCAACCGGTCGGAAATCTTGGTGAGCACGGAAATCGCGGCCTTCCCCATAGACTTCCAGAGCCCCTCTCCATTGCGCAAGCCGCTGACCAGCGTCGTGGCGAAATCGCCGGCAAGCTCGCGGGCATATTTCAGCTGTTCATTGTAGCGAATGATATTGGCCGAGGCCGAGTTCATATCGACCGGCAGGCCATATTGCTTCTGTGTCGAGGCGACCGTTTGATCGATGGTCGAGCGGCCCATCTGTTCCTGCTGGAACTGGATATCGCCCGAAAGTTTCTGCAGCGCCTGCGCGTCGGCAACGCGCCGATAGGCATCGGCCTGATCGTTGGCCGCCTTGGTCAATTGCGGCATCTGCGCCAGCTGCGCTGCACCGCTTTTCTGAAGATCATCCTGGCTTTGCTTCAGCGTGACAACCTTCGACTTCACATTGTCCGTCGCGGCAGCGGACTGAGCGGAAGCCTGTGTGCCAAGTTTCGTCTGTTCGGTGTAAGTTTGACAGGACTTCGTGAGGCCATCCACTGCGTCTTTCTGATCCCGTATAACCTTATTCGAACCAGCGTCCACGAGAGACTTTGCCTTGCTGTCGCCAACTGGCACAACAGCTGCTGCAGTAGACCAATTCTGAAGGTCGCTCTGCGTTCTCGCCGCTTTATTTTCAATAGCAATCTGCGGGGTGGTCACTACTTTGCCCGCCGCTTGCGCAGTCTCAGGCAAGCCAGAAAGACGCCTCTTATACGCGTCTTGAGCTTGCTCTTGGTATCTTTTTATTAAACTGACAGAATTTATTAGAGGTCTGCTGGCTTCGTCTAACGACGCCGCTAGCCGACCAAGTTCATCGTCACCGTTTTCAGCGTATGCTTTCTTGGAGAGCTCTACGATCTTTTGAATATCGTCAACCGTCAATCTACGGGTATTGGCCCTGTCCTGGAAATCTTCGTAGGCGACCCCGAAATCATGTAATTTCGACTCAGGATATACGGAAGCCCTATTAAGCTTCCATGCCATGCTCTCATTATCAGAACTGACATTATGTACGGTGTCGGCAATCGCCGCCCAGTTCGTAGTCAACACGCCAGTTACTTTGGTAACAAGATCACTAATGTCCTTCGCCTGTTTGATTTGGTCCGCGTATTCCTTTGCAGCTGGGATTTCATCACCGAAACGGTCTGCTAGATATCGGGCATCCGCATCTTGAGCATCCAGGCTTTCTCCTGCCCTTTCTCTGATTGCCGAAGGACGGATATAATTCGCTCCATTTCCTACTGCCGCTGCCGCCTCACCCCCGAGACCCTTAATTCGCCCTCCTCCTTGTATAAGCAGAAAAGCGGCCACGCCGAGACCAACATCCTTCCAATCAATCGGCGGCGGTTCGCTGAACTTAAAACCCGGCTGAGCAATGGCATTCACAGCCCAACTTTGCGTTAATGTGCTAGGGCCTTGGTTGTTGGATGTCGTGCCACCATTTTGTGTTTTATCGTCAACTGATTGAACAGATGGCGTACTTGCGCCGGTGTCAGCATTTACTGCGACTAAAAAGCTTTTTGCTTTACCCGCGTTACCTGCGACGGCGCCATAGCTGTCCACGAGATTCAACGCTTGCGCATTTGCTTTTCCGATAGCACCACTTGCGAGACTCGCGCGCGCACTTACGACATCAAATGCTCGGGAAGTCGCGCCAGCCGCCTTTTGTGTCCGGGTCGCTGCCGAGCTAAAATCATCCAAGCTCGCGGTAGCAGCATCGACGCCAGCGGTAGAAATCTGAATTCCCAATTTTGTAATATCTTGCACCGATACTCCTTTCGAGAACCTGATGTGAGATGCTGCGTTTCTGTCAAAGGAAACGACGCAGCGATTGCTTTCGTTGCTTAATCAGTTGCTATCCAAGAGAGCCAAGTGGACGTTTCCAATCGATTGGGTGCCCAGCTCCACTTGTGCGCGCAATATCTTTCCCCTAAGACTGTTTCAACAACCTTTGGGGGCAACATGCGTCGATTAATTTTCGCGACTTTCATGTGCACGATTAGCAGCATTGCTGTCGCTGGCGACGACCAAAAACTCGAAGAACTAACGACCGCGTTTATTAATGCCAGTTACGCCAGCCTGAGTGCCGCCTATTTCTGCCGGGATGGCATCGGCGTTGATTCATATCTAAAGGTGCGCAAGGCAGTTGAAGCGGGATTGGTCAATATAACCGGAAACGCCGACGTTGCGCGCAAGATTATGGATGAATGGGAAAAAAAGATGGCGCGCGATCCACTTTACAAGAATCCCAAGGTCACAGTTGATAAGTGCAGTGATTTACTGATGGAGCGATATCACAAACTGGATGCGGCTTTCGACGCTATTGCAAATAGACAAAATACACACTGACACTTTGATGAACGCCTGAAAGTACAATAGTTATGCGGTTCTCAAGCTCGCAGAACTTGCAACATCTGTCACTGGCATACCTTTTCAAAACATGCGAAATACAACCCTGCGCTTTGAATGGGGGATTTCGTGATTAGATTGTGGAGATTGGTCAGCGTAGCTTTTTTGCTGCCAGCCATTGGCGGCTGCAATTTTTCTGAATCGAAACTGGTGACCGTGTGCGAAGAAGTTTTGAAATTGAGACTTTTGGCGCCGTCGGGATACAAGCGGATCGAAATCAAAGAATCCGAAGAACCTCTCAGCCGCGCTGACTACAAACGCTATCTGGCCAGGGACGAATATGGGCCGCTCATCCAGGGAGCCATGATGAAGGATTTTGACCGAGGCCGTGTAAAACCTCGCATGTTTGAGGTTCTTATAACTTACGATGCTCCTAACGCCTATGGCACACCAATTCGCGGCACCACCATATGTCAGTATCCAACTGACAATGAAAACACCTCCAGAGCGGACCGTCTCTACGTAATGGTTGACGGCAAAACGAACGCGGAGTGGTTAGAGACGCAGCGCTAAGAAAAGCGGGCGACTATGAGGTTTCAGCTACTTCTGACTGCATTCTCCCTGTGCCCCCTATACGGGATGAGTTCGCGACACATTCAGACGGCCGTTCAGCTGAAGTAACGGCATCCGCATTGGCACTCCTTAAAATTTCTGAGAGACACTTATGGACGTTTGGCTAAAGGCTTTGATCGCAACTGCATGCATAGTGGTAATCGCGAGCGCCGCGATTGTCGGCGGTGTTGTTGGCTGGCAATACTACCAGGCATGGCAGGAGGAGAAGGCTGCCAAGCTTGCCGAACGAAAATTCAAATGCACTGATGCATTGAGAGAAGAAGTCCGTGCGAAAGCAGGAGAAAAGACGTACGGTTCACTAGCTCTCATGGTTGCTGAAGCAGATAGTTGCCGAGCGGAGTTTCCTGATATTCGAGCCTCGTTCTGCTTTCGTCTCTGGAAAGACGTAAAGCTATTCAATGCGGGGGCAACTACCGACTTTTTCGACAAAATGACCTCTGCGGCGGTCAAAGAGGTTGACGCGTGCAACCAAGAATTTGGCTACGCTGAGCCAGAAAAGAAGCCTCTTCCTCAAAACACGAGTGAGTGGAAAGCGGCCACACCATCAAAACCTGCGGCGGCGTTAACAATGGTGGCAACCTGTGAAGCCGCACTGAAATTCCGCCTTGGTTCATCAGCTACCTACACGCAAGTTGATCATTCCAAAGCCCAATTTCCAATGGGTCGCAGTTCGTTCGCAAGCTACCTTGAAAAGACCGACGACAGCCCTTCGATGCGGGAAGAGAAGCTGAAGCAATTCGATCAAGGCGTTCTGAGACCGGTAGAGTTTTATGTCTACTTGAGCACAAACGCCATCGTCCAAAGCCGATATCAGCGGATTGAAGCGGCCTGCAGCTACGTCGGCATACAAGGTACTGACGCCGGCGCTGCCGTAGACAATGTGAGACTTACCTACTGAAATTCTATGGCAAACCCCTCTAGCCCGCCTCCCGCGCCCTGATCGCCTCCGTCTCCTCCTCCACCGCCTGGCAATAGCGCCCATCCATCGCCTTTAGCACGACGATGTCCTCGCGGCGCAGTAGGTTGCCGGTCAGCTGCAGCCAGGCGAGCATTTCTTGGTGGGAGAGCGGCGCCGGGCCGGAAAAGCCGGGGGCCTGCGCCGAACGCAGGTCCCAGAACCAGTCCCAGAGCGCATGGCCGGCCTCCGGCACCTCGGCCTCCGGGCTGACAAGCTCGAAGGCCTCGTTGCGTTCCCGCCGGGTCTCGCCGTTTGCATCGCGCACGCAATCATAGCGTGCGACGATCCTTACGGCTTCTGAAAGCCCTTCGGCAAGCTCTTCATAAAATTTGCGCGGTCCTCCGAGGCGCCGGCCACCTGATCGTAGATCCAGCCGGCTTCCTCGACGACTTCGCGGGCCTTCTCGAAGGAGAGCACCGGCTGCTCGCCCTTCCACTGCTGCTCGCCCCAGCTCCAGGAGGCGATGGCGGCGGCCGCCTTATCGAGATATTCGGCCTCGACCTTGCTGGTGGTCAGCTTCTTCTTGCGGCTGGCGAGGAAGCGGTCGCTATGCTGGCGAACGATCTTCTTCACCTCGTTGCTCTCGGCCGAGCGGATCATGAAGGAGATGCCGAGCGGCTCCTCGGTGGCCGGATGCAGGAGCTGCAGCTCGAAGAGATCTTCGGAATTGACGAGACTGGAGATATCCAAGGGAACACCTTATCGGTTGGAACATGTGGGAGTGGCCGCGCGCCGCAGGAGAGCGACGCGCAAGATCGGTAAGATGGTGCTTACGGCGTGGTGACGGGGTCGACGCGGATCGGCAGCTGGTTGAGGCCGATCTTGAACTTCTCCAGATCGAAATCGTCGGAGCCGCCGCCGGGATAGAGCGGGCCGGAAACGACGCCGCGCGAATAGAACACCGTGTTGGTCTTGCCCTGCGGCGCGTCGTTGCGCTCGACCTTGATCGCCATGTTGTTGACGTTAAGCGGATCGCCGAAAACGCGCAGGATGTCCTGACCCGGATCGTCGGCGATGGAGGCAACTTCGAGCTCCGGATCGCCGGCGTTGGAAACGCCCTTTTGCTTCTGCTGCACCGGTTCATCCAGCGTATCGTAGTGGTTGATGGTGGAGTCCGAGCCGAAATCGCCGACCTTGCCGACCTTGCCGACCTGCACCCAGGTCAGCGCGGCATAGGCGCTGGCCGTCAGGTCGGTATTCTGGGGCGTCTCGCATACGTAGACTTTCGAGCCCTTCTTCGTGCTTTTGTTCGCCATGGATCATGTCTCCGGTTCAAAGGCGGTGTAGGGAATGGTGACCGGTATCTGCACCCGGTCATCCTCTTGGATCGGGCCTGTGGCCCACGGCTCGCCACTGATCGTGATCTTCACGCCAGAGGCGAACAGCGTCTTGTTGTTGAAATGGTCGATGACCTGGCCGGCGGCATCGAGTGGCTTGATCAGCCCGCCGCCGGCCTTCCAATAGACGGAAACCTGCAGAAGCCCGAGCTTCTGCTGCGGATCGTCGCCCAGCGTTACCTGCCGGGGACGGTTGGGCAGGTAGCTGACGGCCAGATAGTTATCCGGCTTTTCTTGCCCCGCCGGCGGGAAGGCAATGCCCGGCTGCGCCACCGGCAATGGCGGCTGGAATTGGAGTGCGGCCAGATGGTCCAGCAGCGCAGCCAGAATGAGAGCGTCCGTTGCCGTCGCCATGCGTCACCTTGTCTAGATTGTTGAGATTTCGGGGGATCAGTCCGCCGTGTCGCGCGCGGCGCGCTCGACGATGTCAGGCCACTGGCGCGCCGCAAGCCGCACCATGCCCTGCCCCGCCTGCCCATCCTTGCCATACTCGACTGCGGCGGCGTGCGGCGCGGTGAAACCCATATGGATCATGCCGCCCAACGGCACGCCTAGACCGGCCAGATTGACCGGCTGGCCTTCATTAGATTTCTCCGTATCCCCGCTTTGTCGCGGCGAGGCGGAGACCCGGAAGGAATTGACAAGTTCGCCGGAGGCTACCGGCGTTGCCTCGACGATCGCCTCAGCCAGCCGCTGTACGGAGAGGTTCACCACCTCTTCCATGCGGCGCTTGGTCCGCTCGGCCCAGGCGGCAATATCGGTGGAAAAATTAGAGGAAGCCATGTCGATTGCCCCTTGATAGGGTTATGCACCATCGGCGGCGTCGCCCGGTGAAGAGCCACGCCGCTCGAAATTCAAAAGGGTAAGATGGCCGTAACGGGCGCGAACGGCAGGTTTGGTCGTTCGAGATTCGCCCTTCGCCCCGCCACTCCTCTCAATTCCCGGCAACGGTGAAACCCGATTGAGCAGCAGGATGACACGCGCCAACAGCCAAAGCGTCAGGATCGTCTTGAAACGCACCAGCACCTTCATCGCCGCACCTGCAGCTGCCAAAAGACAACCGTCCCGCCCGGCGACAGCGGCTGGATATCGATGATCGCATGCTCGATGCCGCCGATCAGCACCTTGTCGGCCAATGTCGGCGTGATCGACAGTCCCTCGATCGAGAGATAGACCATGCGATCCCCGCGCTGGATCAGCGTATCGGCGATATACGACTGACTCTGATCGAGATCGACAAGCGAGCAGGCAAAGTCCTCGCTCGTCTGCACCGGATCATAGTCCGGCCCCGTATTCGTGATGCGACGCAGACTGCCCTTCTGGCCGAACTTGGCGATCAGCCGCGCGGCAGTCGCGCGGGTTTTGGCATAGTCGAAAGCGGCCATCACACCACCAGGATGCCCGGCAGAACCGGACGCAAGAAGGGATAGAGCAAACCGTCAAGAATGGTCATGACTGGCCTTGCCGAGGAAATGATGTCGGCGGGCGAACCGGCCGCAACATATTCCGTCTCCAGCGGCCCGACCTTTTCGCGTTTGACGGTCTGCGCTGCAGTGACCACTGGGTTCAGGCTGCCGGGTTCGGCAAGCTCGACAGCGGCCGCCTCATAGGCAGCGTAAGTAATCGGCAATGGCACGATATCTTCGGGAATGGCCTCGCCATTGGCCGTCATGGCCGCCTTGCGCGGCCACGACAGAGCCTGGTCATAACCACCGGCGCGAAAGCCGGGAAAACGCGGCTCGTACAAGCCGTCTACGACCTGAGAGCCGCGTACCAGGGCTGCCGTGCGCTCATCTTCTCCGGCGGCCCCCCAGGCTGCGCTGCCCCGATCGACAAAATAGGTATTGGCAGCATCGAGCGTGCCATAGAAAGCTGCGGACATGAAAACTCCGGCGGTAAATGAGGGCGGCGGAGCCCTCTCCCCGCCAAACGGAGAGAGGGACAATCAAAGTCACGCCGCAGCCGTGATCTCGTCGCCATAGGCCATGGCGGCCGGCAGGCGAACTTCGGTGCCGCCGGTGCGGGCGATGATGCCGGTTTCGAAGCTCATGATGGATTTCTGGCGCGGCTGCAGCACGCGCCGCGGCATCGGCAGATGGAAGCGCAGCACTTCCGGATCGCGACGGTAGACGACCATGCGGCCGCCGCCATCCTGGGATGCCGTCGCAAGCTCGCGCAGCGGCTGGATGTCCAACGGCTGGCCGGTTTCGGCGGTATAGACATTCCCCTGCCGCAGGAAATCCAGCACGGTGATGTAGCCGTCGCCATCGGCAAGCCGCTTGGTGGCAATCAGCCGGAACGCCTCCGGCGGCAGGCGCAGGCTGTCCACCCATTCGACTTCGCCGGTGCGTTCGCGCACGCCGCCGATGAGATCGTTGACATCGCGCAGGATCTGATCGGCGGTCTTGGCAGACCACAAGGTCGAGGAGCCCGTACCGTCAGCAGCGACATCGACGCGCGAGACATTGGGATCGTTGACGAAACCGGTCCAGCCCTTCTCCGTGGAGCCGATCATGGCGACGGAGTTGAGCAGGCGCTCGATTTTATCAGCGGCGAAGATGGCGTTGGAGGCGTTGAGATCGAGATTGTAGAGTGCTGCCTGATTGACCTCCTCCAGATTCCATTCCCAGCCGGAGCCGACCATTGCGAAATCATGGCTGGCGCTGTCACGCGTCGACTGATTGAAGGGCATATCCGTGCCCGCGCCGGAAAGGAACTTCGCCTCGCCCGCGCTATCGACGGTGAAGAAGGTCGTACCCGCGGCCCATTCATTGCCCTCGGTGACGACAGGCACATGCAGGCCATAATTGAGCGTGGGATAGCGCCGCTGATAGATGCGGGTCTCGATATTGCGGCCCTGCGCTATGACGAAGGAATAGGCTGCCTGCGCGTCGGCGAAATGCTGTCGAACGAATTGGTTCATGGATTAGGCGCTCCTGTGCTTGAGCGAGATTTCGACGATATCGCCGTTGCCGCCGCTCGTGTCGAAGAAACAATCGGGAATGGGGCCGACGATGCCGGTACCAGCCGCGTTGACATAGGCATTGGTGGTCGGGTTGTAATAGACGGCGTCGCCGTCAGCGACTGCGCCGCCCGCCCGCACATACATCTGGCCGGAGGTCAGAAAGGCGCCGGTGATGAACTGCGCATAGCCGTCCACCTGCGTAGCACCGGGCAGCACGGTCGGCGTCAGCACTGCGATGCCGAGAAACTTGCCGCCGGCGGCATAGGGCGCAACGCCGTGATCGGCGAGACCGCGCTGGGCCGGCTGGCCGAACTTGATGCCGGCGGCGTTTTCCACCGTGCGGCTGATCTTGTTGGATTTTTCCTCCGAAGCGATCTGCCCGTGCAGGCCCTTCTGAGGAGCGTTTCCATAGGTGGTCTGATAAGTCGCCATTGAAGCGTCTCCTTTTCGTTGACCTGGTTAGACGGGATTGGCCGGCAGGTGGGCGGATTGCAGGTCACGCACCATGGCGGCATAGGCGGTGAACGCGGCGGACATCGATGCCTGCTCGGTGGTGATACCGTCCTTGACCGCGGCGGCGAAAAGATCCGTGGTCTCGCGAATGGCCTCTGCCAGCATGTCGAAACGCGCGTCGATATAGGCGTCCGACCTGCCCTCGACAGCACTCTCGCCGACCTTAGCGAGAACGACCGCCTTGCGGATCGCCGTATCGGTAAGACCTGCTGTTTTCACATTGCCAACGATCGCCTTGGCAAGCCCGATGAGATCGGCGCGAGCCTCGGCTCGCCGTTCGATTTCGGCATCGGACAAGAGCCCGGCCTTGACGACATCCAGCTCGGCATCGCGAACGGCGATGGCCTTCTGGTATGCGATGTCGGCGTCCCCGAGCCGTTGCTGCAACGTCGCAATAAGCTCAGCAGCCTGATCGTTGACCTCGATCCTGACGCCATCGACGGTAATTGTCTTTGTGGACATCATTCCTTCCTTGTTCAGATGATGATCGGAATTAGGGCGTGGGGCTGCGAGAGGAGCGCAGCCCCACGGTGCTGCCACATCGCCGATGCGGACTTTCGATCCCGCACGGCCACGGCGCACAATGGCGATATGATTGATGCGAATATTCTTCTGGACCGCGTCATAGGCCTCACCGGCGGGCGTCACGCCTGCAGTGAAATCGAGATCGCAGACATAGCCGGCCGACAGTTCCTGCTTGCCGCTCTCGATGTCCTGAATAGCCGCCTCGTCGCTGACCATCAGCGGCACCCGAATGAAGATGCCCTCACCGGCGATCTCATCGCCGGTCTGGCCGACGGAATATGTCTTCCAGTTTGCCGACGTGACCATTTCCGGCGGATGCTCATTTGTCACCGGTCGGTGAGCGGCACTCTTCAGCGTGTCTTCGGAGAAGACTTCCGCACCGGGGCGATAAACCCGCACGGTGCGCATTTCCGGCCTGCCGACCTCCGCACCGAGATAGTTCTGAATACCCGTGCGGGCGATCCGAGCGTCGGCCACAAGATAGCCGTCGCCAGTCCGCCGCGTCCCCGCGACGGTGACAATGTCTGTAAAATTCATGAGTGGGTGTCCCTTGGTCGGAATCGACTTTGGCGGATGATGCCGCCGTCTATGACGAGGCGGTATTTGCTGCAGATGCCGGAGGTTGTTCTTCGCTCGGAGGAGTGGCTTCCTCGGACATGCCCTCTTGCCGAGCCCCGGTAAAAGCCTCGATCGCCGCCTCCAGTCCGGGCAACGCCCCATCCTCGACAAAGGTGTTCACCAGTGCCTCCGACAAGGCTTGTCGCGGGATGATTTCTTGACCGGAAGACGAGCCGACTAAGGCCCGCGCAGCATCGGCCTTGGTCTTGAAGATGTCGGCCTTCTCCTTCTCGCTCATCTGCTCCAAAGGCGCCCATGTGGCGTAGATCTCGGGATCGCGGGCGCCGGTGGCGGAGCGAATGAGGCATTCGTCCAGCCGGGACATGGCGGGCGTGAAGTCGAGTTCCTGAATTGCTTGGATGCGGTCGTGATAATTCTTCATGTCGCCATCGCCGGTAGCGTTGAGGCCGGCGGGGGATTGGCCAAGCAGGCGCGTGACCGGAATATCGGCGGCACCGGAGACGATCTGCATGAAAGCCATGAGGATATCCGTCAGTCCTGCCAGCGGCGCGCTCTTGCTATCGTACTCTTCCTCACTGTCGAGGATCAGCGTGCCGTTGACGCCCTTGATGGTGTTGGCCAGCGTGTAGCGGCGCAGCACGGCATCCTCGTAGGCCTGATTACCGATATTGGCCGAAAATTGGGGTACCTTGATAATGTCGATCTTCGCCTCGAAAATGAGACTGGCGATATTGGCTGCCGTGCTGTCGGCATTCTTGATGGCATCGAAGGCTGCTGTGAGCACGCTCTCACCCCAGCCGGCCTGCCCAAGCGCTCCGCCAAAATCCTCGTCCGGCGCCATCGCGCCGTTGAAGATCACCAGTCGCGACGGATGGATGGCAACCTGCGCTCCGTTGACGCCCGTCAGCGTGTAAAACTTCGGCCTGCCATACCATTCCGACGTCGGGTCGCGCTCGATCTCGCCCGCGGCAAGTTGCCGGCGCGTCAGTACGGTCAGATGCTTCAGCCCGCCTTTGCCGACGCGTTCGGCATCGAGCGGTCGCGAGGGATCGGCGTCACCCGTGCCGATGAACAAAGCCGCACCGCCGAAGAGCCGCCCTTTCTTAGCGGCTTCCAGCACTTTGCCGCGCAGGTTCAGCCGGCGCTCCTCGGCCTCGATTGCCCCGATCTGATCGCTCCCGGCCTGCCAGTTGCGCCATTTGCGACAACTGTCCAGCGCCGGGATATCGACGATCTTGCGCGGCAGCCAAGAGCCGCGATAGGCGGCAATGATTTGTTCGTCGGTCAGGATCGGCTGGGCATAGAAGACCGATGCCGCCTTGTCGCGCTCCGTCCCCATGCGAGACGCAAGGCTCATCAGCCCATCGCGAACCATCGAGAGTACGTGTCCCATGGATTATCCTTTGGCATCTATGTGAAGGAGAGACCCTGTTCGCAGGGTCCTAGAAATTCTCAAAGCTGAAGGAGGAACCCAATGCCAGCTCGTTCAGCGCATCGGCAAAGGCATCCACCTGATCGTCGAATTGCGCATTCGGAAAGGCGCAGACCTCATCGAGAAACACCTCGTTCCAATCGCCGCGCAATAATTTGACATTTCCAGCCTCCGCCTGCGCGGAAGCCGGCTTGGCGCGCGTCGCCTTGTCACCGGTAATGGACAAGGCTTTTACTGGAAAACCGGCAAGCAGCTTGATCTTCGTCTCTGCATCGGCTTTGCCGGCGGCACCGGGGTCCTGCGGCATGCGGATCATCACCGTCGGCCCGTCCTGCGTCGCCATGTTCTTCAGATTGCGCTCGACCTCCGCCGGCGACCAGCGACCGCGGGTGATGGTCTCCACATAGAAGATGCCGTTGGCCTGCGCCATGCGCAGACCGACAGTCCAATCCGGCTGGCGACCGGGACGCTCCTTCGAGGCCGCAAAGTCCCAGGCACGGCAGCGCTTCGCGCCTGCCGGCACGGCATCGACGATTTCGAAATCGCCACGCTGGAACAAGCCGCCCGAGCGTGGCGATGGCCGCTGCTGAAATTGGCCGGCGACAGCGTAGGAGCCGAGCGGCACCTTGTCCCGCTCCACCACCGCACGCGGAAAGCGTTCGGGAAAGAGCAACTCGCCCTCTTCCCTTCGCGGGTCTTCAAAACCGATCGACGTTCGGCATCGGCGCTCCGGCTCGAATTCCATCGGCAGCATCAGATGCTCATAGCCGAGCCCAAGCGCCAGGATCGTGCCGGAGACATCCGCCTCGTGCAATCGCTGCATAATCACGACAATCGCCGAGCGCTGCGGATCGTTGAGCCGCGTCGGTACAGATTCGCGGAAGGTGCGAATGGTCGACAGACGCTCTGCTTCCGATTCGGCGCCATCGACCGAATGCGGATCGTCGATGATCACTCGATCGCCACGCCCACCTGTCAGTCTCGAAAATGGCACGCCCTGGCGAAAGCCGGTGCGCGTATTGGCAAAGGCCATTTCCCCGGTCCGCGTCAGCTTCACCCGGTCGCCCCAGAGCGTCTGATACCACTCCGAAGCGACGAGGTCGCGCATGCGCCTATTGTCGCGTTTGGCATAGTGTTCCGAATAGGACGAGCCGAGATAGCGCATCTCCGCCATGCTCTTCGGCCCCCATTCCCAGGCCGGCCAGAAGACTCCGCAGAGCAGCGACTTCATCGTGCCAGGCGGCACGTTGATCAGCAATCGCGTGATCTCGCCTGACGTCACCGCCTCGAGATGTCGGCAGATGGCATCGATATGCCAACCATAGACATAGCCGACCGAAGGCTCGACAACGTGCCAGGCCTCCCGGACAAAACCGACAAGCGACTGACAACGCTCCCGAATGCCCTCGGCATCCTCGGCAATCTGCCGGGCGAGTTCCGCCCGCTCCGCCTCAGCTTTCCGTCTCGTCTTCTCCTCGCGTATCGCGGCCATCATCGCCGCCGGATCCGGCAAGCGGACCGAAGAGGGTTTCGAGTGTCGCAAGCTGCTCATCCGTAGCGTTGGTTAAATCGATCGTGAAACTCTGGCCGCTTTTGGCGCCGCTACTCTGGCGTTCGCTCGGTTTCTGGTGAACATAGGATGCGGCGATCTTCGCCATTTCATCCCGCCGCTTCTGATCCGCCTCGTCATCGCGCATGACTTTGAGCATATAGTCGAGCGGCGTATCGCCGCCGGACGCGGTTTTTCGCCGGCGCGTACGCGGCTTGCGCGGCACGACAGGCTTGTCGGCAGTGGACATGCTTTGGAATTCCGATGGAACGTTGAAAGGAAACAAGCGGCCGATAGTCGAGCCGCTTGCGGTCAACAGTGCGTCGCTGCAACTGTTCTCATCATGCCAAAACCAATACCCCAATTCGGCGCAGTTGGCGACACCCTTGATCGATAAGGCGGCTGCAAGGATTGCGAAATCTTTGATGATATCACAGATAATTACTTGAAATTACACTCGAATATCACACTTTATTGTCCGACGATCAGAGCAAAGTTGCTTCCTTTTCCCTCTCAAAGGGCTTCAGCGCCAGACAAAACGAAATGACCAACAAACAGCCCGATCAAAATCATGCGAAGATCGCCGCGGCTCGGGATTTCATCTCTGCCAATCTCCCCATCGCGCTTGTCCCTTCAATTCCAGAGATTCGCCTGTATAAGGCCGGACCGCAAAGCGGCTTGTGGCGGCTTGCCGAGCAGGATCAGGAATTTGGCTCACCCTACTGGGCGCATCATTGGGGTGGAGGATTGGTGCTGGCGCGATATCTTCTCGATCGGCCTGACGCCGCTGCCGGCCGCCGCGTACTCGATCTCGGCGCAGGCTCCGGCATTGTCGGCATAGCAGCGGCAAAGGCGGGTGCGGCGGAGGTGATTGCTGCCGACGTGGATCCCTATGCTATCGCAGCAATAGGGCTGAATGCTGCCGTCAATGGGGTGACAATTTTGCCTGTTCTCACCGACCTGACGAAAGGCGAGCCTCCCGCTACGGACATCGTCTGCGTCGGCGATCTCTTTTATGAAACCGCGCTTGCCAAGCGTGTTACGGCATTTCTTGACCTTTGCCTGGCAAGAGGTATCGAGATCCTGATCGGAGACCCTTGGCGTGCCCACCTTCCGCAATCGCGGCTGCGGCTGCTGGCGGAATATGTTGTGCCGGATTTTGGCGCCGCCACCAGCTCGAGGCCGAGTGCGGTCTTTGCGTTTGAACGCAAAACGCCCCGGCAAAGCCGAGGCGATGAAGATCAATCCTGACGACGAAGTCCTGGGTTTGAACCAGGGCCGATAGTGAACCTAAGCTTTCATCTTTGCACGCCGCCGGTTCTCTCGCTCCAGCCGTTTTGCCAACGCCGCCAGCTCGGGGCTCGCCGCATCGAACACCGGCTTTGAATCTTCCGGCAGCCAATGCGTCTCGTGCTTTACGGGCGGAGTTTTCACTCGCTCAAAACCCCCTGCCGAATTCGGCATCATCGGCGATATGCGCGACCAATCGGGCTCCTGCAACGAGGGCGAAATCGTGAGCAGTGCATTGGCAACGTTTTGAAATTCGCTCTGAATGCGCCGTTCCGCCGTTCGTCTCACCCGGCCGGTCCTCCCGCAGAAATCACGGAAAGAACCGACAATGTGAGGCGCGGCAAGACAGACTGACCACCGGGAAAGCAGGATGCGGCGCTCCTGGTCTCTGACATGGATCAGCAACCAATCCTGCAGCACTTCTTCCGCGCGGCTGATAGCCGCTGCATTCGGACGATAACGGATGCGGGTATCTGCATGATCGGTCGGTCCGGGGAGAACATCCGGCCAAAGCGTGCGCACCCGATCCGGGCGCACGCCGCGCACATCGAGATGAATCATCGTGTCGGCAGCTTCGACGAAGCGGGCACGAACGATGACGCTTAGATCGGCGATCTCGGCCGCGCGTTCGGAAAGATCGTCAAACTGCAAGGCGCTGTGGTGCATCAAGTCGCTTCTCCAATTCCCGATAGATCAAAATCCGAAGCGTGGCACGCACCGGCCATGGGCGCCGTGCCACTGCGTCGGCGCGCAAAGCGCCAAGCGCGATATCGTCGAAGGCGGCCAGCAGATCACCGGGCCGATGCAGCGCCCAATCCTGGCGCTGGACCAGGATATCGGAAACGGCTCCGATCGTGTCCGACCATAGTTCATCGCGGTTGTTGCCGGTCTGGCGAATGCAGCGCAATACGAAGACCAGATGTCCATCGCCGTGCTGCCCTCGAATTTCCTGCATCGTGCCGCGGGCGTGGCTTTGCGCCGGCGCACGGCGGCGATGAACAGGCACGAGCTTGATGCCGAGGCCGTCAAGAAGAGTGTCAAGCCTGCCTTTGCTCATGAGCATGTCGCCTCCCCTCCAGAAGAAAAAATGAATGCAATCAATGGCGACCGCTTAATCACGCGACCTTTCCGTTCACTGCACCGGCGTCGGCAAATGGATGCCTCGGCTTGAACAGGGCTTCCGCCTTTGACATCACCTCCACTCGCGCCCCGTCGCGCAGCATCGGCGTATTGAGATAGGCAACCATCGCTTCGCCGGCCGCCGCCTTGGCCGCATCCTGGGTCGGGAAGACGATAGGCTCGCCGCGATGATTCCGAAGGACTTCGTTCGTGGCGCGGTGGACCTTGCGGATCCAGCCGAGATGACCTCCGGCGACAGCTTCGGTACCGATTTGAAATTCATTCATGGAAACCTCCTCTGGCCAGTTCGGACCAGGTCTTCGAATTAAGTTTTTGAAATTGGTTCAACGCCTGGCAGCAAGCCGCTTGCGCCGTGTCAGCGAGCGCGAAATCTCGAGCGCAACCAAGGTCCTCGAAGCCTGCTTCGATTAGGCTCTGACTGAAATTCGTCCTTGATCATCCGGAAGTGAACCAGATCCCCCTCCGGAGCGCCGCTGGCGTCATCCTCCGAACCGGCAAGCCTCGAAGACGAAATGATCGGCTCGAGAGCAGCAAGAACACAGAGGAAGAAAAGCGCAGCGCCGAGACAGGCAAGAAGACCTTGAATCATCTCGCTCATATCGTTTTCTCCGCACCGGGCTCGCTCCCGATCGAACCAGGATCAGATATTTCCGTTGGCTCGACATGCTCATCGCAAGTCTCACAATGCCGCTCGATCACCTCCCCGATCGACAATGTCCGGCCGCAGCCGGGGCAGCCCCAGAAGAAGTCGAAATAACGTGAGCTCAAACCCACCCTTGTGCCCTTCCTAGTCGAGATCATACGATCACTCCCCAAAATCATTCTTCGCCGGACGATCTTCGCCCCAGCACTTCAGCCTGCAGCGAATTTCACTGCCGACATCTTGATAGACACAAAATATGTTGTTATTAATGTCGATGTCAACATGATTTATGTTAATTATTTTGCGAGTGTTGGATCATGCAGAAATCCATGGGCGAACGACTGAAGGCGGCGCGCGAAGCCGCAAATTATCCCTCGGCGACAAAGGCGGCGGAGGCGCTTGGCATCGGCTTATCCACCTACCGAGCGCACGAAAACGGCCAGAACGAATTCGGCCCCGAGATTGCCGACCGCTATGCCAAGAAGTTCGGCACCACAGCCGGCTATCTCCTGACCGGTGAAGGGCCAAGGAAAGTGGAGCGGCCGGGGCCGCGTATGGTGGTCACCTCCTTCGATCCCGATGAACAATACAATGAAGGGTTTGCCGAAGGTGGCGAGGACTTCAGCTACAGTCGGGAACATTGGCAACCGAAGATCGAAGGCGCGACGCCGGAGGTGGACGTCAAACTCGGCGCCGGCAGCGGCATTGTCGGCGAAGTCATCAACCTGCCTGTTGGAGCAGGCAATGTCGCCGGCCATAAGATCGTCGCGGAATGGCTGATTCCTTCGGGCTATTTGCGCAACGAGGCAAAGGCATCGCCGAACCACACCATCATCATGGAAGTGATCGGTGATTCCATGCAGCCCACCTACATGCCCGGCGACCGCGTCGTCGTCGATCTCTCACAGAACCAGATGGCGACCGATACGGTCTATGCCATCAGCGACGGCTATTCAGAGCCACAGATCAAGCGCCTTCAGCGTGTTCCCTTCACCCAGCCCAGTCAGGTGAAGATCATTTCCGACAATCCCGCGCTTGAAACCTTCACAGTGGAGTTGGCGCGGCTGACGATCATCGGGCGCATCTGCGGGCATATCGCAAGAAAATAAAACCGCCCCCTCTTCCTTGCCCTATCAGCCATTCAGTTCAAGCCTGGACTGGACACAAAGGCTATGCTTGGCTGAATTCATTAAACATGCATCGTGTTTAAATGCAATCGTAACACACAAATCATGTTGACACACATCATGCCATATGACAGCTTGCCTTTTGCGAGCCGATCGGCCGAGACGGAATGAGCCCACGCAAGTCCAGAGATCTTGCGTGAAGTCAGCGAAACCGGATCGGCAGCCGGATGAAGATAAATACTGCAGCCGCTGGGTGCAGAAAGGGAAGATGCCGTTCATGCCTGCGAGATCCGATGTCATGACTACCGCCTGGATGCTCTATCGCCGCGACACGCGGTTGCGCCGGCCTTCGACCGCGGCCGCCCGGCGTAGATGGTTCGCCCGCGCCCTCTCGACGGCTTGGACATGGGAACGCCAACAAGCAACCGATGCGACCAAAACCGAAGCCCAGAGTCGCGCCGAGCGAATTGCAAATTTGAGACTGGAACTGCTGCGCATCGACGCCCGGCCATTTGGAATGTCGATTGCCAGGGATCGGGCGATGCTGACGGAAGAGATTCTTCACCTGTCGGCCACATCACTTGCGTCCATTGCGCAAATGGCCGCTTGATGTCCGCTGACGTTTTCTCCTGTGAATATTCATTCGATGAACTCACCATTAACCTCTGCGATCGTTGGGAGACGGGCCTCCTCCTCTACGGCCGCGCCGAATTGACATCGGCGGGAGATGGCTATGACGGCGAGTTTTACGTCTCGGCGATCCGATTGGATGGTGGCGCGCGATTGCCGCGACCGCATCCCCTCGGCAACGCGGGCGGTTTCGAGGCCGAGCTGTTCCGCCGCATCGCAGCGGTGATCGAAAACGACAGGACACCCGCCGGTCGCCACGCCGCCGAGCTGTTTGCCGATCAACTGGAACAGTCTAAGGAGACCGATTGCGATATAGTTCGCGAAATCGAACAGGAAAGGAGATTGGAGCCGATGGCTTGATATCCCTGCCGATTCCCCCTTGAAGCAAAATGCGGATTAACAACCTGAACTTCCGTTAGTGCGAGGCGGAGAAGCCGTTATCCTCACGACCGGCGCTGCAGCCGATCCGGCCTACACATCCTTCCATTTCGAAAATGTCGCCGCCTGCCCCCGCCGATTTCCCTCTCGGTCGATGAGCTGCCAGACAATGCCGTCTTCCATCCAGAAGCGCCGTCCCGACTTTGTGATCCGCAATCCGCGATAACCCGAGATAAAGCCGTCCCGCGTCACCGCATCTAACAATTGCTGACGTTCGGCCCGATTGGGCAGCTCTGCTGAAAGACGGGACGGTAAAGTGACGAATTCGTCCCAAGCGTATTCGAAACAAGCCTGGGCAGCTTTATTGGCATAGATGAAGCGCGGATCGGCGTCGGTATTATGCGCTACGACCACGAAAGGAGCGTCATTGTAAAGCCAACTCGGCCCCAGCCCCTCGCCGATAAGAGGCGTCCCAACGATATGCGCATAACTTCCAGTGAGCAGATCGAAGAACTCAGGGTCGACCCACAAATCGGAAGCATTGTGTTCAGGACTAATGGCCATGGAATCTTTCCTGTTGAGCACATCCGGCCTTTCTTTAGGCCGGATGTGCCGGAAACCAAACAGGAAATCTCGCTATGAATTGGTCAGGCGTATAAGTTCAAAAGACGGTGAGCCCAAGAGGCAAACCATACCAGCGAAAATCAGTGATTTAGACGTAAGCGAGACCGGAAAACCGTCCGCAGATAATCTCGATCGCCGCTTGCCTATTGATAGTCGTCGTCTCGCGACGAGGACCGCCGCCCTTCAAGCCTGTCCAGAATTTGGTTTAGCTCGTCCGCACATGCCTTCATTGGTTCGTCCTCGGCACATTTGATGTCTATCTTGACATCACCGTTCTCGATGCGAAAACGAGCGGCCTTGGACATCATCGGACGATGACCCATGAAGCCCCGATGCCAATCACCCTTCATCATTGCGTCGTCATCGGGCCGGTGCTGCCCCATTGCCGGTGGTTGCGGCGAGTTTGCTGGTGGTGCGGTTTCGGTCTGAGCTGGCGGCTGGGCCGGCGGCTGCGCCGGCTGTGTCGGCGTCGCAGTATCCGGAGCTTGCTGAGCGAAAGCGGCGCCAGCCGAAAGCGATAGCGTCAGGGCAGCGATAGACAGGATCGTTTTCATTCCTTGGTCCTCCTCTAGACTCTGTGAAGAACACGCGAACTGGAGGATGGTTGCTAGGATGTGCGAAAATTTGAGCTCACGTAGTTTGTGGCGATATCAACGAGTGATGAAGGATGCGGAGCTCGGCCGACAACGCCGTTTCGCTTCCCTTATTCCCGCCCCCTCCATCTCACTTTGAACGCTGGGCCGAGATCCTCGATCAACGACCTTACCTTCAACCCGAACTTTTCGGACTGGATAGTGGGATGGCCGATCGGGTTGACCGATCCGATGCAGCCGGTAACGGGGTGGTCAGTCTGGCTGCGGCGTATGCGTGGCGAACTCTCAAAGATGCCCACTTTGAAAGGTCTTCAAACGGGCTTTGAAGCGCCCTAAAAGACCCATCAGTGATCGGAAGGTCTTTCGAGTAATGGGCTGGCCCTCAAAGCTGCTGAGCCAGCTCGCGTAGTTGCTTTCGTCGGGCAACAGTTGCTGTTCCCGCAGACTCGACCAATCAGCAGCCGGCAATTTCGGAAGCGCCCTTGTTAGCGGGCCACTATGCTTTTTTCGGAACGCCTTGCCATATTCGGCTAAGTCGGCAGCGACGATCTGGGAGAAAAAAATACAGTCATTTGTGTGTGAGTCGATCGCCTCGACAGAGTCGGGATATCGCGAGTCGGTGCCTCGATCCGAGACTGGAGATCCCAAATACAAACTTACAAGCTCCTTGGCGGGCAGATTTCGAGCTTTGATATCGAGTATCAATTCCTCACGAAACGCGATGGCGCTATTTAGACTATCAACTGCATTCATCAAGGCGATGAAGGCGATTGGTCCGCGGCCCCGCATTGCAATTTTCTCGAAGACTAGCTTTTCTAGAAGTTCGATGGGCGCTCTTGGCCGAGGAATTGTCCGAAAATCAAACGTCAACTCTAAGGGACGACGCAGGGGACCTCGCAAATTCTTATTTTTCTCGTCAATCAACCGCCGCTGCTCTCGCGCATCTTCGACGGACTTGGAGAGCGGGCGGACGTGCTGCGCTTTTAGACTGGCATAGGTGTTACATATCGAGAAGCACAGACCCAAAGCTGCGCTTATATTGTTCAGTTCAGCCACGACCGACTGTCTTCGCTGCCCCCTGCTGATTATCGCTTGAGCGCCCCATGCACCAAAAAAGGCGCCAAAGGCGCCGGTGCTTAGATTGTTGAAAGCGGGAGACTGGATAGAATCGGCTATCCAATTCATTGCTTCGTGTAGTTCCATGCAATCACCTCTCGGACACCCTAAACCAGAGCTCGACTCAGTCGGAGATACCTACACGCAATAATCACGAGAGATCGGACCGATAGGCAAGGATGAAAATGGAAACTGGCAACTACGGGAGCTTGCAAAATGGCGCCACCGGCCATGGCCTTTGAAAACTCAAATTTTGCAAAAGCCGCTGACAAAATGGCAAAAAAGCGATCGGCTACAGCCAGCCTACAACGCCACAGTACAGAAAATGGCTTTTCCGATTTCTCGTGTCAAAATTCCGGAAAGTCGCGTCCGGCTACACTGATATAGTTTAGGGGCTCAGAAGAGCACCATCGGCGGCTGCAGCCAGCAAGGATAAATTGGTGGGCCCGGAGGGACTCGAACCCCCAACCAAGCGGTTATGAGCCGCCGGCTCTAACCATTGAGCTACAGGCCCGGCACGATGAAAAATGATCGTGCTGCAGCCCCGGAGCAATGGTTCCCCGGGAGCCGACTTGGCTCTAGCCCAATTCGTCTTTCCCCACAAGGGACTGCCGCAATACCTTCACAATCAATCCGCAAAAGCGAACCTCAAGGAAACACCAACCAAGGAATGAGCCATGCCCATGACGAAAACCAGAGATTTTGTTTTTGCCGCTTTTCTCGGCACGACTCTCCTCGTGCCCGCTACCCATAGTTTCGCAGAGGAAGCGAAACCGCGCGAGGCAACCATCACGGTCACCGGCGAGGGACATTCCGCAATCGCGCCGGATATGGCCGTTGTAACGCTCTCGGTCGTCAAACAGGCAAAAGCCGCGCAGGATGCGCTCGATCAGAACAACAAGGCGATGGGGGCGGTGCTGGCGACGCTGAAGGACAGAGGCATTGCCGAGCGCGATCTTCAAACATCGGGCTTCGCGATCCAGCCGCAATATGTCTATCAGAACGACAAGAACGGCCAGTCCCTACCGCCGACGCTGACCGGCTATCAGGTGACCAACGGGCTGACGGTGCGCGTGCGGGATCTCTCCAAGCTCGGCGCCCTCCTCGATCAGGCCGTCAATCTCGGCATCAACCAGGGCGGCGATATTCAGTTTACCAACGACAAGCCGGACGCTGCGCTGGAAGAGGCCCGCAAGAACGCCGTGGCCGATGCCGCAGCGAAAGCAAAAACTTTGACCGATGCAGCGGGCGTCAAGCTCGGCCACGTCCTTTCGATCAGCGAGGGCGCCATCGTCATGCCGCCGCAGCCACTTATGCGTCAATCGATGGCGATGGCTGCTGAGAAGGCGGTGCCGGTGGCGAGCGGCGAAAACACCTATAACGCCTCGGTCAGCATCACCTACGCAATCCAGCAATAGCCAAAAACAAAACCGCCCTTCGCTCAGGTCCGACAGGACCGAGCAAAGGGCGGTTTCGCGGCCCCCGCCGATAAAGCGAAAGCGTCAAGCGGCGACCGCCGGGCGCAACTAAAGCATGTCGCGCAAAAGTGTGAGGCGGTTTTGCGATAACGACATGCGCAAAATCAACAGCCTAAAGCGCAACGAGCGAATCTGAAAGATCGCGACACGCTTTAGGCGTTTGCAGATGATATCAGCGGCCTATCAACGGGCAGCCGCGAACATTGGCGAACATCATCGTGTCCGGACCACGGCGGCCGAAACCATCGACGATGACGCGGCGCGGCGTCACGTCAACCACGCGAGCGCGGTGCAGGCCGTAGCTGCGGGCAACATCCATGGCTTCGCGCGGGTCACAGCCACGGCGCTCGTAGCGCGGCGGTGGGATATCGTAATCCGGCGGTGGCGGCCGGTGCCGGCCCGGGCCAATGTAAATGTCTACGCCTTGGGCGGAAGCATATCCCGTAGTCCCCGACAGCGCGGTAACGGTGATCGCGGCAGCGATCCCCAACTTTGCCAGCAATTGTTTCATTTATCCTCCATAGAGCAAATGGCTTTCCCTCATGTGCTTGCCGCCTCTCCTGAGGGAATATCTTGGGAGTAACGACACGATACTGAACAAGTTCAGAATCAACCGTTCATGCGCTATTCAGGTACAATGAAAGCAAAAGCGAGGCCAGTGGCAGGGTCGCCGCACAAGAGAATATAAATGCCGCCCTCATTTATGAGGACGGCTCTCCTGATCTTGGAAACACCACCGCGGCAGCGCGATCGTAGTCATAAACGGCGACGCCATCCGCCCGCGGCTGTCTGACATCAGCGGCGAATGAGCGGACAACCCGGCACATTGGCGAAAACGATGCGGTCCGGGCCGTGGCGGCCAAAGCCTTCAACAACGACGCGGCGCGGCGTGATATTCTGGATTTGAGCGCGGCGCAGGCCCATGGCGCGAGCCTTCTGAACGGCTGCTATCGGTGAGCAGATGCGGCCGCGATGCGGGTCGTAACGCACCTGATGAATATGGCCCGGAAGATCGTTGGCCGAGGCGGCGGAAACGGTGGCGGAAACGGCGCCGAGTGTGATGAGGGCCGCAATGCCTGCCTTGGCGAAAATGCCGATCATGGGTGTTTCTCCTTCAAGTCCTTGCTGCGGATCGGTGCAATCCCGATGCCTCGGGATTGAAGCCACACTAGGCGAGCCAAGCTGAACCGAATGCGAACTACCCATTCAGATTGTATTCAGCACAATCAAAGACCGGCTTACGGGAACTTCCGCCGCGTCAGACGGAAAGATGCAGCACGATTTCGCGCCGGTGCGGTCGGTCGCGATGCTCGAAAAGATAGATGCCTTGCCATGTACCAAGTGCCAGACCGCCGCGAGTCACGGGGATACCGATCGACACCTGCGTCAACGCCGCCTTGATATGTGCCGGCATATCGTCCGGCCCCTCCGTCGTATGCACGATCCAGCGCATCGAAGGGTCGGAAGAAGGTGGCACGAGCCGGCGGAAGAAGGCATTGAGATCCGTCTGCACGTCGGGATCGGCATTCTCCTGGATCAGCAGTGAACAGGAAGTATGACGGACGAAGACGGTCAACAGCCCGTCACTCGATGCTGAGCCTCCCGAACTAGCTGCACGGACGAATTCCGCTGCGTGGTCTGTGAACTCGTAAAGTCCCTGGCCATGGGTGGACAGAGTGATGACGGTCTGCGGCATGGCATCTCCGATAGTGATCGCGGCGATGCGCTTGAGGTCGGGCGCAGCGGCCGGAAAGTCAAGCCCGGCCGCCAGACCCAAAGGAGATTAGAGCTGTAGAAAGATATCGAAGCCGCCGTAGATCATGCGCTTGCCATCGAAGGGCATATTCGCCATCTCGTCCTTAAGCCGCGGATCGGCCATGACCTTTTCCATCACAGCGTCGCGATGCTGGCGAGACTCATAGGTGATCCAGGAAAAGATCACGACCTCGTCTTCCTTGGCCAAAACGGAACGGGGAAAGGATGTCAGCTCGCCATAGGGCACGTCGTCCCCGACAGACTCCACGTAGCTCAGCGCTCCGTATTCCTTCCAGACATCGCCGGACTTGCGTGCCAATGTCTTGTAGATCTCGATCTTGTCTTTCGGAACGGCGATAACAAACCCATCCACATAAGGCATGGCAATCTCCTCTGTTTTGTTTCCACCCCCCAAAGACGATTAACTATAGCGCGATCCGACACGTGATGCACTTTTCCATTCCAATTGCTGGATATTACTTGCCTTATGGATCCGTTGCGTCTGCTCTCCTTGCGGATAAGCTTGGCATTGCAGTTTCGTCAAAACGAGAGGAAGGTCATGACGATCGAATTCAGGATCGATCCCTATCCTGACAACAACGCACTGAACGCCTTGTGGGCGACGGCGTGGAACGAAGTCGCCGTGCGCGACTTCTCATCGATTCTGTCGAGAAGCCTCGCCCATATCGGCGCCTTCGACGGAGCGCACCTGATAGGCTTCGTCAACGTGGCCTCGGATGGTGGCATACACGCCTTTGTCCTCGACACCTGCGTCGCCCCGGAATTCCGTCGGCAGGGAATAGCGACCAGGCTCGTCGAAATAGCAACGAATGTTGCGCGTGAACGCGGCGCAGAATGGCTGCATGTCGATTTCGAACCGCATCTCACCGGCTTCTATCAGAGCCTGGGCTTTGCAGCGACGGAGGCCGGCTTGATCAGGTTGCGCGGTTGACGGCGACCGTCTCTCAAGCGATTGCGTTGACCTGCGATATCAACCACGCACGAAACAATGCCGCTGAAGGGTTTTGCAGAGCATTCGGTGGGTAAAGCAGATTGTAGCTGACAGCTGACGGCTGAACCTCCACGAAACAGCGCACCAACTGCCCCTCCGCAATGTCCTTCGCCACAAGAGAACTACGAACGAGCGCAAAGCCAAGGCTGTCTCGGCATGCTGCAAGCATATCGGCAAAGGATTCAAATAAAGGTCCGTTCTCGACCGCCTGGCCAATATTGAACTCGGCCATTTCGTCCCCAACGTCATGATCAAGCACTTGTTCGTACCAGCGCTGCCAATCGAGCACAGTATGCCGCATGCCGGTGTAACGCAGCAGGGGCGCGGCCTTTATGGCGTAGCGCTTCGGCAGCCGCTTGGACAATGTTGGCGAGCTGACGACAAACTCCTCGTCCATCAGCAATTCTTCCATGACGAGACCGACTTCGGCTCGCCCGAGCCAGATCGCGAGATCAACACCGTTAGGCCCGAAATCGGGCCGCTGATAGCCAACGATCATCTTCAGTTCGATGTCGGGATAGCGCTGACAGAAATCTTCCAATTGCGAAGCTAACCACTGACTGGAAAATTCCGGCGTTACCGACAGCGTCAGCGCGCGAACCGACACACTAGCCCGCGCCTGATACAGCGCTGTCTCCAATTGAGAGATCGTATCGACGATTGTCGGATGAAGACGCGCACCCAGCGGCGTCAATCTTGCGCCTGACCGTCCCCTATCGAAAAGTTTGCCGCCGATCCAGCCTTCAAGCTGCGAAAGCTGGTGGCTGACCGCGGTCTACGTCAACCCCATCCGCTCGGCCGCACGGCCAAAACCGCCGGTTTCGACGATGGCGCAAAATGTCTGCAACACGGCCAACGGCGGAAGCGGTCTCTTTCCCATGAAAATCCTTCATGCATGATCGATGGAGGCTTCATTATACATGGGAAATACTCGGGTGCATTCCTCTACGTCATAAGATCATGGAGCTTATGACGGATGAGAAACATTCATGCATTCACTCTGATGCGCCGTACCCAAGGGTGGACCAGCCGGCTGCTCCGGGCATTTGCCTGTGTCCGAAAGCAGCGTGCCGAAAGGAAGGCTGGACGCGAAAGTATCTCCTCAGTCAATGCCCACCTTCGACGAGACATCGGGCTGGATAAGATTCCTGACGATCGATGAGCGAAGCCGCCTCATCCCTTGAGAGTCTTCACCTTGGTCAAATCGGGAAAAATCCGCATCCAGAGCAGCACGACCGCGATTGTGCCGATGCCGCCGACGATGCCGGTGAGAACCGGGCCAAGCGCGCTGGCGAGCATGCCGGATTCGAATTCGCCGAGCTGGTTGGACGTGCCGATGAACAGGGAATTCACGGCATTGACGCGGCCGCGCATATTGTCCGGCGTCAGGAGCTGCACCAACGAACTGCGCACGACGACGCTGACCGTATCCGACGCGCCGACGACAAGCAGCGCAGCGACGGAGAGGATGATGTTGGTCGACAGCGCGAAAATGACGGTCGCGATCCCGAAAACGAAAACCGCAAGCAGCATTTTCTTGCCGACATCCGTCTGCAGGGGCCGGCGCGCCAGCCAGATCGACATGACCAAAGCACCGATTGCAGGTGCGGCGCGCAGAAGCCCGAGCCCCCATGGTCCGGCATGCAAGATATCGCGCGCGAACATCGGCAGCAGCGCCGTGGCGCCGCCGAGCAGCACGGCGAAGAGATCGAGCGAAATCGTGCCCATCATCACCGGCCTGCTCCGGATGAACGAGACGCCGGCGAAGACTGAACTTAGTGTTACGGGCTCCCGCGACGACGACTGCTGTCGTTCGACGCGAATCGAAATGACATTGAGGCTCGCGATGACATACAGCACCGCCGACATCGCGAAAGGCGCGATCGGGCTGACGCCATAGAGCAGGCCGCCGAGCGACGGGCCAATGATGAAGGCGGTCTGCATCATCGACGTGGAGGTAGCGATCGCCATCTGCAACATCGACGGCGGCACGATATTCGGCAACAGAGCAGCCATGGTCGGGCGCTCAAAGGCGGTGGCGGCGCCCATGACGGCGACCGCAGCGAGGATGCCGGCCGGGCCGATCCAGTGCTGCCAGACGGCGACGGCAAGCACCAGCGCCGTCAAGGCTTCGATCAATTGGCAGACAAGGCCGATGCGCCGGCGGTCGAACCGATCGGCAACATGGCCGACGATGAAGGTCAGGATGACCATCGGCAAAAATTGGCAGAAGCCGACCAGGCCGAGAAAGAAGGCGCTATGCGTCTGATCGTAGATCATCCAGCCCATAGCGACGGTGACCGACTGGAAACCGATCGAGGAAAAGACGCGAGAGGCAGCGAAGGAACGATATCCGGGATGGCCGAGCACGCTGGCCCGGTCTTGGCTCTGCAGGGTGTCCATATGTCTTTCTTCGGCTCCGGACGTCACGCCCGGAGCAAGATTTATGAGCAATATGAAATGTCTATCGAGTTCCTGCTCTGCCCGAATGCCGCGCTTGTCAACCGCATTTTTGTTTCTGATCGGCAATTTGCCGGCAAGCACTAGCACTACTTTGGCAGATTAACCGGCCATTTACGATGATGGGCCATCTTGGGCACTTTCACAGGGGTGCGCGAGATGGCGGAACTGGATGTTGCACTGGCGGATTGGCTGAAGCCGTTTGTTGAGAAGCTCGGTCACAAGAAGCGGCGGCAGATGTGCCCGGTCTATATTTCGGGCCTTATCGGACCTGGTGATCGCAAGAGTATCGAGCCGATGGCGGAACGGCTTGCGCTTGATCGCTACGACCGCCTGCATCATTTCATCTCGGATGGGATTTGGGATGCCGGTCCTCTTGAGGCGGAACTGGCGGTGCGGGCCGACAGGATTGTCGGGGCTTCAGATGCTTTTCTGGTGATCGATGACACGGCTATTCCGAAGAAGGGCGACCATTCCGTTGGGGTCGCCCCGCAGTATGCGTCGATGCTCGGCAAGCGCGCCAATTGCCAGACGCTAGTGTCGTTGACGCTGGCCCGCGACGAGGTTCCTGTTCCCGTTGGCCTGCGGCTGTTCCTGCCCGAGAGCTGGACTAGTGATCAGGATCGGATGGCGAAGGCCGGCATTCCCGAGGAGATGCGCCGATCCCGCACCAAACCGGAGATCGCGCTCGACGAGATCGATCGGCTGATGGCTGCAGGCGTGCGGTTTGGTACTGTCCTTGCCGACGCCGGCTATGGTCTGTCGGCTGCGTTTCGCCAGGGGCTCAGTGCACGCAATCTCACCTGGGCCGTCGGCATTCCCAAGCATCAGAAGGTTTATCCTCATGATGTCGCATTGATCTTTCCTGTCGCCGGCCATGGAAGACCGCGCAAGCATTCGATCCCCGATACGCTGTCGACCGCAGCCGAAGCGATCCTGGAAGGAGCGACCTGGAAGAAGGTCAGTTGGCGTCATGGCACCAAAGCTCGACTGACCGCACGCTTCGCGGCCCTACGCATTCGGATTGCTGATGGCAACCCGCAACGCATCCTCGACAAGGGACAGCAGCACATGCCGGGCGAAGAAGCGTGGCTCGTTGGTGAATGGCGTTCAAACGACGAGCGCAAATATTATCTCTCCAATCTGCCGGCCGAGGCGACCTTGAAAGCTCTCGCGGCCGCCATCAAAGCAAGATGGGTCTGCGAGCAGGCCCATCAGCAGATGAAGGAAGAACTCGGCCTCGATCACTTTGAAGGCCGATCGTGGCAGGGCCTACACCGACACGCGTTGATGACGATGATTGCCTATGCCTTTCTTCAACATCAACGCCTCAACAAGGCAAAGCGGGAAAAAAAGGAAGAGGCACGGTCCGCCTAAGCCGACACTGCCGGCCATCCGGCGCGCTGTGATAGCGCTCTCAAACCACCATCCACCACAACGATGTCCTCACTGCCGTATCAGGTTCCAAATGACCCCAAATTCAATTCTGCCAAAGTAGTGCTAAGATCTACAGATCAAATCGCGGTGAAGAGCAACTGAGCACCTTGGTCTTGGCCTGAGCGGACCAAACGGTGGCAAGTTCAGCGGCCAGGGCCGCGATCAATTTCGGCACATCACCGCTGGCCGCCTCGTGCATGGCTTCGGCGACGACCAGCACGGATCGCGTATCCTCACGAACGGCGGAGAGACCGCTTTGACGGTTGGTCCAGCGCCGCGCATGCGCCCGGCCGGCACCATCGGCAAAGATCACCTCGCGCGGCTCCGGATGCTCCGTTTCGCCGGCGAAGGTCAGATAGGTCTCTTTGCCGGTCGCGTGCCTGACTTCGAGCTCGCCGGAAATTTTCGCAAGATCGAAGACGGCGACAGGAATGGCGAAAGCGATCGAGATGGCGTTGCAGAGATCGACGAGCGGATGCAGTTGCGGCAGCGATTTTTCCTGGCGGAAGCGCCTGAGCAAAGCTTCGGAGGCGCAGCGATATTGCGTCGGCTTCAGCCCCATTTTCGAGAAGGTGCGCCGCCAGGCTTGGATCTCGGGCATTTCACCTTCCGAACTGCTCTCCAGCCGTTCTTCGGCTATCGCATGAAACGTCGCAAGACGATCAGTAACGGCAACATCCGCGGTGATCCCGTCCACCAAGAGGACGCCGGGGACCAGTTCGGGGAATTCGCTCCACATTTCATTCGAATGGCGAAAATACATGGCTTTTCCTTCTGCACAATCCTGATTTGGAGCCGAAGAAAACCTCGAAGCCGGCGGCCGGTCTTGAACGAAATTGCAGATGCTTTCAGCGCTTGGTGTCGGCATAGACGCGCGGCGACACACCGAAATTGCGCACGAAGATCCGTGTCATGTGGCTTTGATCGGCAAAGCCACTGGCAAACGCCGCTTCAGCCAGCGACATACCCCCGGCAATCAGCCGCCGCGCTCGAAGGATGCGACGCTGAAGCAGGTAGGCGTGCGGTGTCAGCCCAGTTGCCTTGGCAAAACCGCGCAGGAGCTGGAAACGGCTGAGCCCGCTTGCCTCCGCGAGATCGGCCAGCGTTATCGATGCTGCCGGATCGTCATCGATGAGGTCGCGGGCGCGTATGATCGCGGCGGGAGCATTGGTACCCTCATCCGCTTGCCGCTGCTCGCGCATCGCGTCCGCAACAAGTGATAACAACAGTCCATCTCGCTGCAGCGCTGCGTCCAGGCCGTCATGGCTGGTCACCGTCGAAAACAGTGCCTTGAATCGCGCCGCGGTTTGTCCGTTTCGAATGACAGGTGAAGGAAGCTCCTTCGCGCCGAAGGCACCTTCACCGACGTCGTCCAGAAGATCTGCCATCAGCCGCGGATCGAAATAGAGCATTGACCAGGCCCGGCTCTCGCCAACCGGCATGCCGTCATGCACCTCATTCGGATTGAGGGTGATGACATCGCCGGCTTCAGCCCGCACCACGCCGCGCCCGCTCAGCGATACCTGCGCGCCGCGCTCGATGACACCGATGCCGAACTGATCATGCGTATGCTTGGGAAAGCTGTGTCCCGTCTCCGCCGCCACGGCTTCGATGCCGGCAATGGACGAGCGAAACATCCTGAACTGGCCAGGCTTCATGCGTGTCGCTCTTGCAGTTTGCTGAAATCCGTCATCCCGACACTGGGCCGGGCAGCGATATGCGCCCACCAGGATTCCAGATTCGGATGATGCCCGATCATCTCTCGTCCCTCAGGCGTCATAAGAAAATAGTCGAACATCGGCGCCACATAGAGATCGGCAAGCGTCAGCTCCGGGCCGCAAAACCAGGGAGCGTCGCCGATCAGATCGGAAAGGGCGGCAAGGCTGATTGCGGCCTTGGACAGGCTGGCGGCAATCCGCTCTTCGTCGGCGGCAATACCCGTTGCCGGCTTCGAGACCCGTTCGACATAAATGCCCCACACCAGATGAGGATAGAGATATCCGTCGGCAATGCTGACGATCTGGTTCATCCGCGCCCACCGCCGAGGCGCAACAGGCTGCAGGCGCGGCCCGTCGAATGCCTCATCGACATAGCGTGTAATTGCAGCCGTCTCATAGAGCCGAAAATCATCGTGCTCGAAGGCCGGAATCCGGCCGAATGGATGCCGCTCCAGATAGGACGCCGACGGCCCGCCCTCAGCAAAAATGTCGATCGGCACCCTCTTGTGCTCGACGCCTTTCTCAAGCAGCGCCAGTCGCGCAATTCGCACATAAACACTATAGTCTGCGCCAAAGAGGCAAGGCTTTTCCATGTCTCAACGCCACCATTCCATTCATCAGCCGACATCTTTTCGAAGTCGGCCGCCGCGGTCAATGGTGACACGATGGGCCAAATCTTCCATCTACCCGGTCAGCCGCCGCTGACCGGGTTTCGACAGTGGCAAGATCGCCCCCAACACTATCCTAAGGACGCGATGATTTCGCGATAAGCCGCCTCGGGAAAAGCCTTCAGCGTACGCGAGCGCACGTTGCCGCCCATCCCAAGCGTCAAGGCGAAGCGCGCCATCACCGCGTCATCGGGCGCCTCGCAGACGGCGACCATGTCGTAATCGCCCATGGTCAGGAAAAACTGCTTGAACGAACCGCCCATCTCCTGCAACTGCTTCTTGGCGGCGTCCAGTCGTCGCGGCGATTCCTTCACGCCACGCACACCCTGTTCGGTCCAATTGAGCAGAACGATATAAGTGGTCATCTCACACCTCCTCCGCTGCGTCGCGCGTCCCTTGAGACGAGCAGGCAGATGACGCAGTAACGGTTTGGTTCACACGTAAGCCGCTCGGAAAACCATCTTGGTTTTCGGAATTACGCGCCGCCTCCCCGGTGTTTCGGGCCCCGTCCAGTCAATGCAGGTCGCGCCAAATAACCATAGGCTTATCACCTGATGGCGGCAATAAACCTAATCCCCATTCATTCGGGTGACGAGATAGTGGGATCGCAGGCGAGGCACATCATCTATCTGATGTCTCGGCCGCGAAGGCGCCTTGGGTGTTGGCGGCAACAACGGCCGCCGGCAAGGGTGTGCCGCGTTTGCGCTCGCGCGCCAGCGTCAGCAGGCCAGAGAAGATGATGAGGACGATGCCGAGCGCCATCGCAAGGTCGATGCTGTCATTGAACAGCAGATAGCCGAAGCCGATCGCCCAAATCATTTGGCTGTATTGCGGCGGCGCGACGAGATTGGCCGGCGCCAACTGCGCTGCTCTCATCAGCAGAACGGTACCGGCGGCGCCGAGAAGACCGTAGCTCGCGAGGAATATCCATTGCCATGCCGCTGGCCACGTCATCTCCTGCAGCATCAGCAATCCACTCACGATGAGCGTGCCGAACAACACCGCACCATAAAGCGAGATGCGCTTCTCCTTCGAGCCGAGCGCGCGATTGATGACGATCGAGACGGCCCCGCTCAAGCCGCCGATCGCCGCGCAGAGATGGCCGATCGAAAGCTCGCGAAAGCCTGGCCGCAGCACGACAAGTACGCCGACGAAGCCGAGGACGACCGCCGTCCAACGCTGCCAGCGCACATCTTCCTTGAGGAAGACCACGGAAAGAATAGTGACGAAGGAAGGCAGCAGGAACAGGAGCGCGAAAGCCTCTGCCATTGTCAGCTTGGTGAAAGCTGCGATCGAACATATGGTGCCGATCGCGCCACAAACGAAGCGCAGCATCCACAACGGCCGGTTCGTCGTCTTGACGATATCCAGCCAATCATCTCCTCGCCTCTTCAGGAACGGAATGGCCACGAAGCCAAACAGCGAGCCGATGAAGGCCACCTGATAGGACGGCAGCGTCCCATGCAATAGCTTGATCGACGCGTCACTGAACGCGTAAACGGCATAGGATGCGAATGCCACAAGGACGCCACGCAGCGTTGAATGGCCAGCGGCCATGGAATTGGAATCGGCGGTGATGGATGTCATTGGAGTTGTGCGATGCAAAGGGAGGATATTGAATCAGATAGAGACAGTGAATTGTATGATGAAATGAGCCGAATTTCGATCGGGCATGGGAATAAACTATTGTTTCAAATGCGTTAGATATGCGCCTCGTTGGATTAGTTCGTTGGAAGATTGAGACTCTTCCATTGATCCTGCGGAATTGAGCCGCCAAGGCGATACGCAAAGGAAGTCACCTTCATAGCCGCAGCATCGACGCCGCATTTTACACCCACATAGTAATAGCCATCCGAAGTTCGATATACAGCCTTGTCTGTCTCTATGTTCCGGTTTGCATTTCGGCTGCCGGAAACACTCGGTAGGCCGAAACGAAGCACATGTAGGCCGGCAGCATTAAGTTGAGCGGCACCCTCGGCGTTGCAAAGCTGGCTCATCCGCATCTGTACGGGAAGCTCCCTCCATTGCGCCATGAAGCCTTTTGGTAATCGAGCAAGCTCCTTCGCTGAATAAAATTGCTTAGCTTGAATAAATGGTGCTGCAGGAGCACTCACCCCTCTGAATCCCGCAACTGCTGTCTTTTGGCCTTCTTCCACGGGCCTAGAAGGGCGCATGGTAGAGGTCTGCTGCTGCTGAGGTGTTGGCTCAACAACCAATCCCGTCCCGCCCGGTTCGCTCGCGTTCACGGGAACATCCTTCTGGGCAGCTTGAGGCTGCTGGGAAGCCGTGATGCCCGGTATAGCGACCTTTGGAGTGTCACCGTCGGGAATAGCCTTGGTTTCTGCTTGAGCTCCCGCAGCCTTCTGATCAGGCGGCGGTTTATCCGGTTGATTGATTTTAGTTTCTGATGGTGAGTCTGTCGCAAGCAGTTCCGGTCGCGACATCGACGCCGTATTGTCTGACGGGTCGGAGTTCGACGAAGCTGCGCTTGACTGATTGGGCTTATCTTCAGATTCAGCTTTTGCCGTTGAGGTTAAATTTTGTGTTTGAGAATCCGAATCGGTTTCAGGGGATATCGAATCCGCCCGCTGCAAGGTTGTGTCATTTTCCGCTGCTTGTTCGGCGGCAGATGACACGTTGTTATCCGCGGTCGCCGATGTTGTGGCCTCCTCCAAGGAGCGGCTATCTTTTACTTTAGGAGACAGAGTAGCGTTTTTCACGGTGGGCGCATCTGCTTCCTTCGATGATGAGGAAGCCTCCTTGCTCGGCTCTTCTTCTTTGGAATTAGCTGGTGGCGAAGTCGGATCGTCGGTTGCCGGATTGGCTTTAAGACTCGAGGATTGCGGGTCCGCAGGTTTTTCCGTAACAGAAGCCTGTTTCTCCGATTTTGGGCCATCTTTGTCATTCGCCTCGTCAGCGGATGGCTTTGCATTGTCGGCCTTTGCGCCGCCCTTTATCTGCACATCTGTATCTGACTTCGCTTGCTCGGCTGGCTGCTTGGCTTCGGCCATTTGCTGTTGCGGCTTCTCATCAGGTTTAGGCGTCGGCAAACGGCCGGATCGCTCCTCTGGCTTCGCAGCGTTTTGTGCCTGCTCCTTGGGTTGCGGCACCATCTCGACATTGATGCTGTCTTCCGGCTGCGGTATCGGCACGGCCACCACCGGCAGCAGGAAAAGCGCAGCGAACAACAGGATATGCAGCAGGATGGAAGGGATCAGTCCCCATCGACGCTCATCCTGCTTCCGCTGTTCGGCGACGCGCTCCATCGGTCAGCGGCCGCAAGGCTGACGACGCAGGGCAGACGGAGAAGCGCTCGACAATTTCATCCAAACCCTTACCGAACAAATGACATCCCACGATGCCTGGATTCCCGACATATGGTGTTAAACATCAAGGCTAGAAAGAGGCAGCCCGGAAATTGCAGACCGTCAATCTGACCACAGCTCCGCAATGCCCGGAAAACAAACCTGCATGATTCCAGGCAAAATCGCAGGAAGACCCTCGCCAACACGCTAACATACAACGCGGCCCTTTTAGAAGAACGCGTCGGAAAACCGGTCGTGCCGGCATCTTCAAAACTAAAAACCCGGCTCGCTTCCACGAACCGGGTTCTGATTTCATAACAGCGCAACGGCTTAGCTATCGAGGAACGAACGCAGCTTTCTGGAGCGGCTCGGATGCTTCAGCTTGCGCAGCGCCTTGGCTTCGATCTGACGGATACGTTCGCGGGTAACCGAGAACTGCTGGCCGACTTCTTCGAGCGTATGGTCGGTGTTCATGCCGATGCCGAAGCGCATGCGCAGCACGCGCTCTTCGCGGGGCGTCAGCGAGGCCAGAACGCGGGTGGTCGTCTCGCGCAGGTTGGCCTGGATGGCGGCATCGATCGGCAGCAGCGCGTTCTTGTCCTCGATGAAATCGCCGAGATGCGAATCTTCTTCGTCACCCACCGGGGTTTCGAGCGAGATCGGCTCCTTGGCGATCTTCAGCACCTTGCGCACTTTTTCGAGCGGCATGGCGAGCTTTTCGGCCAGTTCTTCCGGCGTCGGCTCGCGGCCGATTTCGTGCAGCATCTGGCGCGAGGTACGAACGATCTTGTTGATCGTTTCGATCATGTGCACCGGAATGCGGATTGTACGAGCCTGGTCGGCGATCGAACGGGTGATCGCCTGACGAATCCACCAGGTCGCGTAGGTCGAGAACTTGTAGCCGCGGCGATATTCGAACTTATCGACCGCCTTCATCAGACCGATGTTGCCTTCCTGGATGAGATCGAGGAACTGCAGGCCGCGGTTGGTGTATTTCTTGGCGATGGAGATGACGAGGCGCAGGTTCGCTTCGACCATTTCCTTCTTGGCGATGCGCGCTTCGCGCTCGCCCTTCTGAACCATGTGAACGATGCGGCGGAACTCCGAGATCGAGATGCCCGTTTCGGTCGCAAGGTTCTGAATTTCCTGACGGATGTCGCGGATCGTGGTGTTTTCGCTCTTGGCGAATTCCTTCCAGCCGCGAGCTGCCAGGTTTCCGATCGACTTCATCCAGTTCGGATCGAGCTCGGCGCCCTGATACTGCTCCAGGAAGCTATCGCGCTTGACGCCATAGGATTCGGCAAGACGCAGCAGGCGGCCCTCGTTCTGCACGAGGCGCTTGTTGATGTCGTAGAGCTGCTCGACGAGAGCGTCGATGCGGTTCTGGTTCAGCGACAGCGACTTGACCGACTTGACCAGCTCGTCCTTCAGCTCCTTGTAGCGGCGCTCCTGCGCCGACGACAGCGTGCCCGAAGCCGACAGGCGCTGCTCGACCTGCTGGTCCTGCAGCTTGCGCAGCTTCTTGTAGGTTTCCGCGATCGTATCGAGCGTCAGCATGACCTGCGGACGAAGCTCGGCTTCCATCGCGGCGAGCGAGAGGCTGGATTCGTCCTCGTCCTCTTCCTCCTCCTCGATCGGCATGCCTTCGCCGCCGACGTCGGTGATGTCGTCATCGCCGGAGCGCGCGCGCCGGGTCTTTTCCTTCTCCTCGGCAGCCTTGCGGTCGGCCTCGATCTTTTCCGGGCTCTGGAATTGCGGCGCAGCCTTGGCCTCGGGACCGGAATAGGTCGTTTCGAGATCGATGATTTCACGCAGCAGCGTCGTGCCTTCGTTGAGTTCGTCGCGCCAGATGATCAGCGCCTGGAACGTCAACGGGCTTTCACAGAGACCGCCGATCATGGTTTCGCGGCCGGCCTCGATGCGCTTTGCAATCGCAATTTCGCCTTCGCGCGACAGCAGTTCGACGGAACCCATCTCGCGCAGATACATGCGCACCGGATCGTCGGTACGGTCGGTCGGCTCTTTCTTCTTGGTGGTTGCAAGCGCCGAACCGCCGGAAGGCGCAAGCTCGCCGCCTTCGCTATCCTCGTCGCTGCTGGATTCGTCGTCGTCGCCACCACCGGCTGCCGCGCCCGCCTCTTCGACATCTTCGTCTTCAATGACGTTGATGCCCATGTCGGAAAGCATAGCCATCGTGTCTTCGATCTGCTCCGACGTCACTTCTTCGGACGGCAGAACGGCGTTAAGCTCGTCCATCGTCACATAGCCGCGTTTCTTCGCGGCCTTGATCATCTTCTTGACCGCGTCGTCGGAAAGATCGAGAAGCGGGCCATCCGAGGCGCCGTCGCGTTCGACTTCAGCTTCTTCGTTCTCTTTGACCTTGGTTGCCATCTCTATATCGTCGCTTTCCCTGACGCTTAAAACTTACTCGCGGTGAATGACCGCTCTGGCCCGGCACGTCTCGCGCCAGACTCGAATCACCAACAAACACCTAACGGAATGACCTTTAATGCCTGATTAACCACGATCACCGGCTCCGGGCTGCAAAGCTGGATTGCGTTTGGAATTCCGGCCATGGTATGTGTGATCCGCCTGACCCAGTTCACCGTTTTTCCGAAGGACAAACGGTGATTCCTACAATTTTTGCTCTCGTCAAGCTTTTCCAGCAAAAAAGCCTGTTAAAATCGTGAAAAAGCCTTATCCACAGGCCCAACACGCCCACAAACAATTGCATCCCGTATTTAGGAAGTCCCCGCGCGATGACAAGGGCAGGTCCATGAAACCGTCAGCATTTCCGCAGTTGGCGGTAATGCTGACGTGATCGGGCCACTAATTTGCTCAAATCCAGTCCATCACCACCTTGCCGGAATTACCGGAACGCATAGCTTCGAAGCCGTCGCGGAAATCATCGATTTTGATGCGGTGAGTAATGACGGGCGAGACGTCGAGGCCGCCTTGAACGAATGCGATCATCTTATACCAGGTCTCGAACATCTCGCGTCCGTAGATGCCCTTCAGATTAAGCATCTTGAAAATCACCTTGTTCCAGTCGATCTCGAAGCCGGCCGGCGCGATGCCGAGAATGGCGATCTTGCCGCCATTGTTCATCTTGTCGATCATGTCGCGGAAGGCGGGCGCCGCACCCGACATTTCCAGACCGACATCAAAACCTTCGGTCATGCCGATGGACTTCATCACATCGGCAAGATTTTCTTTTGAGGCATCGACGACATGCTCGATGCCGAGCTTGCGGGCGAGCGCCAGCCGGTTGGGATTGATATCTGTGATGACCACCTTGCGCGCGCCGGAACGCTTGGCGACCATGGCGCCCATGATACCAATCGGCCCCGCGCCCGTGACCAGCACGTCCTCGCCCACGAGATCGAAGGAAAGCGCGGTATGCACTGCATTACCGAAGGGATCGAAGATCGCCGCGACTTCATCCGGAATATCGTCGGGGATCTGCACGACATTGGATTCCGGAATGCAGACGAATTCGCCGAAAGAACCGGGACGATTGACCCCAACGCCCTGCGTATTGCGGCAGAGATGCCCCCTGCCCGCCCGGCAGTTACGGCACTTGCCGCAGACGATATGTCCCTCGCCGGAGACACGCTCACCGACATGATATTTCGTGACCGCCGAGCCGATCTCGGCAATTTCGCCGCAGAATTCATGGCCGACGACCATTGGCACCGGAATCGTCTTCTGCGCCCATTGGTCCCAATTCCAAATATGAACATCCGTCCCGCAGATCGCCGATTTCCGGACCCGGATCAGCACATCGTTCGGCCCGACCTCCGGAACCGGAACATGCTCCATCCACAGCCCGACTTCCGGCTTCGATTTGACCAGGGCCTTCATCATGTTCGACATGAGCTGTCGTCTCCAACCGATTCAAATGATTCCGAGTTCACGTCCCGCCTCGGCGAAAGCGGCAATCGCGCGCTCGACATCGGCTTTTGAATGCGCCGCCGACATCTGCGTGCGGATGCGTGCCTGGCCCTTCGGCACGACCGGGAAGGAGAAGCCGATGACGTAGACGCCTTTTTTCAGCATCAGCGCCGCCATCTCCTGCGCCAGCTTCGCATCGCCGAGCATGACAGGAATGATCGGGTGATCGGCGCCCGCCAAAGTGAAGCCGAGCTTGATCATTTCGCTGCGGAAAAACTCCGCGTTACCACGAAGCCGATCGCGCAGATCGGTGCCGTTTTCGATCAGGTCGAAGACTTTCAACGAGGCGGCGGCGATGACCGGAGCCAAGGTGTTGGAGAAGAGATAGGGGCGCGAGCGCTGCCGCAGCCAATCGACGATCTCAGCCTTGGCCGATGTATAGCCTCCTGATGCACCGCCGAGCGCCTTGCCAAGCGTCCCGGTGATAATATGGATCCTGCCCTCGACGCCGCAATATTCCGGTGAACCGCGGCCATGATCGCCGACGAAGCCGACGGCATGGCTGTCATCGACCATGACCATAGCGCCATATTTTTCGGCGAGATCACAAACGCCCCGAAGATTGGCGATGATGCCATCCATGGAGAAAACGCCGTCGGTGGCGATCAGCTTGAACCGGCTGCCCTCGGCCTTCTTCAACTCCTCCTCCAGAGCCGCCATGTCATTGTTGGCATAGCGAAAGCGTTTCGCCTTGGAGAGGCGCACGCCGTCGATGATCGAGGCGTGGTTCAGCGCGTCGGAAATGATGGCGTCCTCCTCCGACAACAGCGTCTCGAACAATCCGCCATTGGCATCGAAGCAGGAGGAATAAAGGATGGTATCCTCCATGCCCAAAAAGGCCGATATCCGCGCCTCGAGCTGCTTATGCTCCTCCTGCGTCCCGCAGATGAAGCGCACCGAGGCCATGCCGTAGCCATAACGATCGAGCGCCTTCTTCGCAGCCTCGGCCAGTTCTTCGTTGTCGGCGAGCCCGAGATAGTTGTTGGCGCAGAAGTTCAGCACCTGCGCGCCGCCAGCCACGGCAATTTCGCCCGCCTGCTTGGACGTGATCACCCGCTCGGACTTATAAAGGCCTGCATCCTTCAGACCGGCGATTTCGGATTGAAGATGCGAGATGAAGGCAGATGTCATGATGAACGCGCTTTCTCGAAAAGAGATGGAACCATCTTACGACGACATCATCGAATTAGCACATCTCGCATTGGTGACATACAGATATGCAAGGGGAGAGATATCGATGGCACTTTATATTCGTGATGCGGAAGTGAACTCTTTAGCCAACGAAATTCGAAAATTGACAAAAGCGCCCACGAAAACGGAGGCGGTTCGCCAAGCGCTGAAACACGAGCTTGCACGCGTACGGCAGGAGCTTCCTCTGCACGACCGACTTACGCGTGCCAAAGCAATGGCCGATGCACTAGGCCCCAATGACCCTAGTTTCGATATGAAGGCGTTTGCTGATGAAATGTGGGACGATGCCTGATGCTTTTCTCGGAGCTTCGTGGACACGCCCCGAAAAGCAGGAAGAGCAGTCCAACAAAGATAGTGGCCGCGTCGGGTAAGATGCGATAGAAGTTGAATACGCCTGCGCCAAGACCCTGAATGTGGGCTTGCTCTACAAGGGCAATGATTTCGCTCTCAACGATATCGGTTAACGGAAAACGCGCCCGCCGCTCATCCTTCTTCAAACGCTCGGATCACCTTCAAGAACGCATCTCCATAGCGCTCTAACTTCGACTGTCCCACACCCGAAATTCCCAATAGAGTATCGCGGCTCGTCGGCCGCTCCGTGGCAAAGGCAATCAGCGTCGTATCCGGGAAAACGACGTAGGGCGGCACGCTGAGCGCCTTGGCGATCCTGGCGCGCTCGCTTCTCAACGCCTCGAACAGCGGCTGGACCTCGCTCGACAGGCTTGACTGTCGCTTCTCGATCCGCGCCGCCTTTTTGGTGCGACGGCCTGCTTCGGGCCTATCCTTGCGGAAGAAAACCTGGCGCTCGCGTTTGAACACCGCCCGCGCCTCCGGCTCCAGCTTCATCGCGCCGAAAGCAGCATGATCGATGCTGACAAAGCCGCTTGCCAGCAATTGACGGAAGACGGACTGCCAGGTGCGGGCGGGAATATCTTTGCCGGCTCCGAAAACCGGCATGTTCACATGACCGAAACGCTCGGTCTTCTCATTGACCGTCCCCATCAGCACGTCGATGACATGGCCGGTGCCGAAACGCTCGCCCGTACGGTAGACCGCGGCAAGCGCCTTGATCGCCGCTTCCGTGCCGTCCCAGGTCTCGACCGGTTTCAAACAGGTGTCGCAATTGCCGCAGCCACTGCCATGCCCCTCGCCAAAATGCGCAAGGATCGCCTGGCGCCGGCAGCCGGTCGTCTCACAGATTGCGAGCAATGCGTTGAGCTTGGCGCGTTCCACACGCTTGATCTCTTCAGCCGCATTGCCCTCGTCGATCATCCGCCGCCGCTGGATAACGTCGGCCATGCCATAGGCCATCCAGACTTCGGACGGTAAGCCGTCACGCCCCGCGCGTCCCGTCTCCTGATAATAGGCTTCGACGGAACCGGGCAGATCGAGATGGGCGACATAGCGCACGTTCGGCTTGTCTATGCCCATTCCGAAGGCCACCGTCGCCACAAGGCAAAGATCCTCTTCCTTCAAGAAGGCATCCTGATTGGCATCGCGGACCGACCGATCCATGCCGGCATGATAGGCAAGCGCGCGAATGCCCTGCCCGTTCAACCACGCCGCCGTATCCTCGACCTTCGCCCGCGACAGGCAGTAGACGATACCGCTATCGCCGCGATGACCTTCGAGGAAACGCAGCAATTGCTGGCGCGGCTGATCGCGCTCGACGATCTCATAGGTGATGTTCGGCCGGTCGAAGCTGGTGGTAAAAACCTTGGCGTTATCGAGCGCCAGCCTCTCGATGATATCGTCGCGCGTGTGCGGATCGGCCGTCGCCGTCAAGGCGATGCGCGGCACGTCGGGAAAGAGCTCCGCAAGCCGGCCGAGATCACGGTATTCCGGCCGGAAATCATGTCCCCATTGCGAGACGCAATGCGCCTCGTCGATGGCGAACAAGGCGATCTTCGCCCTGGCGATCATCTGGCCGAAGCCATCGGTCAAGATGCGTTCGGGCGTGACATAGAGCAGATCGAGCGTGCCGCTGGAGATGGCGCGATAGACCTCACTTGCTTCTTCGCGCGACAAAGACGAATTCAACGCCGCCGCGCGGATGCCAAGCTGCTTCATCGCTTCGACCTGGTCGCGCATCAGGGCGATCAATGGCGAAACGACGATGCCGACGCCGTCGCGGCACAAGGCCGGAATCTGGAAGCAAAGGGATTTGCCGGCGCCGGTCGGAAACAGCACGACCGCATCGCCGCCGGAAACCACATGGTCGACCACTTGCTGCTGCTTGCCGCGAAAAGCGGAATAGCCATAGACCCGCTTGAGGATGTCGAGGGGTGCGGCTCCCGAATTGTCTCTCCCGAACAGCGCATCATCGGCGGAAAACCGCGGCTCCTGTCGATCTGGCTGTGACATCTATCCCTATTTCCCCGCGGCCCCTTTGATGCGGCCGGAAAGCACACCAAAGCCATCGATGATCGCCTCCTGGTTTTCCAGGCGTAAAGCTTCAAGCTGCACTTCCTGCAAAGCGCGCATCAACTGTTCGATAAGGTCGCCGTCGCCCTCCTCCGTTGCCTCCGCGATCGCGCTTTGCAGCTCTATCTTATGCCAACGCAGCGCTTTCGAGCGCTTGTGGAGCGCAAGCGCTTGGCGATAGCCCTCGCGTGCATCTTCGGTGGCGGCTTCCTCGGTCGCCGTCCAGAGGCGGGCGTTGCGCACCTGCTGGTCGAGGCTCTTCAGCAATGCGGCGAAACCCTGCTCCTCCAGGGCCTCGAGCAGCCGCTCGCGATTGAGCTGCGGACCGGCCATGGCTGCTGCCGTACCAAGCATGGCGGACCACAGACGCTGCAATTCGCGGCTTTCGTAATCGATCGCGGCGATCTCATCATATTCGTCCTGCAGCAGCGCCGGATGATTGACGATGGTCAACGCCAAAACGCTCTCGCGCAGTCCCGGTATATCTTGATGACCCTTGATCATCCCCGACCGCATCAAGCGATCGGTCGCCTTGGTGTTGGTGCCCGGTTGCCGATCTCGGCCCGGCCCGCCGCGGCCACCGAAATTGCGGCCGTTGCCGTCGCGGGAAAAACCGCGCCCCTGCTGATTGCCGCCGCCACGCTGAAACTGTGGCTGGAACAGCCCGTTCAGCCGATCGCGCATGTCCTGCTGATAATGCCGGCGGACATTCTCGTCCGATATGACCGAAACCATCTGCTTCAGCCGCGCCTCAAGCTCGGCGCGCGCCTCGGGAGTGTCGAAGGTGCCGATGCCCGCTTCGCGGCTCCAGATCATTTCCGCCAACGGCTTTGCCTGCGCCATCACCTTGTCGAAGGGCGCGCGACCGTCGTGGCGAACGAGATCGTCCGGATCCTTGCCGTCGGGCAGCAGCGCGAAGCGCACGGTGCGGCCCGGCTTGATATGCGGTAGCGCCAGATCGGCGGCGCGATTGGCAGCGCGAATGCCGGCGCCGTCGCCGTCGAAGCAGAGCACCGGCTGGGGTGTCATCTTCCACAGCAGTTCGAGCTGGTTTTCCGTCAGCGCCGTGCCGAGCGGCGCGACCGCGTTCTCGACGCCAGCCTGATGCAGCGCGATGACGTCCATATAGCCTTCGACGGCGATGATCGTCCCGGCGCCGTCATTCCCCTGGGCGGCACGGCGCGCACGCGTGAAATTATAGAGCACATTGCCCTTGTGAAAGAGTTCGGTCTCATTGGAATTGAGATATTTGGCCGGCGCATCCGGCGACATGGCACGGCCGCCGAAGGCGATCACCTTTTCACGCGAAGACAGGATCGGGAACATGATGCGGTCGCGGAAACGGTCGTAGGAGACTGGCACATTCTCGTGCACGACCAGGCCACAAGCTTCCATCTGCTCTTTCAACACGCCCTTGCCGGCTAAGAACTCCTTGAGCGCATTGCGGCTGTCCGGCGAGTAGCCGAGGCGGAAAGTCTCGATAGTGCGGCCGGTCAGACCCCGGTCGCGCAGATAGGCACGCGCCCTCGCCCCGTTTGCCGCCTGGAGCTGATCTTGAAAGAACTGCGTCGCCATTTCCATGACGTCGAGCAGGGATGTGCGTTCCTTTTGCCGCTTGGCCTCCATAGGATCGGCGACCGGCATGGGAACGCCCGCCATATCGGCAATCTGCTGCACCGCTTCGGGAAAGCTGAGCCCCTCGATCTCGGTCAGAAAACGGAAATGATCGCCTGTAACGCCGCAACCGAAACAGTGATAACGGCCCTTGCGGTCCTCGCAGTGGAAGCTCGGCGACTTTTCGCCATGGAACGGGCAGCAGGCCCAGTAATCGCCGCGCGGCACATTGGTCTTGCGCCGATCCCAGGTCACGCGTCGACCGATCACGTCCGAAATGGGAACGCGGTCGCGAATCTCATCGAGAAACGTATTGGAAAATCGCATGACTACCTCTGGCTTGCCCCCATATAATCAGGAACGCGGCGCATTACCACGAGAACCAGCCACCACGCCCGCTATTCACAGCCCTCTTCGCTGTATGGCCGAATTCAACCTTTCCGATCACAACTCCGTGAAAACTTCGGCGTCGTTCATGTTCGCGCACCCATTTGAAAGTCGGTTTTGGCATGATCTCAAGCAGGGTCCAGCCAAAAGCTTTGCAGCTTATATCTGCATCGCAGCAACCCGGCAGCACAGCCTGACCGTGCAAATAATCTCGCAAAAGCAAAGAGTTACTAAGAGGCAGATTGAATAATTAAGGGCATAAAGCGACAAAGGCAGCAATCATTGTCGGGATTCGAAGGCGCCCGGTCTCGCCTGCTGGTGGCGCTTTTGCGGCATAGTTCGTAAGCCAAACATTATTTTTTTGTAATTTGATTGTTGGTGTGCGGCGCAATAGCGTTCTTCTCACGGGACGAGACAAGCCGGCGAACAAATGGTTCGCGACGCGACATGCCTAGACGTCCCGACGAACGGGAAGCCAGAGGTACAGGTTTCCAGTTTAGGAGAATCCGAATGCGCGTTCTGCTCGTACCCTTCGCTGCCGCTGCCCTCTTCGCCACAGCTACCTATAGCTCGGCTACGACAACGCAGAGTGTAGCGCCGGCGGTGACGACGAGCGTGCTTTATGCTGGGGCCGACTATCAGGTGCCCATTGATATGAAAGTTCCGGCCCTCAAAGCCGGCATAAAGGTTCAGATGCTCTGGTCGCAGACACAAGACACGCCGCGGCAAATCAGGATCATCAGGTAAAGTTCACCCCATACTCAGGTGAGGCACCATCCCTACCCCCGGCGCCGCCTCACCTGGGTGCCTTTGCAATAGACGTTTGATTTTTGGGCCCCACCCTGCGTCATCAAACGGCTGCAAAGCGCAAGAAGGCAGGAGCTCCCCCCAGCTCCTGCCTTCTCTATTTCATCAGTTCATCAAACTTCCTGCCACGGCAATATATTAGTAACTTTGATTTTATCCGGCACCATCCAAATTCAATTGACAATTGACATTGCAAAACTGATGAATTCCCCGGCTCATCGGAAATCTCCATATGTCATTCGCTGCAGAAGAACTTGCCTCTGATCTTGGCTTCTTCACAATTGTTCTCGGCTGCTCGCGTGAGATGGTCGCCGCATACGTCGGCAATCCGCGCATGAGCTTGGTTTTTGCTTCCCAGCAACGTTGGCTGATGGCCCAAGCCGGCCTCGGACTGTATTATGGCGGTATCGACGGAGAGCAGCCGGGCTTTTATGCCCGCCGCTTTGCCGCTTACATTCTCAAACATGAGATCGCCAGCCACAATACGGCGCTGAGCTTTATGCAGGAAATGCTGGCCTATCGCTATATGCGCTATCTTCCCGATTCACCGGACAAGCGTCTGCGGCCAATCGAGCCGACCGAAGCGGCGGCGGAACAACTCTCGAAATGGCTTTATATCCATCTACTGGCGCTTGACAGCCTGGATGGTGGCCAGCGGATTGCAACTTTTGTCGAACGACCGGAACTCGTTGCCGCGCTGCAGCCGGCAATCGCATCCAGAATCATAGTCAGCGATCGGGTCCGTCATCCCGGCGAGACCTTCGATCTCTTCACCTGGGCAAATTCCGGCGGCGTCATAATGGATTATCTGATGTCCCGCATCGGGGCGATGGATCCGGCGGCAGCGAGAATGGACATCGGCCCAATTTCGTTCAGCGAGATCCGCGACCGATTCCTGATCTCCAGAACGCATGTGAAGCGGCTGATGGGCAAGGCATCGGCTATGGGAAGCGTGGGCTGGGTCGGCAGTCCGGGCAAGAGCAACTTCTGGCTCTTACGCGGCTTCATTCAGGAGTATTGGGATTACCAGGCCGAAAAATTCGCCATAATCGGCAATGTCTGGGAAGAAATCGTCGGCGCGCAGCCAGAGCCCGCGCCGACAGTGCAACAAAGGCTTACTTCAGCAGCTCTTTGAGGATTCCCGAAGCCTTGGCGAAGTCCATCTGCCCGGCATAGCGCTCGCGCAGGGCGGCGACGCACTTACCCATGTCCTTTAGACCCTGGGCGCCGAGCTCGGCCACGACGGCGACACAGATCTCGCGCACCTTCTCGTCGGAAAGCTGCTCAGGCATGAAGCCCTGGATGACGGCGATTTCCTCGCGTTCCTTGTCGGCCAGCTCCGGACGTCCGCCATCGATATAGATCTTCACCGACTCTTCGCGCTGCTTGATCATCTTGGCGAGCAACTGCAGAATCTCATCGTCGCTCGCCTGTTCCTTGCCGAGACCGCGATTGGAGATGTCCTTGTCCTTGATCGCGGCGAGGATGAGGCGCACGGTCGAAAGCCTCGCCGCGTCCTTGGCTTTCATGGCATCCTTCTGGGCGGTGGAAAGCGTTTCGCGGATCATGTCTTAAACTCCTTAAGCAGGCCGGCGACGATCGCCTGGCCTCTCTTTTCACGTTGCCAGTCTCATAGACCATCAGCAGCAATCAATGCAATTACATCAGGTCGTCTCGAAAGCCGGCGAATTCCTTGGCGGGAAACGAACGGGGCGCATTGACCGACACGCCTTGTTTGGCTATGTCCAGCACCTGCACATTAGATCGATATGAAGGTCTCAAGCCGCGACACACGTCGCCGGCTGCAATCTGCACAAACATGGCGGAAGCCCACGGTCTTTTCAAGGCCGCGCACGACGCCGGAAACGGGATGACAATGACCGCGACAGCCCCATGGACAACTGAAAAGCCGAGTGCCCTGCTCGTCCTCGCCGACGGCACCGTAATCGAAGGCAAAGGTATCGGCGCGACCGGCAAGGTCCAGGCCGAAGTCTGCTTCAACACGGCGCTGACCGGTTACGAGGAGATCCTGACCGATCCTTCCTATCTCGGCCAGATCGTTACCTTCACCTTCCCCCATATCGGCAATGTCGGCACTAATGACGAAGACATCGAAGATCTGACGCCTGCCGCCCGGCACGGCGCCGTCGGCGTCATCTTCAAGGCCGATATCACCGATCCCTCGAACTACCGCGCTGCAAAGCATCTCGACCAGTGGCTGAAGGCTCGCGGCATCATCGGCATGTGCGGCATCGACACCCGCGCGCTGACCGCCTGGATCCGCGAGAACGGCATGCCTAACGGCGTTATCGCCCATGATCCGAACGGCGTCTTCGATATCGAGCAGTTGAAGGCGGATGCGAAGTCCTGGAGCGGCCTGGAAGGCCTCGACCTCGCCAAGGTCGCCACGTCAGGACAATCGTCGCAATGGTCGCAGACGCCCTGGATCTGGAACGAAGGCTACGGCGAACTTAACGCCGACGATGCCAAATATCACGTCGTCTGCCTCGATTACGGCGTCAAGCGCAATATCCTGCGCCTCTTCTCCGGCCTCGATTGCAAGGTTACCGTATTGCCGGCAACCGCATCTACCGATGATGTGCTGGCGTTGAAGCCGGACGGCATTTTCCTGTCCAATGGCCCCGGCGACCCGGCGGCAACCGGCGAATATGCCGTTCCTGTCATCAAGGACCTGCTGAAAACCGAAATCCCGTTGTTCGGCATCTGCCTCGGCCACCAGATGCTCGGCCTGGCGCTCGGCGCCAAGACGGCGAAGATGCATCAGGGCCATCACGGCGCCAACCACCCGGTCAAGGATCACACCACCGGCAAGGTTGAGATCGTCTCGATGAACCATGGCTTCGCAGTCGACTCGAACTCGCTTCCGCAGGGCGTTGAGGAGACTCACGTTTCGCTCTTCGACGGCAGCAATTGCGGCCTACGCGTTTCCGGCAAGCCAGTCTTTTCCGTGCAGCATCACCCGGAAGCGTCTCCGGGCCCGCAGGATAGCCATTACCTCTTCCGCCGCTTCGTCAGTCTCGTGCGCGAGAAGAAGGGCGAAGCAGCTTTGGCCGAGCGCGCCTGAGTGCATCAGCCGCATAACCGCATAAGAAAGCCTCGGATTGGCAATCAATCCGAGGCTTTCTTTTTTGCGTCAAGTTGGGAGGTATAGAGCACTTCCAGGAAAAGTGCGCAGCGGTTTTCCGTCCGGATGCGCAAACACAAAGGGAAAGAGCGGGAAAGCGATTCCGTGAAACGCTGAACCGCTCCATATCTTCACATCGGCTTACGCCTGCAGGCGACGCTGCTTCACGACTTCCAGCTCGCTCGTCATGATCTCCTGCAGGAACTCGAAATCGGACTGTCCGAAGTCGACGAGCCCGAATCTCAATCTGTAGCCCCAGTTCTTGTCCTGGGTGAAATCCAGCCAACCCAGCAAGGGACGAAGCGGCTGTTCGGGCGCATCGAGCCAATCGACATCGCGCCGATAGGCTTTTCCACAATCCATCTGCGCCCGATAAACCTCGCCCTCACGGACATAGCCGATGGCCGTGAAGCTCTGGAAGCCATCCCGGCCTCCCATCGTCAGCGATGGCGAATAATAGACGATGCCGTCACCCGGCTTGATGCGCTTCAGCGGACCCGGCTTGCCGTGGCAAACCTGCATGAAGCCATGTTCCCGCCCGAGGCGAACGTGTTCGGCTGAAGCCACCGCCAGCCAATAGGATTTCGCGGCAGGCTTGGGTCCTTCGCGAGATACATTGGCATGCGGCAAGAGGCGTACCGTTGCACCCTCACTGATCGTTTCTTCCCGCGGGAACAGCGCGGCATCATTACGATTGCTTGCCTTGAAAATCATGATCGTCTCCCGTCGTTGGTATGAGACCAATATAGACGACCATGCTGTCAATTTTTGTCAGCAGTCTTGCAGATCAGACGTCAAACTGGCCGGCGTCAGCCGGCCAGTTTCTCCGAACGCACCAGGAAGTAGAACCGCGTGCAAAGCATCGTCGCAGCCGAGGCCAAACCCAGAAGAAAGCCGAACCAGATGCCTATCCCACCGAAGCCGAGCGGAAAGGCAAGGAGCCATGCCAGGAAGAAACCGATCGGCCAATAGGCGATCAATGCCATGATCATCGGCACGCGTGCGTCCTTCAGACCGCGCAGCAGTCCGCTGGCGATTGCCTGCAGTCCATCGACGAGCTGGAACAAGCCCGCTACGACGATCAGCGGCGCTGCATAGGCGAGCACCTGCGGCGCCTCGGCCGACTTGACGTCAAGAAACCAGCTTCCCAGCCACGATGGCACGGTCGCGAACAGGATGCTGCCGCAGAGCGCAATGCAGCTCGAAACGATGATCGCCACGATTGCCGCGCGCTTCAGGCCGAGATGATCACCCTGCCCGTGCGCGACACCCACCCGCACGGTCGCCGCCTGGCTGAGGCCGAGCGGGATCATGAAGGCGATCGACGCCCATTGCAGCGCGATACCATGCGCTGCAAGCTCGATCGTGCCGATCTGCCCCATGAGCAACGATGCTGCGGTGAAGAGGCTGACTTCGGCCAGCACCGTGACGCTGATCGGAAAGCCGAGACGGACGACATCCCACAGGGCATGCCAGTCCGGGCGCCAAAAGCGGACGAAAATCTCATAACGGCGCGTTTCTTCATGGCTCTGAACATAGCCGAGAATGAACAGGAATCCCGCCGTCTGCACCGCAACGGAGACGATAGCCGCACCGTGTAGCCCGAGGGCCGGCATGCCGAAATGGCCGAGCACCAGGCAATAGGCGAGCACGGCATTCATTACCAGCATGGCAATGGTGACCTTGAGTATGATGCCGGCGTGGCCGATGGCGCTGACCAGGGCGCGAATGACGTTGTAAAGCAGCCCCGGCAGCACGGCGAAGTGGCCGATCGCAATATAACCGCTCGCGAGCTTCGCAACATCCGGCTTTTGCCCGGCCGCAAGAAGGATCTGCTCCGAATAAAGAAAGGCCGGCTGCGCCACCAGCCAATAGACCGTGACGACCCATAGACCCATGCGCAACGCACGGCGCACCGAAGCCACATCGCCCTTGCCATAAGCCTGAGCCACCAGCGGCACGACGGCGATGGAGAAGCCCGAGCCGAAAATCAGAATCGTGAAGAGAAATTGCGCAGAGAGCACCATCGCCGCCAGTTGCTCGGCTCCGAGACGGCCGACGATCATCACATCCGTAGTGTTGATGCCAAGCTGCGCCAGTTGCGCACCGATCAGCGGTATGCCGAGCGCCAGGGTGGCGCGGACATGCGCAGACCACGAATTATTATTGTCGTGCGCGAAGGAGCGCGCAGCTACCGGCGTATCCATCTTGAAAACTCGATTTAAGAAAGCGCGGACCCACCTACCCAGGGGTGCGCAAGCCAATCGGCTTAGCGCAACTTGGCCCAAAAAGCCAGCCGTCAAAACTCCGGCGCTGAAGAATTCATCATATCATCAAAATATCTGATGAATATTTAGGCCACTTCCTGAACGGCCGGTTCCATCACGGCTTTCGGTTCATTCTTGTGTACCTTGGCGACGAAAAGGATCACCGCAGCCGCAATCAGCAACGCCGACATGATGAACGGGGCGCCGGCGAAAACGAGAGGCGCCGACGGTGCGGTAAAATAGCGAAACAGGTAGGGAAACAGCACAGGCCCGATGATGGCGGTAATGCTGGTCAAGCTGCCGAGAGCGCCTTGCAGCTCGCCCTGTGCCGATGGCGGCACTTTGCTGGCTGCGATGGAGCGCAGCGGCGCGTCCGCGACGTTCTCGATCACGGTGACGATGATCACGGCATAGACCATCCAGCCCTGCCAAGCGAAAGCATATCCCAGCAAGCCGACGCCGGAAAAGACGAGCCCGAACACCACGGTCTTCCATTCGCCGAACACCGGCACGATGCGAGGCAAAGCAAACCCCATCACCAGCGCCATGCCGATGCCGTAGGTGCCCAGCGACAGGCCGATTTCCAACGAGGTCCATCCATAACGATAGGAACTGACGAAGGACCAGACCGCCGGAAAGACGCCATGCGCCAGCCAGTTGAAGAACATGACGACGAAGACCCAACCGAGGCCCTGATAGCGGCGCACTTGCCGCAATGCGCCGAGCGGGCTGGCGCGCCAAAATTCGAACCGGCGGCGGTTCCTCGCTTCCAGCGTTTCCGGCAGGAGGAAATAGGCGCCGATAAAGTTCAGGAGCGACAGCGCTGCTGCACCATAAAAGGGCGCGCGCGGGCCGAATTCGCCCAGGAAGCCGCCGATCACAGGCCCGAGCACGAAGCCGACGCCAAAGGCCATGCCGATCAGCCCGAAATTTTTAGCCCGGTTCTCGTCATTGCTGATGTCGGCGATATAGGCGGAGCATGTCGAGAAACTCGCCCCACTGACACCGGCCAGGATGCGGCCGGCGAACAATATCCAGTAGCTTCCGGCAATGGCGCAGATGAAATTGTCGATCGCGAAGGTCAGCACGGATGCGAGCAGGATCGGACGGCGGCCGAAACGGTCGCTCAAATTGCCAATCAACGGCGAGAACAGGAATTGCATCGCGGCATAGGCAAGCAACAGCCAGCCGCCATCCGTGGCCGCCTCGCTGACCGAAGCGCCCGTCAGTTCTTCGAGATATTTCGGCATGACCGGCATGATGATGGCAATGCCGATAACGTCGAGGAAGAGAATGACAAAGACGAGGAAAAGACCGCGACGTACAAATTTCTGATCGATCATGGAGTTTGCCTATTGGTGGCCCCATCTCCATGAAGAGACAGAACGTGAACGAAAAATCAAAGCGTCCCCATACCTAAAGATTTTGCCGGAAACAATCCGTGAACGCTTCAATCTTCTTGAATTGCCGAGCGATTTTTTTGATCTTCGGCGTAAAGATGACAGCCTATCCTTCGTGCTTGCGCCGCTGTTCCAATTTCAGAAAATCGACGAAGGCTCGAAGCGGCGCCGGCATATGGCGGCGGCTGGCATAATAGAGAAAAGGACCCGGAAAGGCAGTATCCCAGTCTTCGAGAATCGGCACCAGATCACCGCTTGCAATTTGCGGCGCGACGAATTCGCTGAAGGTCCGGATGATGCCGAGGCCCTCCACGGCGGCACTGCGTTCGATATCCACGGAATTGGCGGCGAGAACCATGGGCGGCGAGATGACGATCGTCTCGCCTTCCCTTTCGAACTCCCAGGGAAAGGCCGAACTGCCGAGGAAACGGTGCCGGATGCAGCGATGATCGAGAATGTCGCGCGGGTGACGAGGCGTACCATTCGCCGCAAGATAGGCCGGCGACGCGGCGGTGACGTAGCATTGCTGCCGTGGTCCGATCGGCACGGCGATCATATCCTTTTCCAGCCGCTCGTCGTAACGGATGCCGGCATCATAGCCGCCCGCCAGCACGTCGATAAAACTGTCTTCGGCGACGATTTCGACCGAGATGCCCGGATAGGCCTTTAGAAAGCGGTTGATGATTCCCGGCATGATGACGATAGCGGCCACCGTCGGTACATTGAGCCGCAGGGTCCCCCCAGGACTATCGCGGAATGTGTTGATCTCATCGAGCGCGGTGGCGATCTCGCCCATCGCCGGTGCCAGCCGCTCGATCAGCCGCGCGCCGGCCTCGGTCGGCGTGACGCTGCGGGTGGTACGGTTGAGCAGACGCACACCGAGCCTTTCCTCAAGCCGCCGCAGTGCCTCGCTTAATGATGATGCGGAGACATGGCGCTTACGCGCCGCCTCACGAAAACTGCGCTCGCGGGCAACGGCGGCAAAGGCATCGAGATCGGCAAGCGGCAAATCACTCATTATGCGAAATTCCAAACAACCTGTTTCGACTTAGGCGGATTATCGCACAACAATCGATGGAGTAAACCAATATCGAAGACGCCTCTTGGAGAGCGCCGCTGATGAAGGAGAACTGAAATGCAGATGCGTCAATTGGGTAAGACCGGCCCCGAAGTGTCCGCCATCGGCCTCGGCTGCATGGGCATGTCCGGCATGTACGGACCGTCCGACCGCGCCGAAAGCATTGCCACCATTCACGCCGCCCTCGACGCCGGCATCAACCTGCTCGATACCGGCGATTTCTATGGCATGGGCCACAATGAAATGCTGATCGGCGAAGCGATCAAAGGGCTGAAGCGCGACGATTTCCTGATCAGCGTCAAGTTCGGCGCGCTTCGCGATCCCGCCGGCGCCTGGTCGGGCTATGATGCGCGTCCAGCCGCGATCCGTAACTTCCTCGCCTATACGCTGCAGCGCCTCGGCGTCGACCATATCGACATCTATCGCCCTGCCCGCCTCGATCCGAACGTGCCGATCGAGGAGCAGGTCGGAGCCATGGCCGATCTGATCAAGCAAGGTTATGTCAGGCATATCGGCCTCTCCGAAGTCGGCGCCGAGACCATCCGCCGTGCGGCTGCCGTGCATCCGATCGCAGATCTGCAGATTGAATATTCGCTGATCTCGCGCGGCATCGAGGACCAGATCCTGCCCACCTGCCGCGAACTCGGGATCGGAATCACCGCCTATGGCGTTCTCTCCCGCGGCCTGATCAGTGGCCACTGGCAGAAGGACGCGGTGCAGAAAGGTGACTTCCGCGCCGCAAGCCCGCGCTTCCAGGCAGGCAATGTCGAGAAAAACCTGGAATTGGTGGAAGCACTGCGCCAGATCGCCGATGCCAAGGGCGTCAGCGTCGCCCAGATCGCCATTGCCTGGGTCGATGCCCAAGGTGAGGACATCATCCCCCTCATCGGCGCCCGCCGCCGCGATCGCCTGACCGAAGCCCTCGGCTCGCTATCGGTCGAATTGTCCGCCGCGGATTTCGCAGCGATCGAACGCGCGGTCCCGAAGGACGCCGCCGCCGGCAGCCGTTACCCGAAAGCGCAATTGGCGCATATGGACAGCGAAAAATAGGCAACGATCACCTTCTCCCCCCTGCAGGGAGAAGGTATTTCCTTCTAAACCGGATTGTTCAGCGTATCGCAATCACTGAGCTTTCCGGATTGGAAGCCCTGCTTGAACCATTTCACACGCTGAGCCGAAGTGCCGTGGTTGAAGCTATCCGGAACGACATAGCCCTGGCTGCGCTTCTGCAGCGTATCGTCGCCGATCTGCTGTGCGGCATTCAGCGCCTCTTCGAGGTCGCCTTCCTGCAAAATCCCTTTCTGCTGGGTGAATTTACCCCAGACGCCAGCGAAGCAATCGGCTTGCAGCTCGATGCGTACCGACATCTTGTTGGCGTCCGCCTCGCTCATGGTTTGGCGAGCCTGGTTGAACTTTGGCAGAATACCAAGGAGATCCTGAACATGATGGCCGACCTCGTGCGCGATCACATAGGCCTGCGCGAAATCGCCGGATGCGCCGAATTGATCCTTCATCTGCTGGAAGAACGCCATGTCGAGATAGACCTTCTGGTCACTCGGGCAATAGAAAGGCCCGGTCGCAGCCGAAGCCGTGCCGCAGGCTGACGGGAAACGGCCCGAGAACAGCACCAGCTTCGGATCGGTGTAGGTCTTGCCCATCGACTTGAAGATGCCGGTCCATGTGTCTTCCGTATCGGCAAGCACCGTTGCGACGAACTGCTTCATCTCGTCGTTGGCCGGGGCATTGCCGCCGCGGGAATCGCTCTGCTGGTAACCTGGCCCACCGTCCAAGGCGCCGCTCTGCTGCAGGAGTCCGATGACATCGACGCCCATGGCCTTCAGCACCAGGAAAATCACCACCAGAATGATGATGGTGCTGACGCTCAAACCGCCGCCGCGCCGCATGCCGCCGCCGGGAAAGCCCATGCCGCCACCGCCGAAGGGACCGCCTCCCGAGCCGCCGTCCATCGGCGATGAACCGCGCTCATCCTCGATATTGTCGGATTGCCGACGCCCTTTCCAATCCATGATTGTACCTCCCAGCGATGCACCGATTCAATGTTCCCTGATCCCCTTATATATCCGCGAAGGTGCGCAGCACCAGTTGCTCGTGAGGATAGAATCTGAACTTGCACGGGAATATCGGGAAGCAGCTCCGGCGTCCGTTTCCGGATTCCTGTCGATTCCGTGATTTATGGGGTTCCGTTTGCAAATACATTTGCCTATAAGCCGCTTCTAGCCTGAAAAGACTTGCCCATGCGCCCCGGCCGGTGATCTCCCACCCTGGCCGGTTTTTCGCGCAACCAAAAACGGATGAGAGCCCATGCCGAAGCGCCAAGATATTAAATCGATCCTTATCATCGGTGCAGGACCGATTGTCATTGGCCAGGCTTGCGAGTTCGATTATTCCGGTACGCAAGCCTGCAAGGCACTCCGGGAGGAAGGCTACCGCGTCATCCTCGTCAACTCCAATCCGGCAACGATCATGACCGATCCGGGCTTGGCGGACGCGACCTATGTCGAGCCGATCACGCCGGAAGTGGTCGCCAAGATCATCGCCAAGGAGCGCCCGGATGCGCTGCTGCCGACCATGGGCGGCCAGACCGCCCTGAACACGGCGCTCTCGCTGAAGCGCATGGGCGTGCTCGACCGCTACAATGTCGAGATGATCGGCGCAAAGCCCGCCGCGATCGACATGGCCGAAGACCGCGCCCTCTTCCGCGAAGCCATGGCCCGCATCGGCCTCGAAACCCCGCGTTCGATGCTGGCGAACGCCACCGATATCAAGGACGCCGACCGCAAGACGCATGAGGCCGAGCGCACCAAGCTGAAGGCACAGCTTTCCGGCGGTGAACTCGACAAAGCGCTGGACGAGCTGGAAAACCAGTGGAACCTCGGCGAAAGCGATCGCAAGCAGCGCTATATGAACCACGCCATGGCGGTCGCTGCCCAGGCGCTCGATCATGTCGGCCTGCCCGCCATCATCCGCCCCTCCTTCACGCTCGGCGGCACCGGCGGCGGCATCGCCTATAACCGTTCGGAATTCTTTGAGATCGTCAGCGGTGGTCTCGACGCTTCCCCGACCACGGAAGTCCTCATCGAGGAATCGGTGCTCGGCTGGAAGGAATTCGAGATGGAAGTGGTCCGCGACAAGGCGGACAATTGCATCATCATCTGCTCGATCGAAAACATTGACCCGATGGGCGTTCATACCGGCGATTCGATCACCGTCGCCCCGGCGCTAACGCTGACCGACAAAGAATACCAGATCATGCGTAACGCCTCGATCGCGGTTCTGCGCGAGATCGGCGTCGAGACCGGCGGCTCGAACGTGCAGTTCGCCGTCAATCCGCAAGACGGTCGCCTCGTCGTCATCGAAATGAACCCCCGCGTGTCACGCTCCTCCGCCCTGGCCTCGAAGGCCACCGGCTTCCCGATCGCTAAGGTCGCGGCCAAGTTGGCAATCGGCTATACGCTGGACGAACTGGAAAACGACATTACCGGCGGCGCGACGCCGGCATCGTTCGAGCCCTCGATCGATTACGTCGTCACGAAAATTCCGCGCTTCGCCTTCGAGAAATTCCCGGGCGCCTCGCCGGTGCTGACCACCGCCATGAAGTCGGTCGGCGAAGTCATGGCGATCGGCCGCACCTTCGCGGAATCGCTGCAAAAGGCGCTTCGCGGCCTCGAAACCGGTCTTACCGGCCTCGATGAAATCGAAATTCCCGGCACCGAAGAGGGCGAAGGCAGCCAGAACGCCATCCGCGCCGCCATCGGCACACCCACTCCCGACCGTCTGCGTATGGTCGCCCAGGCATTGCGCCTCGGCATGAGCCCGGAAGAAGTGCACGAAGGCTGCAAGATCGACCCGTGGTTCATCGCCCAGTTCAAGGCGATCGTCGACATGGAAGCCCGCATCCGCGAGCATGGCTTGCCGGAAGATGCATCCAACCTGCGCATGCTGAAAGCCATGGGCTTCTCGGACGCACGCCTTGCGACGCTGACCGGCAAGCGCCCGAAGGAAGTTGCGGAACTGCGCAACGGCTTGAACGTCCGCCCAGTCTTCAAGCGCATCGATACCTGCGCCGCCGAGTTCGCCTCGCCGACCGCCTATATGTATTCGACCTATGAGACACCCTTCGTCGGCGCCGCCCGCACGGAAGCGCAGGTTTCCGACCGCAAGAAAGTCGTCATCCTCGGCGGCGGTCCGAACCGCATCGGCCAGGGCATCGAATTCGACTATTGCTGCTGCCACGCTGCCTTCGCGTTGAAGGATGCCGGCTATGAAGCGATCATGATCAACTGCAACCCGGAAACCGTCTCGACCGACTACGACACCTCAGACCGTCTCTATTTCGAGCCGCTGACTGCCGAAGACGTGATCGAGATCCTGAGGGCGGAGCAGGAGAACGGCGAAGTTGTCGGCGTGATCGTGCAGTTCGGCGGTCAGACCCCGTTGAAGCTCGCGGAAGCGCTGGAAAAGAACGGCATCCCGATCCTCGGCACCGCGCCTGACGCGATCGACCTCGCCGAAGACCGTGACCGCTTCCAGAAGCTGCTCATGAAGCTCGACCTCAATCAGCCGAACAATGGCATCGCCTATTCGGTGGAACAGGCCCGCCTCGTCGCCGCCGAGATCGGCTTCCCGCTGGTGGTGCGCCCGTCCTACGTCCTCGGCGGCCGTGCCATGCAGATCATTCATTCGGAAGGCATGTTGCAGACCTATCTTCTCGACACCGTGCCAGAACTGGTGCCCGAAGACATCAAGGCCCGCTATCCGAACGACAAGACCGGCCAGATCAACACCCTGCTCGGCAAAAATCCGCTGCTATTCGACAGCTATCTCACCAACGCCATCGAAGTCGACGTCGACTGCCTGTCCGACGGCACCGAGGTCTACGTTGCCGGCATCATGGAGCACATCGAAGAGGCCGGCATCCACTCGGGCGACTCGGCCTGCTCCCTGCCGCCGCGCACGCTGTCGCCCGCGATGATCGATGAGCTGGAGCGCCAGGCGAAGGCCATGGCCAAGGCGCTGAACGTCGGCGGCTTGATGAATGTACAGTTCGCCATCAAGGACGACACGGTCTACGTGCTCGAAGTCAACCCGCGCGCCTCGCGCACCGTGCCCTTCGTCGCCAAGACCATTGGTGCGCCGATCGCCAAGATCGCCGCCCGCGTCATGGCCGGCGAAAAGCTGGACGCGACCTTCGCCGCCTACGGCGAAAAGCCCGATCCGCGCAAGCTGAAGCACATCGCCGTCAAGGAAGCCGTTTTCCCCTTCGCCCGTTTCCCCGGTGTCGACACCCTGCTCGGACCGGAAATGCGCTCGACCGGCGAAGTCATTGGCCTAGATACGGATTTCGCGCTGGCCTTCGCCAAGTCACAGCTCGGCGCCGGTGTCGAGCTGCCGCGTGACGGAACCGTCTTCGTCTCCGTGCGCGACGACGACAAGCCGCGCGTTCTGCCCGCCATCCGCATGTTGACCGAACAGGGCTTCAAGGTGCTCGCAACCGGCGGCACTCAGCGTTTCCTCGCCGAAAACGGCATCGAGGCAACGAAGATCAACAAGGTGCTGGAAGGCCGTCCGCATATCGAGGACGCGATCCGCAACCGCCAGGTCCAGCTCGTCATCAACACGACGGACAGCAACAAGGCGATCTCGGACTCGAAATCGCTGCGCCGCGCGACGCTGATGCAGAAGGTGCCCTACTACACCACCATGGCCGGCGCCGAAGCCGCCGCCATGGCGATCAAGGCATTGAGGGCCGGCAATCTCGAAGTCCAGCCTCTGCAGAGCTACTTCTGAGAGCTGTTTCAGAACGACGGAGCCTACTCGGGGCTTCGTCATCATCTGCGCCGATGTTCCGCTTCGCTCGTCTGAGCGGACGGGCATGCCACGACTATACCGGCAAGAAGGATTGCCGCGCCGACCCAGACGTTGGGGCAACCGCCTATTCTTCCAAACGATGCAGGGCAAATCCGCGGCGGCTGATATCGTCCGTCGCCGCCAACCTGCCGGTCGATGTGTGTATGGAAACACGCGTCAGAGAGGATCGGCCAAGATCAGCACGGTCATAAGTCACCGAATTTTCTGGAAATCGGCTGTCGCAATCTGCTATAGATGACAGAATAATGGCTCTGTATGGTTCCGAAGTACCGCTTCGGGACCTGTTTTCTTTTTGTGTCTGCGACAGAGCAACGCAGGGAGTGAAGGACAAGAAAAATGGTTGAAAAGGTACCGATGACGCAGAACGGGTTCGTCAAGCTGCAGGAAGAACTGCGCTGGCGTCAGCAGGAAGAGCGCCCGCGAATCATCGAGGCAATTTCGGAAGCACGTGCCCATGGCGATCTCTCCGAAAACGCCGAGTACCACGCCGCCAAGGAAGCCCAGAGCCACAATGAAGGCCGCATCACCGAGCTTGAAGATCTGACGGCGCGCGCCGAAGTCATCGACCTCTCGAAGATGTCCGGTTCGAAGATCAAGTTCGGCGCCAAGGTGAAGCTCGTCGACGAGGACACCGAGGAAGAGAAGATCTACCAGATCGTCGGCGACCAGGAAGCCGACGTGAAGGCAGGCCGCATCTCCATCTCTTCGCCGATCGCACGCGCTCTGATCGGCAAGGAAGTGGGCGATTCCATCGAGGTCAACGCGCCCGGCGGCGCGAAGGCCTATGAAATCCTCTCCGTCTCCTGGGGCTGATCGCCCGTGCGCGATCGTGACGTATCGCATGCAAGCGACCTCAGCGAAATCGAGGTCATCGCGACGAACTTCAAACGCCGGCTTTCCGGCGTTACGTCAACGATCGTGCAATTGATCCCGAAACAGCTCGAACTCGGCTGCCATATCGCCACGCTCGGTCCGGGCTTGCCGGAAGACCTGCCGAAGCTCGGCTGGGCGCGGCTGCCCGGTCTCTGGACGAAGCCACGCCGCCACCGTGTTCGTGTCTGGCATGCCCGCCGCAACAATGAAATGCTGGTCGGGCTGTTGCTGCGCTCCGTGCTGCGTATGCCGCTGAAGCTGGTCTTCACATCGGCTGCCCAGCGCCGCCACACCGCCTATACGCGTTGGCTGATCCGCCGCATGGACGCGGTGATCGCCACGAGCACGCGCTCCGGCAGCTTCCTGCAGGTGCCGCACACTGTCATCCAGCACGGCATCGACCTCAACATGTTTCATCCGCCGGAAGTGCCCAGCGATCGCATGGCCTCAACAGGCCTGCCCGGCACCTATCTGATCGGCTGCTTCGGCCGCGTCCGCCATCAGAAGGGGACGGATCTCTTCGTCAAGGCGATGATCGAGCTTCTGCCGCGCTATCCGGACTGGACCGCCGTCATCTGCGGCCGGGTAACCGCCGAGCATCGCGGCTTCGCGGACGAATTGGTAAAGATGGCGGCCGCGGCCGGCCTCACGGACCGCATCCGCTTTCTTGGAGAAGTCGACGATATCCGGCCTTGGTATCGTCGAGCGACCCTTTATGTCGCCCCTTCCCGCAATGAAGGTTTCGGACTGACGCCGCTGGAAGCCATGGCCTCGCGCACCGCCGTTGTCGCCTCCGACGCCGGCGCCTATGCCGAGCTGATTGTGCCTGGAGAAACCGGCGCGGTCGTACCCGCCGGCGATGGCGAGGCGCTGACGAAAGCGATTGCCTTCTATCTCGCCAATCCCGAAGAGGCGCTTAGCCAAGGTGAAAATGCGGTGCGACACGTACGCAGCGAATTCGCTTTGGAAAAAGAGGCGGCTGCGATCGGCGACATCTACCGGCAATTGCTCGGCGGCACCCGCTGAAACGACGGATTACTGACCAAGATCGATCCCGTTGCGCTCGATGAAATCGATCATCGCCCGATCCTCGACCAGATCCTCCTCGATGCTTTTGACGATCGACAGAACCTTGTCGCGGTACTTGGTCGGCGAGGCGTCGTAGGACCATCCGCGCGTCAGCTTGGTCATCAGCTCTTCGCGGGATTTGGTGTAGTAGTGATTGAGCTGCAAGAATCGGTTCGAATAAAAATCCGCCGATTTCCGCGCGCGACGCGTGAAACGCTTTCCGGCATCGTTCGCAGTCAGATCGCCAAATGCGCGCGTCTGAAACTGATGCACGGTGACCTCCGTCACTTCGCAGGGGTCAACGATGCATTTGAAATTGCTTACATTTTCCTTGCGCGTCATCGGATCGGCACCGCGCATCGTATAGTTTAGCGTCAATGGCCCATCGGGGCGCTTCTCGTGACCGCTTGTCGCGAACATGTGCCACGGCAGCGAGACATTTGGAAAATCGCCAACCGCCTCCAGCGCCTGTTCGACCGTTCTCCCCTGCTTCGGCAGCAGGAACTCGTCCACGTCGATGAAGGCCATCCAGCGATATGCGCCGCCGAAATTGAGGATGGCATGGGCGAAGACAATGACTTGACCGTTGAGCGTCGCCTCAGTGGCAGCGTCTTTCATCCGGCCGGCCCAGGGAATGATCGTCAGCGTGTCGGCATCGAGGAAATCCCGCAGGATGGCGAGGGTTTCGTCCGTCGAGCCATTGTCATAGATATAGAAGTGACGAATACCGACGGCCCGGTGAAACCGCACCCATTCCTCGATATAAGGCGCCTCATCCTTGACGCAGGCGGCGATCGCGATGCCGTGCCGGCCCTCCTGCGGCTTCGGCGGCTCGATCGCAAGCCGCTTCGCATCAGATACCTTGGGCTTCAGCCAACCCATGCGTCCATTCCCCGCAACTCAGATCATCGATACGGCGGCAAACCGCGCATCATAACCAAATCCATGCTTCAACAGCGCCGAAACCGGCGAATAATTGACGAACGTCACGCCTCGCTCCGAGGCGATTTCCTTTGCCAGAACGAAGTGTTCGAGGATGCGACCCTCGGCCTGAGCGATGCCGGAAAAGGCGGTCTCATCGCTGGTTTCGTAAAAGCGGGGCTCACCGGCGTTGGAAATGTCGATGCCCAGGAAGCCGATCGTTTTAGGCGAGCAATAAAGCGCGAACTGCAGTGCCGAGACCGCGACCGAGCCACCCTGGAAAACACCGCGATCCGGCGCGAAGGAAAAGCCGGCGGAACCCGTTGCATTGAGCCGTACGAAATCGAGCTTCCTGATATCATCCATGGAGCGTCGGCGCGCGCCGTAAGGCTTGCGGATATCGTCGATCAGAATGACGGTCTTGTCCGCCAGCCAGCGGCTGTCGAGTTCCGAGATCGCTCGGAGCACGGCGACCGAAAACAGGCAAATCGTATCGGACTTGATCCTGCGCCGCATCATCTCGGAATGCCGCCAGACGAAACGTTCGTCCTCCACGGCGATGGCAAGCGGTTCGGCAATCTGCTCGCCGATCAACCCGATAGCACCGTTCAGCAGGATGGCGCTGCCTTTCTCAAGCCCGGTCAGATCGCAGTCACGGATCGATGGGCCCGAGCCGACGATATGGATGACTTGGCCGGACTTTTCACGCAAACGATCGATGGAAGAAAGGGCCGTGACCTTAGTGCGATGGTGATATACCTCGCCTACGCCGTTCGCCCGCACGATGTTAAGTCCCGGAAACCAATCCTGCGCATGGGCCCGCGAACCGCCGAGCAGCAGGCGTGCGCCCGTTTTGATTAGAGATCGGTGCCAGGGGCGGTCCGCCATACCCTAGAGCTCCACCAGCCCGAGTTTCTTTACCTGCCGGATGGTCAGCATGGTGCGCACCGTATCGACATGCTCATTCGCAGTCAGCACCTCGATGACGAAATCCTGGAACCGGGTGAGGTTTTCAGCAACACAATGCAGCAGGAAATCGCTGTCGCCGGAAACCATCCATGCCTGGCGTACCAGCGGCCACTCCGCTGTTACGGCGGCGAAAGCTTTGAGATTGGCTTCCGACTGATGCTTGAGGCCGACCATGCAGAAAGCGACAAGATCGAAGCCGAGCTTCGGGCTGTTCAGCATCGCATGATAGCCCTCGATGACGCCGGCCTCCTCCAGCTTGCGCACCCGGCGCAGGCAGGGCGGCGCGGAGATGCCGACACGATCTGCGAGTTCGACATTGGTCATGCGCCCGTCGCGCTGGAGTTCCCGCAAGATCTTGATATCGATGGCGTCGAGGTCAGCCCGCAGCACTTTTCTTGCCTTTCTTTAATTCCCAACCGGCAGCTTCTATATAAAGCGGGAAAATACGCAAGAAAGTTTCCCACGCGTAACCGAATCTTACACAAAGCAGATTTGCTCTGTTAGTAATGCAAGGCTGCCCTTGAATAAATGCATGCGGCAATCATAAATGAGGCGGCGGATCGTGAAATCGCCTGCTTTTAACCGTTTGAAGCCGCGACTTCCGAAGCGCTTAGATTGAAAGGACTTCTTATGCCTGCCCGCCATACCAAGGTGCTCATCATCGGTTCCGGTCCTGCCGGCTATACGGCCGCCGTCTATGCCGCGCGCGCTATGCTGAAGCCGGTTCTGATCGCCGGCCTTGAACAGGGCGGCCAGCTCATGATCACCACGGATGTCGAAAACTATCCAGGCTTCGCCGATCCGATCCAGGGCCCTTGGCTGATGGAGCAGATGCTGCTGCAGGCCCAGCATGTCGGCGCGGAGATCGTCAACGACCTCGTGACTGAGGTTGATACCACGCAGCGCCCCTTTGTCGCGCGCACCGACAGCGGTCAGGTCTGGACTGCCGACACGCTGATTATCGCGACCGGCGCCAAGGCCAAATGGCTGGGCATCGAGAGTGAACAGCATTTCCAGGGCTTCGGCGTTTCCGCCTGCGCCACCTGCGACGGCTTCTTCTATCGCAACAAGGATGTGATCGTGGTCGGCGGCGGCAACAGCGCCGTCGAGGAAGCGCTCTATCTTTCCAATATCGCCAAGTCGGTGACCGTCGTGCATCGCCGCAATTCGTTCCGCGCCGAAAAGATCCTGCAGGAGCGCCTGTTCGCCAAGGCAAACGTCAAGGTTCTCTGGAATACCGAGGTTGCCGAAATCACCGGTGCGCCGGCCAAGCCGCCGATGCCGCCGTCGGTTTCCGGCGCACGCCTGCGCGACACCCTCACGGGCGTTGTCAGCGATGTGGCGATCGACGGCGTCTTTGTCGCCATCGGCCATGCACCGGCGATCGAGCTCTTCAAGGGCAAACTGAAGCTCAAGGACAATGGCTATCTCTGGACCGCGCCCGATTCGACGGCGACCAGCGTCGAAGGCATCTATGCCGCCGGCGACGTGACAGACGATACGTTCCGGCAGGCGATCACGGCAGCAGGGATGGGCTGCATGGCAGCGCTTGAAGCCGAACGTTATTTGACCGGGCATATGCCGGTCGCCGTGGCTGCGGAGTAATGCAGCCGATGAGGGGAAACGGCATGCCATTGGATTGGGATAAGCTGCGTATCTTTCACGCGGCTGCCGAAGCGGGCTCGTTCACGCACGCGGCGGATAAATTGCATCTGTCCCAATCCGCCATCAGCCGCCAGGTCAGCGCCCTCGAGCAGGATGTCGGCATCAAGCTGTTCCATCGTCACGCCCGCGGCTTGATCCTGACCGAGCAGGGCGAATTGCTTTATCGCACCGCGCATGACGTTCTCTTGAAGCTTGAAACGGTCAAGATGCAATTGACCGAGACAACTGACAAGCCGAGCGGCAAACTGCGCGTGACGACGACCGTCGGCCTCGGCCAGGGCTGGCTGACCGACAAGATCCAGGAATTCCTGCAGCTTTACCCTGATATGTCGATCCAGCTCATCCTCGACAATGAGGAGCTGGATGTGAACATGCGCCATGCGGATTGCGCCATCCGGCTGCGCCAGCCGCAGCAGTCGGACTTGATCCAGCGCAAGCTTTTCACTGTGCATATGCATGTCTACGCCGCCCCCTCCTACATCAACCGCTATGGCGAACCGCAGTCGCTGGAGGCTCTGGACGAGCATCGCATCATCAGCTTCGGCGAGCCGGCGCCGAACTACTTGCTCGACGTCAACTGGCTGGAGATTGCCGGCCGCTCGTCGGATAACAAGCGTGTTCCGCATCTGCAGATCAACAGCCAGACCTCCATCAAGCGAGCCTGCCTGCTCGGCATCGGCATCGCCGTTTTGCCGGACTATATCGTCGGCCGCGATCCGGGACTCATTCAGCTCGCTATCAATGCCGACGTACCGTCCTTCGACACCTATTTCTGCTACCCAGACGAAATGAAAAACGCCGCCAAGCTCAAGGTTTTTCGAGATTTTATCGTCGCCAAGGCGCGGAACTGGAACTTTTAGTTGACCTAAGGCTCTGCGCCACAAGCATTTTTTGCCGTTATAAATTTGTCACGCGTATGACGCATAGCTGATATGCGCAAATGAGAGTTGAAGCCTGCCCAATTAACTACCATATCGCACATAGCTGATGCATATGGTGGCTTTTCCTCCCAGTTCCACCGCATTGGCTGTTCCCCTCTGGAGGTTTTTAACCTTCATACCTATAGGGCCCTGGTTGTTACCGGTGGCCCTTTTTTTTGCCTTTTTGCGCCAAAGGTCGCAAATGCATAACTGCTATGCACAAAAAAGCATTGCGCACTGCACAAATTAGCATCATACCGCACTTAGCTGATGCATATGGTGGCTTTTCCTCCCAGTTCCACCGCAGCAGCTGTTCCCCTCTGGAGGTTTTGACCTTCACACCTATAGGGCCCCGGTTTTTCCGGCGGCCCTCTTTTTTTGCCCAAATTCTGAGCATGCTGTCGTAGTGAATTGCGTAAAATAATTTGCTGCGGCGCATCTTGATATATCGAAAATCAACGATACATAAATCGTCGGTTTTCGATATTCGCTTGGTGAGCATCATGGACAGAACTGAGATATTGAAGGCGTTGGCCCATCCGGCCAGGCTCGAAATCCTCAATCAGCTCAAAGATCCGCACACACATTTTCCGACCCAGGAACACCCGCTGGAACTGGGCGTATGCGCCAGTCAGTTCGAGCGTTGCGGCCTGTCGCAATCCACCGTTTCCGCCCATCTCGGCACATTGCATCGCGCTGGGCTTGTGACCACCAAGCGCCTCGGCCAATGGATTTTCTATAAGCGCAACGAGGAAACCATCGCCGAATTCCTTGCGACCCTGCAAAAGGAACTTTGACATGCCGCTTGCCGGTGTTGCCAAAGCGATCGTTGATCTAGCCGCCTTCGCGACCGCCGGAGCGAAAAGAGCAGCGCCGCCGCCTCCCAAGCCTCTCTCTCAGCACTTCACCTCACACGACAAGAAAGGAATTTCCATGAGCAAACTCTTTGAACCGACCAAGCTTGGCGATATCTCCCTCGCCAACCGGATCGTCATGGCACCGCTGACGCGCAATCGTTCTCCGAATGCTGTGCCGAACGACTTGAATGTCAAATATTATGCCCAGCGCGCCACCGCTGGCCTGATCATCACCGAAGCAACCGCCATCACCCATCAGGGCCAGGGCTATGCGGACGTGCCCGGTCTCTACACAAAAGAAGCCCTCGACGGCTGGAAGAAAGTGACCGATGCCGTGCATGCAAACGGCGGCAAGATCGTCGTGCAGATGTGGCATGTCGGCCGGATCTCCCACACCACGCTGCAGCCGAACGGCGGCAAACCTGTCTCCTCCACCTCCAGGCGCGCCAATGCCAAGACCTATCTGGTCAACGGCGACGGCAGCGGCGCTTTTGCCGATGTCTCGGAACCGCGCGCTCTTGAGGCATCCGAAATTCCGGGAATCATCGAAGATTACCGCAAGGCCGCCCGCGCCGCGATCGAAGCCGGTTTTGACGGCGTCGAAATCCATGGCGCCAACGGCTATCTCATCGACCAGTTCCTGCGCGCCGATGTCAACGATCGCACCGACCAGTATGGTGGTTCGATCGAAAACCGCGCCCGTTTCCTTTTCGAAGTAGTGGATGCTGTGACCAAGGAAGTCGGCGCCGGCCGCACCGCGATCCGCATCTCGCCGGTGACACCGTCGGGCGATGCCAGCGACCCCCACCCGCAGGCGCTCTTTACCTATGTCGTCGAAGGTCTGGCGAAGTATGGTCTCGCCTATATCCACGTCGTCGAAGGCCAGACTGGCGGCGCACGTGACTTCCTGCCCTTCGACTATGATGCCCTGCATGCTACCTATAAGGCTGCGGGCGGCAAGGCAGCCTGGATGCTCAACAATGGCTACAATCGCGAGATGGCCGTCGAGGCGGTCGAACGCGGCAAGGCCGACGTCGTTGCCTTCGGCAAGCCATTCATCGCCAATCCGGACCTCGTGCGCCGTCTGAAGGAAAACGCCCCCCTCGCTGCCCTCAACCAGGCAACGCTCTATGGCGGCGGCGCAAACGGCTATGCTGACTACCCGACTCTCGACGAAGTGGCTTAACTCCCGCCGCTCCGGTCATGACGGAAATCCCGCTGCAAGGCGGGATTTTCTTTTTGGTGGCAGCCAATAGAGCACTTCCAGGAAAAGTGCTCAGCGGTTTTCCGTCCGGAATGCGTAAAAACAAAGAGATAGAGCGGGAAAGCGATTCCATGAAACGCTGAACCGCTCTACAGTACCCCACATGTTTGATCCCTATCTGAAGCGCTGGTCGCTTACGCCGGATGGCGAGGCGATTATCACCCGTTCCAGCCATCTCCTGCCGGTCATCTGGCGCGGCGTGCCCGCCATGCTGAAGGTCGCACGGGATAATGACGAGAAGCTCGGCAGCCAGGTCTTGCGCTGGTGGAATGGCAACGGCGCCGCGCACGTCTACGAACATGACAGCGACGCAGCACTGCTGGAAAGAGCGACCGGACAAGACTCGCTGCTAACAATGGCGATGGAGGGCGATGATGACGAGGCAAGCCGGATCATCTGTCGCACGGTCGCAAAGCTCCACGCGCCGCGGGCAGCGCCGTTGCCCGATCTCGTCCCGCTCGATCGCTGGTTCCGCGAGCTGGAGCCTGCGGCGCGCGCCCATGGCGGCATCCTGACCTCCTGCGCCGAGATTGCCCGTCACCTGCTTTCGGATCAGCGCGACCTCACCGTGCTGCATGGCGATATCCACCACGAGAATATTATGGATTTTGGTCCTCGCGGCTGGCTCGCCATCGACCCGAAGCGCGTCTGTGGCGAACGCGGTTACGATTTCGCCAATACCTTCTGCAATCCGGAACTCCCCATCGTCACCATGCCCGGTCGCCTACAACGGCAATTGCCGATCGTCTGCACCGAAGCAAGATTGGAACCGAAGCGGATGCTGCAATGGATCGTCGCCTATGCCGGTCTCTCCGCCGCCTGGTTTCTCAACGACGGCGACACCAGGAATGCTGAGTCGGATTTTACCGTCGCTGGGATAGCGCTTGCCGAACTCCAGGCCTGACGGCGCTCCTCATCGTGCCGGCAAGCAGCCGAGTGACACTAGGCTCGTCTTCACCGCCTCGTCGATCGGCGTATGCGGCTCCTCGCCGAGCACAGCCACCAGCCTGTCATTTTTCATCTGCAGCGGCACCTTCCAGAGATAGCGCATTTCACGCAGCTCCTTCATCAACGGCACGAAAGGCGCGGCAAGCGGTAGTATCCACCAGGGAAAGGACTTCGCTTTCACTTTATGTCCGACCGCCCGCTCGATCGCACCAATCATCTGCAGGCCGTCTCCATCCCAGTGGCCGCGCATGTGGTAGACGGCAAAAGCGGGAAGCGCATCGCCTTTCTCGATCAGCCGGATCATTGTTTCCGCGACGTCGGGCAGATAGGCCCATTGATGACCGATACCTGTTCTGCCGGGATTGGTCACCGACGTTACCGGCTTGCCGGGTTTTACAACGCCTTGCGAGAACCAGCTATTGGTGGCGTACCCGCCGAAGAAATCCCCAGCGCGGAGGATGATGACCGACGTGCCGGCCTCTGCTGCCTCCTTCAGGCGCCGCTCCATTTCGACGCGGATCGCGCCCTTGCGTGTTTGCGGATGTTGCGGGCTGTCCTCGGTGACATCGGGAAGGACATCCGGCCCGAAATTGTAGACCGTGCCCGGCAGGACGATCCTCGCACCCACCGCTTTTGCTGCCGCGATCGTGCTGTCGAGCATCGGCAGCACCAGTTGCCCCCAGTTGCGATAGCCGGGCGGATTGACGGCATGCACGATAACCTCGGCGCCATCAGCCGCCTTCAATACGTCACTCGCCTGCATCGCATCGCCCTGCACCCAGTCGAAGCCAGGCTCGCGGCGCGCGGCCTCCGCCGCGTTGCGGTTCAGCGCCCGGATGCGCCAGCCACGGGCGGCGAGCCCACGGGCGACTGTGCCGCCGATACCGCCAGTGGCGCCTAGTATGAGAGCGGTCTTTCCAGTGTTCATCTGCTCAGTCATCGTTATCTCCATCGGTTGATGAGATGACTATGCCGCGCAGCCGCGATAAACGAAATTGCCAAAAAATCTGCACATGATATACAAAAATCTATGGCTATCGCATCCGAACCAAGCTGGGATTTCTACCGCACCTTCCTCGCCGTACTGCGTCACGGCTCGCTTTCGGCTGCCGCCCGAGAACTCGGCCTGACCCAGCCGACCATCGGCCGTCATATCGACGCGCTGGAAGAAACCGTCGGCGCCGAGCTTTTCACGCGCTCGCAACAAGGCCTTCTTCCGACGGACGCCGCCCTCGCCCTCAAACCCTATGCGGAAACGCTGGCCAGCACGACCGCCGCGCTGCTGCGCGTCGCCTCCGAGACACGTGATAGCGTCGGCGGCACCGTGCGCATTAGCGCCAGTGAGGTTATCGGCGTGGAGGTACTACCGCCCATCCTCGCCGGGCTGCAGGCCGCACACCCCGATCTTATCATCGAGCTCTCAGCCTCGGATGCGGTGGAAGATTTGTTGCAGCGGGAAGCGGATATCGCCGTGCGCATGGTCGCGCCCACACAGGATGCACTGCTTGCGCGCCGTATCGGCATCATCCCCCTCGGCTTGTTCGCGCATCGCAACTATCTGAAACGATGCGGCGAGCCCAAGAGCATCGGGGAGCTGCGCCACCACAAGCTGATCGGCTTCCACCGCCAGACCGCCTACATTCGCACCATGTTGAAGCGCTATCCCCTGCTCGACGGCATCTCCTTCGCCGTCAAGTCGGATCACAGCATCGCGTTGCACAACGCGTTGTGCGCTGGCATCGGCATCAGCTTCTATCAAGTGCCGCTTGCGAAAAAGAATGAAAATCTTGTCCGGCTGCTGCCCGAGATCGAACTCTCGCTCGACACCTGGGTCGCCATGCATGAGAACCTGAAGACCTCACCGCGCTGCCGCGTGACCTTCGATGCCCTGGTTGCCGGATTGCTGGACTACATCAAAGCTGGCGTATAGCGGGCCGTTGCGAAGCAACACTTCCTCGACGCGATGTCGATCAGGCATCACGTAGGCCGTAGCCTTCAGGCGCCGGGAGCCGTATCGACGGGCGGGAAGCGCACCTTGCCATCGACAACTTCCGTTTCCGGCCGGTCGCCGCCATCAGTGTATTCTTCGTGCCATTTTCCCCGCTCGTCCTGCCAACTGATCTCTGCCGAATCGCCGCCGACCTGCTGCTCGGCCGCCACGATCCTGGCTGCCTCGACTGCTTCGGAATGGGTCGGAAACGCCTCGGAATAGACTTCGCCGAAACGATAGGCCCATCCGCCGTCATGTGGCACAATTTCGTAAGTGACCTTGACCATTCACAGCCTCCTTCTCATCTGCCAAGACCTTAGGTTCCGGGTGCCACCCGGCAGGACCGCGGTCCATCTCAGACGATTTGCAAGGATGCCGCGATATTGGGTTGGGCAGACCGATCAAGGCAGTATTCCATTAAACGGCGCGGACTGCAAATCTTGTCATCTACGCGCATGCTTGATGTGGGAAATCACTGATTTAGACTGCAAAAGCGAATCCGTGCGAAAGGTAAGGACTTGGCAATATCGAGCTGGCCGAAGCAGGAAAAATTCCTGATCATCGCATTTGCAATCGCTGTGATCGCCTATTTCGGCGAGCATGCGGTGCTGGAGATGGGGCGGATAGCATCGCTGTTGGCTGCCGCCGCCTTGATTGCAACCATCGTGCTTGTTTCCATGCGCGTCGCCCATCACGCCGAGATTTTGGCTACGAAAGTCGGCGATCCCTATGGCACGATGATCCTGACTTTATCGGCCGTCGCCGTCGAAGTGATCATGCTGGCGATCCTGATGGGCGGAGAAAGCTCGCCGACGCTCGTGCGCGATACGATCTATTCCGCCGTCATGCTCGACATCAACGGTATCCTTGGCCTTGCCGCCCTCCTGGGTGGGCTGAAGCATGGCGAGCAGCCCTATAACGACGATTCCAGCAAGACCTATGGCGTGATGATCCTGACCGCCATGGCCATTTCGATGATCGTGCCGGAATTCATCCCCGATGTGAAATGGCACTACTACTCCGCCTTCACCATCCTCGCGATGATCGCGCTCTATGCATTGTTCCTGCGCATGCAGGTAGGCAAGCACAGCTATTTCTTCAGCTACAGCTATCCGCGCAGCGAGAAGAAACAGGGCGCTCACGTGGATCATCATGACGAAGGCCCCACCGCGATCTCCATCGTTACGATCCTGATCGGCGTCGTGCTGATCGGCGGGCTTGCCGAGTTCATGTCGGCCTTCATGGATGCCGGCCTCAGGGATAGCGGCGCGCCACCGGCGATCGCTGCCATCGTCGTTGCTGCCATTTCCGCCGCCCCCGAAATCCTGACGGCATTGCGCGCGGCACTCCGAAACCGCATGCAGGCGACTATCAATATCGCCATGGGCGCCTCGCTATCGACGGTCATCCTGACGGTGCCGGTCATGGAAGCGATCGCGCTCTATACGGGCCAGCCCTTCGTCATGGCCATGTCGCCGGTACAGACCGTGATGATCATGATCACTTTGATCGCCGCCGCGATCAATCTCAACGACGGCGAGACAAACGCCATCGAGGGCATGACGCATTTCATCCTCTTCGCCACGTTCATCATGCTGACGGCGCTTGGACTTTGAGTTTGATTTCAGAGAGTTAAGTCCAGGAGTGGAATCGAACTAAGAGGCACTTGAATCACTCTATAAACTGAAGGAAGCCGTCAAAAACGTAAAGCTACCGGATGCGTTATCAAGGCCCTATTGACCGTAACGAGTTGAAGTCCTTCGATGTGACATTGTGACAACAATAGCCGATCGAAGGGATCTCGAGTTTCCGGTTCGGGATCCGCGGCAATTATGACATGCGCGATATTTCGGCCACGGGCAGTCTTGGGGCTAATTTGTTGAGGCGTGTCTTGATCGCAATTTCCCAAAGGCTGGCCACACTGACGAAGCCCTCGGCACCATCAGCAAGTATCCGATGCACGGAAGGAAACCGCTCGGTTAAGTTTTCTTGAACGAGCGCTAAAATGATGTGCGTATCAAGAAGTAGCCGCATATTTAGGGTAACGGCCTGAGAAGAAAATCTTCCGGCAGCGGATCATCAAAATCGTCGGCGATAAATCCTGCCGTTCGAACGATCCCTTTGGCTCGAAGATAGGCTTCGCCCGCCTTAAGGTCCAAACCGCCATGCTTTTTGTGCGGCACCAGATCAGCAACCGGACGACCATTCCTGGTCACAACGATAACTTCGCCGCCCTCTACTTCGCGGACGAGCTCGGTTAGCTTATTCTTCATATCTCGGATGGCTACCGTCTTCATGCCTAAAAGGTAGCTACATGTAGCCACAAATCAAGAAGCCCGCCATCTCTGACGAGCTTCTATCAATTCGCTTGGCCTTGCCGCGTTTACTTGCAAGCCGCACAGAAGCGCTGGATGCGGCGGCAAGCTTCTTCGAGAAGCTCTTCCGAGGTCGCATAGGAGATGCGGAAGTTCGGGCCGAGACCGAAAGCGGAGCCGTGAACGACGGCTACGCCTTCCGATTCCAAGAGTTCCGATACGAAGTCTTCGTCCGTCTCCATGACCTTGCCGGTCGGCGCGGTCTTGCCGATCAGGCCGGCGCATGACGGATAGACGTAGAAGGCACCTTCCGGCACCGGGCAGGAAATGCCCTTTGCCTGGTTCAGCATCGACACGACGAGATCTCGGCGGCCTTCGAAGATCTTCTTGTTGCGCGGAATGAAATCCTGCGGACCGTTCAGCGCCTCAACAGCAGCCCATTGCGCGATGGAGGTCGCACCCGAGGTCTGCTGGCCCTGGATCATGTCCATCGCCTTGATGAGCTGCAGCGGGCCGGCAGCGTAGCCGATACGCCAGCCGGTCATGGCATAGGCCTTCGAGACGCCGTTCATCGTCAGCGTGCGATCATAGAGGCTCGGCTCGACTTCGACCGGTGTGGCGAATTTGAAGTCGCCATAGGTCAGGTGCTCGTACATGTCGTCGGTCAGGATCCAGACATGCGGATGCTTGACCAGCACGTCCGTCAGCGCCTTCAGCTCGCCATGCGTATAGGCAGCGCCCGACGGATTGGACGGCGAGTTGAACACGAACCACTTGGTCTTCGGCGTGATCGCCTTCTCAAGATCGGCAGGCCGCAGCTTGAAGCTGTTTTCCTGCGTCGTCGCGACGAAAACCGGCGTACCGCCACACAGCGCCACCATTTCCGGGTAGGAAACCCAGTAAGGCGTCGGGATGATAACTTCATCGCCGGCATTCAGCGTCGCCATGAAGGCGTTGAACAGTATCTGCTTGCCGCCGGTGCCGACGATCGTCTGCTCCCAAGTATAGTCGAGATTGTTCTCGCGCTTGAACTTGGCGGCGATCGCCTTGCGCAGTTCCGGAATGCCGGAGACTGGCGTGTACTTCGTCTCGCCGCGGTTGATCGCGTCGATGGCGGCCTTCTTGATATTATCAGGCGTATCGAAATCCGGCTCGCCGGCGCCGAGGCCGATCACGTCACGGCCTTTTGCTTTCAGCTCGCGCGCTTTCTGGGAAACGGCGATGGTGGCAGAAGGCTTTACACGGGAAAGAGCGTCGGCAAGAAAGGCCATGGTGATCGGTCCTAATCGGTTGGAAGTGGGCAGAAAGCCTGTGGACCAGATTTCTGCGCTAAGCTCTATGTCGAATGTAGGCCGCCGTTTCAAGCACAAAGGCGTCACAGTGACGTTATTTCGAGAAACGCTGCGTTATATCCTGGATGCCGAGTTGTTGGAAATCGCGACAAGCAGGTCACGCCACGCGAACCGACGGCTTCTGCGGACACAAAGACGTTACCCTCACAGTAAGGAGCCTTGAACAGCAGCGCGCCCACTCCACGTTGCATAAACAGTTCATGTAAGGGAGGAGACGGATTGAAGCGCTTTCGCAGAATGGGATATTGCGCGGTCCTTGCTACTTCCGCGCTGCTGACGGCGAATGCCGCTCTTGCTGCTCCGGTCAAGACGATCGAAACGCAGAAGGTCAAGGTCAAGATAGAGACGATCGCAAGTGGACTTAATCACCCCTGGGCCGTCGAAATACTGCCGGACGGCGCCTACCTCGTGACGGAGCGGCCGGGCCGCATGCGCATCATCCGTGACGGCAAGACGTCCGCTCCGATCACCGGCGTGCCGAATGTCTATGCTCACGGCCAAGGCGGCCTGCTCGACGTGGCCCTCGATCTAAAATTCGCCGGCAACCGCACCATCTATTTCACAGCTTCCGTTGCTGCAGGAGGCGGCAGCGGAACGGCAGTCTTTCGCGCGGTCCTGTCGCCGGACGAGCGGCGGCTGACCGATGTGAAGCGCATCTTTCTGATGAACAAGATGTCGCGCGGTGACTTGCAATATGGCTCGCGTATTGCAATCGCCAAGGACGGCAGCCTGTTCGTCAGCCTGGGTGACCGCTTCGAACAGGATCGCGCCCAGGATTTCCACGACGATGCCGGCTCGATCATCCATATCAGGGCCGACGGCAGCATTCCCGCCGACAATCCGTTCAAGGATGGCGTGAAGGCTTTGCCGGAAATCTGGTCCAAGGGACATCGCAATCCCGAAGGCATTACCTTCGATACCGCCGATGGTAGGCTTTATACAGCTGAACACGGCGCCAGAGGTGGCGATGAGATCAACACTCCGGAGGCGGGCAAAAATTACGGCTGGCCGGTCATTTCCTACGGACGCAACTATTCTGGCACCAAGATCGGCGTTGGTACGGCAAAAGCAGGCATGGAGCAGCCGCTCTTCTATTGGGACCCGTCGATCGCGCCCGGCGCCATTGCGGTCTATCGCGGCAAGATGTTTCCGGAATGGAAAGGCGATTTTCTCGTCGCCGCGCTGAAATTCGAGCTGCTGTCTCGTCTCGATCGCAATAGCAGCGGCAAGGTGACCGAACGCGAACGCATGTTCAAGGGTGATTTCGGCCGGCTGCGCGATGTCGTTGTCGCGCCGGACGGGGCATTGTTGCTCACGACGGACGAGGATGACGGCGCTCTGCTGCGTGTCTCCAGGGCAGCGGAATAGGGCCACCGCCCATCGGCCTTTTCGCCTTGCCCCAAGGAAAAGCAACTGCTAACGGTCAGGCTCTTTCCCCTTTCCGTAGGATGCAGATGACTCGCATACAGGCGAATTTGGTGTTGTTGCTGGCCGCCGCCATCTGGGGCGGAGGCTTCGTCGCGCAGTCTACCGCAATGAAGGCGATCGGACCGTTCTGGTTCATCGGCCTGCGCTTCGCCGTCGCCACCATCGTCATCCTGCCCTTCGTCTGGCTAGAAAACCGCAAGGCCGAGAAGCGCCTGACGCGCCGGAACTGGCTTTCCTTTTTCCTCGTCGGCGTCGCGCTCTTCGGCGGAGCGGCGACGCAGCAGATCGGGCTTTTGACGACGACCGTCACCAATTCCAGCTTCATCACCGGCCTCTACGTCGTCTTCGTGCCGCTGATCGCCATCGTTTTCCAGCGCCGGCCGCCGCATTGGATCGTCTGGCCGGCTGCGCTGATGGCGCTCGGCGGGATCTATCTATTGTCCGGCGGCTCCTTTTCGCGGCTGACGGTCGGCGATTTCCTGACCGTCGTCTGCGCGCTCTTCTGGGCAGCGCAGATCACCCTCGCGGGCTCTTCCGTCAGCGAAACCGGCCGGCCGCTCGGAATCTCCGCCATGCAATTTGCAGTCACCGCCGTCGCATCCCTGGGAGTCGCCGTGATAGCCGAGCCGATCAGCATCGCCGCGATACAAGGCGCGCTGGGCGAAATCCTCTATGTCGGCATCTTTTCATCCGGCCTTGCATTTGCGCTGCAGGTCATCGGCCAACGCTACACGACTGCGCCGCAGGCCGCGATCTTCCTCTCTTCGGAGGCTCTATTCGGTGCCTCGCTGGGCAGTTTGCTGCTCGGTGAAACCATGGGGCCGCTTGGCTACGCCGGCTGCGCGTTGATGTTCGTCGCCATGCTTGCCGTGGAATTGGTGCCGGAACTCGTCCGGCGGCGCAGCATCGTCGCGTAAAAATTGTTGAAAATACGCGTTATGGCTGTTCTGCGCTGCTCTTAATGAATTTTTTTCGAATGATCCGAAAGATGGATTTTGGCTATATCATTTGGGAAAATTTCGCCAAAATTATATCGCAAACGATACAAAAACCTTAGAAACTCATTCTCCGCGTGGGAAAATTTGCGATTCGCGCTAACACACTTGCATTACGGCGGTGTGCTCCCCGGAACACGTTAAAAAACTTTTGCTTGCCAATTCCCGATAAACACAGCACTCTCAGCGCTGTTCGGGCATTTTTAGAGCATGGGAAGTCCTTAATAAAGTTGCGCGCCGGAAACGCTAAATTATTCCGGTCAGCTTGGTTGAGAAACGATGCGCGAATTCGCTTCGAAACCACGCCGAGGTATAGGGGACCTTTTCCTTCAAATTGCGAGAACTGCCTGCAAGCGCCCGCAAGGGCAATACAGCAATGCTGCCCGTGTGGATGGTGGGCAGAGAGAAAAGGACCTGAGGCATGGCCGAGACTGGCACTGTAAAGTTTTTCAATACCGATAAGGGCTTCGGTTTCATCAAACCGGACAAGGGTGGCGCAGACATCTTTGTACACATTTCCGCAGTACAGGCTTCTGGTCTGGCAGGATTGTCGGAAAACCAGAAGGTGAGCTTCGACACGGAACCGGATCGCCGCGGCAAGGGACCGAAGGCTGTCAATCTTCAGATTGCCGGCTGAGAACGCCTTACGGCTTTCATTCGAGTTGAAGCCCGGCAGTGATGCCGGGTTTTGTCATTCAGTCTGCATTCAGCTTGGCGTGTCTAGTGTGCCCTCTATATAAGATTGGGAATTACGGTCTTCCCGGTTCCCCTTAGAGGACAGACTCATGAACATGCTCGGCAAATCCATCCTTATGTCCGCCATGGCTGCAGCCCTGACGCTGACATCCATTTCCACCGCTGCGGCCGATGACCGCTGGCACCATCACAATGGAGAGGGTTGGGCGATTGGCGCTGCCGGCCTCGCCACCGGCCTCATCGTCGGCTCGGCTATTGCCAGCCAACCGCGTTATGTCGAACCGGATCCAGTCTATGTCGATCCGGACTATGCGCCGCCCCCGCCCTACTATTATCGTGCCCCGCCGCGCCGCGTCTATGTCGAGCGTGACGTCAGCTATTATGCGCCGCAGCCCGTCGGCTTGCGTCCCTGGTCGTCCCAGTGGATGCGCTATTGCTACGATCGCTACAGCAGCTTTGACGGCCGCAGCGGCACCTATCTCGGCTATGATGGCATGCGCCACTTCTGCACAGCCGACTAATCCCTGCGCAAGCTGATGTCTTGAAAGGAAGCGCCGCCATCGAGCGGCGCTTTTGTTTGGGCTTCGGAGCGGCTCAGCGTTTTACGGAATCGCTTTCCCGCTCTATCCCTTTGCTTTACGCATTCCGGACGGAAAGCCGCTGCGCACTTTTCCCGGAATTGCTTCAAAGCCCACGCAGGAAAGGATTGGTGCGGCGCTCCTCGCCAATCTGGCCGCCAGGGCCATGGCCGCAGATGAAGCCGACATCATCGCCCAAGGGAAATACCTTGTCGCGGATCGAATCCAAAAGCTGCTGGTGATTGCCGCCCGGCAGGTCGGTGCGGCCGATCGAACCGTGAAACAACACGTCGCCGACATGGGCGAACTTCTGCTTTCTGTTGAAATAGATGACATGGCCCGGTGCGTGGCCGGGACAATGAAAGACTTCGAACTCATGCTCGCCGAAGGAAACCTTGTCACCGTCTTTCAGGAACCGATCCGGCAGCACGTTGCGAACGCCCTCGATGTTGAACATCTTGCTCTTCGCCTCGATATCCTGCAGCAGCGGGCGATCGTCCTCATGCGGGCCGATAACCTCCAGCCCCAGCGCCTCCCGAAGTTCGTCGGCTCCGCCGGCATGGTCGATGTGGCCGTGCGTCAGCCAGATCGCCTTCAGCACGATGCCATTTTCGCGCACCGTCTGCAGGATGACGTCCACATCGCCGCCGGGATCCACCACGACTCCTTCCTTCGTCTCCGGATCGAACAGGATGGTGCAGTTCTGTTCGAAGGGTGTCACCGGAATGATGCCGGCCTGGAGCATGCCCATGGGAAGCGCCTCGTCTGTTGAATGCATATCTCGCCGATATAATCGCAAACATCGGGCAAAACAGCCCCTCCTCCCGGAAAACGTCAAGACTGCCGGACGGCACGGCGGAACACTCCGTCTTTGCGGGCGTTTGCACAAGTAGGCTGCCAAAGCAGAGGAGAAAGCCAATGTTCGCAAAGAGAAACTTGCTGCTGATGGGCCTTGTGCTCCTGGGCAGTGCAGGGTTCGCGCAAGCGCAGATGTCCGCGACAACCGCGACCGATCTCGACGTCCGCACGGGCCCTGGTCCGCAGTACCCGAGTGTAGGCATGGCAACCCGCGGCTCTGAAGCGACCCTCGACGGCTGCATACAAGGCAGTAGCTGGTGCCGCATCGATGTCAATGGCATGCGCGGCTGGGTAGACGCCGAGGCTTTGAGCGTCGAACAGAACGGCACTCCGGTCGTCGTGGAAGAGCACTACAGTCAGCTCGGCGTGCCAACGATCACCTATAGCGAAACCGATCAGACGACGACGGGCAGCGTTTCCCCATCACCGGACGACGAACTGATCGGTCCGGTCAGTGAGGTCGACGCCGTCACCCCGCCGGCCGAAGTCCGCACCTACATCACCCAGAACCGGGTCAATACCGTGCGACTGCGCGGCAATGTCGTGGTCGGCGCCACCCTGCCGCAAAGCGTCGTCATTCACCGTATTCCGGATTATCAATACAGCTACGTGGAAGTTAACCGTCAGCCGGTGCTAGTCGATCCGAATACCCGCCGCATCGTCTACGTGTATCAATGATTCGTCACGTCCAAGCGGCAGTTCGTCGACTTTTCGGCGGCCAAAAGGCCGCGAGAGGTTGGCGCAGTTTTCAGCCGGAAAAGACGAAGCACGAACATAATTAAAGCCGGGCGCCAAAAAGCACCCGGCTTTTTTAGAGCATGCTGCGAAGCCTTATGCGGCAGCAGCCGCGGTCGGATAAACTTCCTTCATGTAGTCGTTCATCAGCGTTTCGCTGATCGATGCCGGCGTGAAACGGTAAGGTCCGATTTCCGAAACCGGCGTCACTTCCGCCGCCGATCCCGTCAGGAAGCATTCGTTGAAATCGGACAATTCTTCCGGCAGGATCGCCCGCTCGACAACCTGCAATCCGCGACGTTTGGCGAGTTCGATCACCGTCTGGCGCGTGATGCCGTTCAGGAAGCAATCCGGTGTCGGTGTATGGATGACATCGTCCTTGACGAAAAAGATATTGGCGCCCGTCGCTTCCGCGACCTGATCGCGGTAGTCGAGCATCATCGCATCGGCATAGCCCTTGGCTTCAGCCGCATGCTTTGAAATGGTGCAGATCATGTAGAGACCGGCGGCCTTCGCGGCACAAGGCGCGGTCTTCGGATCGGGACGACGATATTCCGCAATGTCGAGGCGGATGCCCTTCAGCTTTTCGGCCGGATTGAAATAGCTGCCCCATTGCCAGATCGCGATCGCTACATTGATGCGGTTGTTCTGGGCGGACACGCCCATCATCTCGCTGCCGCGCCAGGCGATCGGGCGCACATAGGCTTCGGAAAAGCCCTGACGCTTCAACATTTCGATCGTCGCCGCATCCAGCTCGGCAACGCTATAGGGAATTTTGAAACCGAGAATGTCGGCGGACTTATGAAGACGCTGATTATGCTCCGTCAGCTTGAAGACCCGGCCGCCATAGGCGCGCGCGCCCTCGAAGACTGCGCTCGCATAATGCAAACCATGGGTCAGCACATGAATCTTAGCGTCCTTCCAAGGAACGAATGCCCCGTTGAACCAGATCTCCCCATCCAGTTGATCAAAAGGAACCGATGCCATCTTGCTTCTCCTCCGGCGCCCGGACGCCATGACTGTTGATTGTTGTCCCCATTCCGCATTATCCACGATGGAAGTGGGGAAAATATGAGACGTGTTGGAGTTTTGCGCAGCCGGGCTTAGTTTCCAAATATGGCCATATCCGTCCGGGCGGCGCAAGATCGGCGAAAACTAGCAGCGGCGTAAAAATACGTCACCGAAGCTGACATATTTTGCGTAAGTTCCCGATTGCCCCAAAATAGGAAAGGAAATGCCAAGGTGCCACGACAGACGAGCCAAAAAGCAGCAAAACCGGAGCTGCTGGCGACGCCGATGGAGAATGCGGGGATCATCGATTTCGAGATCATCGAGCTGCTTTTCTTTGCCTATCGGGACTTCGTGTCCGATCCCGACCAGATTCTGGACAAGAGCGGGTTCGGTCGCGCCCATCACCGCGTCGTTCATTTCGTTAACCGCGAACCCGGCATGACGGTTGCGGACCTGTTGGAAACATTGAAGATCACGAAACAGAGTTTGGCGCGGGTTCTCAAACAATTGATCGATTCAGGGTATATTCATCAGGTGACCGGGCCCGAGGATCGTCGGCAGCGTAAGCTCTACCCCACACAAGCGGGTCGCGATTTGGCATTGGCACTGGCCGAGCCGCAATCGCGCCGTATTGAACGGGCATTCGAAGGCGCGTCCGATGCGACACGCGAAAGTGTCAAACGGTTCCTGAGGGGAATGCAGGACTGAGCTATGGTCTCGAACCGAAGAGCCGCAAAGCAGGTTTTTGGATAAGACCATCTCAATCGAACGGATAAACAAGATCGAGACGGATTGAATGACGACAAAGACAGCAATTTCGGACGATGCAGCGCACCTTCTGGTCGTGGATGACGACACGCGTATCCGCGCCCTTCTCAACCGCTATCTCATGGAAAAGGGATTCCGGGTGACGGCCGCCGCCGATGGCGCCGAGGCCCGCCGCAAGCTCGAAGGGCTGGATTTCGACCTGATCATCATGGACGTGATGATGCCCGGCGAATCCGGAATCTCGCTGACGGCAAGCCTCCGCGCCATCAAGAACATTCCGATCATCATGCTGACCGCCCTTGCCGAGTCCGAAGCCCGTATCGCCGGATTGGAAGCCGGCGCCGACGACTATCTGCCGAAGCCTTTCGACCCGCGCGAACTCGTACTGCGCATCAACAATATCCTGCGCCGCAACGCACCGGCCGATGCGCCGAAGATCGAACAGGTGATGTTCGGCCCCTATACCTTCTCGCTGACCCGCAAGGAGCTGAAGAAGGCCTCCGAGCTCATCCGACTGACCGACCGGGAGCAGGAAATCATGCTGCTCTTCGCCAAGCGCGCCGGTGACACGATTCCCCGCCACGAGCTGATCGGCACCGACGCCGAAGTCGGCGAGCGCACCATAGACGTGCAGATCAACCGCCTGCGCCGCAAGATCGAGGACGATCCGGCCAACCCTGTCTGGCTGCAGACGGTGCGCGGCATCGGCTATCGGCTGAGCATAGATTGATATCAATTCCCTGGGATCAGCGGCGATGGTGACATTCGACTCGATCAGGCGCGATCAGGAGCACACGCCCTCCAATGGCATGCGCTGGTTTTCGCGCTGGTGGCGGCGGCGACTGCCGACCGGGCTTTATGCACGCACGCTGCTAATCTTCATCCTGCCCATGATCATCCTGCAGGCGGTCGTAACCATCGTCTTCATGGAGCGTCACTGGCAGATGGTGACGCAACGCCTGTCGATGGCCACCACCCGCGACATCGCCGCCATCATCGACATCATCCAAACTTATCCGCAGGATCCCGACTATTCCACCATCACGCAGATGGCCCGGCAAAAGCTCGACCTCAGCATTTCGATCGAGCCGGGCGGCGAGCTGCCGCCGCCGCGCGAGAAGCCGTTCTTCTCGATTCTCGATGGCATCCTGAGCGACGAAATCCGCGACCAGATCAATCTCCCCTTCTGGGTCGATACGGTCGGCAATTCCAGCCTTGTCGAAATCCGCATCAAACTGCCGGACAAAGTACTGCGCGTCTTTGCAAAGCGCAGCCAGACCTACGCCTCCAACACGCATATCTTCATTCTTTGGATGGTCGGCACATCACTGGCACTGATCGGTATTGCCGTGCTGTTCCTGCGCGGCCAGATTCGGCCGATCCTGGCGCTGGCACAGGCTGCGGAGAGTTTCGGCAAGGGCCAGCGGCGGGACGATTATTCGCCCCGGGGCGCCGACGAAATCCGCCGTGCCGGCCTCGCCTTCATCCTGATGCGCGAGCGCATCGAACGGCAGATCGAGCAGCGCACCGCAATGCTCTCCGGCGTCAGCCACGACCTGCGCACCGTGCTCACACGCTTCAAACTGCAGCTCGCCCTCATCGGCGACAATCCCGATCTTGTCGGCCTCAACGAGGATGTCGAGGACATGCAGAGCATGCTGGAGGGCTATATGGCCTTCGCCCGAGGCGAGGCGGAAGAGGATGTCGGCACACTTCGGCTCAGCGATATCCTCGATAAGGTCGAACAGGACTTCTCGCTGCACGGCAAATCCATGAGCTTTTCCATCGACGGCGACAATGAAATCTCCGTCCGACCGAATGCCTTTACGCGACTGGTGACGAACCTCGCCTCCAATGCGCGCCGCTACGCGCACACGCTGCGTATCGAAGCCAAGCACAGTCCCAAATGGCTGACGATCAATTTCGACGATGACGGTCCCGGCATTCCGGTCAATGCGCGCGAGGATGTGTTCAAGCCGTTCTTCCGGCTGGACGAGGCGCGCAATCTCGACAATTCCGGCACGGGCCTCGGCCTTGCCATTGCCCGGGACATCGCCCGCAGCCACGGCGGCAACGTCACGCTTGGCGACAGCCCGCTGGGCGGCCTGCGTGCCACCATCCGCATTCCGGCTTAAGAAAGGAAATTGCATGCCGATCGACATCAACGACATGCACTGGCTCAATCTGCCGCCGGCCTGGGAAATGAACAACGGCCGGCTTACTGTCCGCTCCGGCGAAAAGACCGATTTCTGGCAGGGAACCTATTACGGCTTCCATCGCGACAACGGCCATTTCCTCGGCAGGCATCGCCGCGGCGACTTTACGGCCGAGATCACCTTCATCGGGCATTATCACGAACTCTACGACCAGGCCGGCCTGATGGTCCGCCATGACGCCACGCACTGGATGAAGTGCGGGATCGAATATACCGACGGCGCCAAACATTTCAGCGTCGTTATCACCAACGGCAACTCCGACTGGTCCGCCTTCCGGCTCGATCATGAGTTCGATGCCCTGTCGGTGCGGGTGACCCGCAACGGCGACGCGCTTTTCATCCAATACCGCACCGACAAGATGACCGAGTGGCGCATGGCTAGGCTCGCCTGGTTCGATCCGGCCCTCGAAGAAGTCTCCATCGGCCCCGTCTTCTGCTCACCCCAGCGCGACGGTTTCGAGGCGGAATTTCTGGATTTCAGCGTAACCGACCCCGTGTCGCGGGATATTCATTAATACCCTTCGCCCCAGCGGGGAGAAGGTGGGCTGGAGCGATTGAGCAAAGCGAAATCGCGACAGCTCGGATGAGGGGGCCGCGGAGCGAAGCGACGCGGGTCTTGAGCACAAGCGAAAGGCGGCTTTCCCCGTAACGCCCCCTCACCCGCGCATACGCGCGACCCTCTCACCGCCGGGGCGAGGGTAACACTTCACATCATCTTCTTGCCGTTCGGCACCGGCTGAGTCACCGCCGCAAGCACGATTGCGCCGGCTTCATCCTCGAAGCCGAGTGTCAGCACTTCGGAGCGGACAGGCCCGATTTGGCGCGGCGGAAAATTGACCACGCCGAGAATCTGGCGGCCGATGAGGGATTCCGGCGTGTAGTGCACGGTGATCTGCGCCGAAGAGCGCTTGATGCCGATCTCCGGTCCGAAATCGATCTTCAATTTGAAAGCTGGCTTGCGCGCTTCCGGAAAAGGCTCCGCCTCGATTATCGTGCCGACGCGGATGTCCACCCGCTCGAAATCGCCATAGGTGATCTCTTCCGCCATACGCACACCCTCATGATGCTAGGAAATTAACCGGCCAGCTCCTGTGCGCGCTTGCGCGCCGCCGCCAGCGCCTCATCAAACAGAGGCTGCATGCCATCCTCCGCCATCAGAACGGCAAGGGCTGCGGCAGTTGTTCCGCCGGGAGACGTCACATTCTGACGCAGGCGCGAAGCGTCATCGGGGGACTGATGCAGCAATTCACCAGCCCCCGCGACAGTTTCCCGTGCGAGGCGCATGGCGAGGTCCGCCTGCAGGCCGAGCTTCCGGCCCGCCTCCGCCATGCACTCGACGAGATAAAACACATAGGCCGGCCCGCTACCGGAAACGGCCGTTACGGCATCGATATCGGCCTCCGCCGGCACCCATTCGACCGGACCGGACACCTTCAGAAGATTTTGCACCAACTGCCGCTGGCGCTCGCCGACCTTGGCGTTGGCAAACGCGCCGGTGACGCCGCGGCCGACCATGGCCGGCGTGTTCGGCATGGCGCGCACCATCGCCGCTTCACCTAGGCTTTGTTCAAGGAAAGCAAGTGTCTTGCCGGCAGCGATCGACACCACCACCGTATTCGGTCCAATCGACGCCTTGAACGGCGGCAATACGGCTTCCATGACCTGCGGTTTGACGGCAATGAAGAGAACGCCGGCGATAACACCTTCGGGAACGCCGGTGACATGCTTCGCGCCGGCATCGGCGATCAACTTCAACATCGTCTCGGACGGCTGCGGATCAACGACGATCACCGAGGAGCCCGGCACGCCGCTTTTCAGCCAGCCTGTCAAAAGAGCGCCGCCCATATTCCCCGCCCCAATCAGAATGATGGGATCGGAGGATGCAAAAGCGCTCGATGATGCCTCTGTTGCCATATCAAGCTTCGCCCACGGTTTCGAAAAGCACGGCTTCCATGGCGCGATTTGCGTCAAGGCCGGACCATACTACAAATTGGAAAGCCTGATAATAAGCTTCACAGGTGTCAAGGGCATTGGACAGCAGCACTTCCACCTGCCTGTTGGTCGGCTCGGCGCCGCCGGAAAGCAGCAGCGACTGCCGGAAGATCACGATATCCTCCTGCCGCCACAGATCGAAATGCCCCATCAGCACCTGACCGTTGATGCAGGACAGCAGCTTGATGACCTCGTTGACACGCGGATCGGGCACTTTGATGTCGAAGGCGCAGGCAATATGCAGTGCCTCGAACTCCTCCATCCACGAGAAAGAGACATGATAATCGGTCCATCGACCTTCGACGGTCATGGCAATTTCATCCTCGCCGGACCGCTCGAACGACCAGTCATTATTGGCGGCCACGAATTCGATCATATCGACCGGATTCGATTGTCGTTCGACTTCCAATTCCATAAGGCTCATGCAGCACCTTTTTGACCGGAACGAATGCAGCTTCCCGTGCTCGAACACTGAAAGAACGCAAACAGTTTTACTCCGGAAACATCCTCGGGATGATGTTGAACGGCTGCCAGACTAACGCATCCACCCTGCCCGGAGCTTACCAAGTCCGTTTCGAATCATCATTTAAAATCAGTGTATAACGGCATGCCCGGCGTGCCAGCCCCTCATCGGAGATTTTGGCGAAGGGCGCTGTGGACAGCTCTTCCGATGTCTATTCAGAAGGGAGTCATAACCGACTCTGACGATTGGCTTTTTTGCCTGTGTCCACAGGTGGAAAAACTATCGAAAATTTTAGAGGAAAAATGCGCGGCAGACGCGTGCCGCGCCGATTTCTCGCAAAATGAATCGCGACTACTTGCTTTCGGAGGAAAGACGCGCTTCCAGCGCTTCGATTCTGGCAAGCAATGCTTCGTTTTCGTCGCGCGCCTTGATCGCCATTTCGCGAACGGCTTCGAACTCCTCGCGCTTGACAATATCAAGGCTGTTCAGCCAGCGCTCGGCCTGCGCATTGAATGCCGTTTCAATCTCGCGGCGCACGCCCTGGGCAGCACCGGCGGCATCGGTCATCAGCTTAGCGAAGTCATCCAAGATACGGTTCGGTCCAGTGCTCATAGCGATCTCCTTGCGGCCGTCGGCCCCGAAAATGGACGGCATCATATGAGGGGCCAGATAGCTCTGAGGTAAGATTTCCCGGGGTTCGATGCAAGTAAATTGAGATAGAGCGGGACAACCGGTCTCGGGGCGCAAGACACACGAATAATCGACTTGACCGTTTCACTAGCGAACGCCATGTTCCGCGCTCATTGGATTTAGCATGATCTTATCCAAAAACCGCACAGGGGTTTTGGGAATCATGCCGTAACGGACGCGAAAATCTTGCTGACATCAGCCAATCTTGCCGCCATCCTGCCGTTCCCGGATATCGATCCGATCGCCTTTTCGCTCGGCCCGCTGTCGGTCCATTGGTACGGCCTTGCTTATGTCGCGGGCATCCTGCTCGGCTGGTTCTATGCGAGGCGGCTCGTCGACAATGGCAAGCTCTGGCCGAACGACACAGCACCGTTGACGCGGGCACACCTGGACGACTTTATCCTGTGGGTCGCCTTCGGCATCGTGCTCGGCGGACGCATCGGCTATATCCTGTTTTACGATCTCGATCCGGTACTCGCCAATCCGATTCGCGCCATCGAGGTCTGGAATGGCGGCATGTCTTTCCACGGTGGATTGATTGGCACGACCATCGCCATGATTCTGTTCGCCAATCGCAACAAGATCCCAGCCTGGAGCCTGTTCGACATCGTCGCCGCCGTTGCCCCGATCGGCCTCTTCTTCGGCCGTATCGCCAATTTCATCAATGGCGAACTTTGGGGCCGGACCACCGACGTGCCTTGGGCGATGGTTTTCTGCAGCCCGCATATCCTGGCCTCTCATCAGGGCGTCTGCCCCGCCGGCCTCGATCCGCGCCACCCCAGCCAGCTCTATGAAGCCGGGATCGAGGGCATCGTGCTCTTCACCGTCCTCTTCATCCTTACGCGCTGGCTGTTGGCGCTGAAGAAGCCCGGCACCGTCAGCGGCGTCTTTGTCATCGGTTATGCCTGCTCGCGCATTTTCGTCGAATTCTTCCGTCAGCCTGACGAGCAGCTCGGCTATCTGCTTGGCACGAACTGGCTGACCATGGGCATGGTGCTGTCCCTGCCGATGGTTGCGATCGGCCTATGGGCCGTGATCCGCGCCCGCCACGTTGCAGCCAGACAGACGGCTTGAACTCTAGGTTTAATGTCGCATGATCCGCCCGAAAGCCGATTCATATTTCTCGGGACCATGCTTTAGCGAGACCAAACGATGACGACCGCGCTCGGGGACAAAATCAAGGCTATCATCCGCGCCAACGGGCCGATCAGCATCACCGACTTTTTCTCGCTCTGCCTCGCCGACCCGCAGCACGGCTACTACAAGACGCGCGAACCCTTCGGCCGTGTCGGCGATTTCGTCACGGCGCCCGAGATCAGCCAGCTTTTCGGCGAGATGATCGGCGTCTTCATGGTGCATGCCTGGCAGCGCCACGGCACGCCAACCAATATCCGCCTCGTCGAAATCGGCCCCGGCCGCGGCACGATGATGGCGGACATGCTGCGTGTCATCACCAAGCTCGCGCCGCCGCTCTATGACGCGATGACGGTGCATCTGGTCGAAACCAGCGAGCGGCTGCAGGGTTTTCAGCGCCAGACGCTTGAGGCGCATGGCGATAAGATTTCCTGGCATTCGGACTTCGATGAAGTGCCGGCGGGTTTCACGCTTCTTGCCGCCAACGAACTTTTCGACGCCATTCCCATTCGCCAGTTCGTCCGCACCGCAAACGGTTTTCGCGAGCGCACGGTGGGGCTCGACGTCAATGACGAACTAACCTTCACGGCCGGCATCGCGAGCCTCGACCCCACGCTTCTCCCGAACGGACCGCTTCCACCACTTGGCACGATCTTCGAGATCGCCCCTGCCCGTCAGGCGGTCATGACCACGATCTGCGACCGGATCGCCGCCCATGGCGGCACCGCGCTCGTCATAGATTACGGCCATATGGCAACAGGCTTCGGCGATACGCTGCAGGCCGTGCGCATGCATGAATACGATCCGCCGCTGGAGCATCCCGGCGAAGCGGACCTTACCAGCCACGTCGATTTCCAGCATCTGGCCGAAACCGCTGTCGCATCCGGTCTGCATATCAACGGATGCTGTCATCAAGGCGATTTCCTGATCGGCCTTGGGCTGCTGGAGCGGGCTGCAGCGCTTGGCCGCGACCAAGATGCCGCAATGCAAGAGACCATCCGTATCGCTGCCGAACGGCTCGCCGGCGCCGGCGAAGGCAAGATGGGCGAGCTTTTCAAGGTGCTGGCCGTTTCCAGTCCGACGATCGATCTTTTGCCCTTTCGTCCCGTCCGCTGATTCATCACTATTGACTTCCGCGGATTGACAGAACGCGCATGGCTGGGCCAACATCCCGCTCAAACCGAACCGCTTCGCCACGGAAGCGTTATTTCCAGCACGAAAGAACATATCAAGGGACGCAGCATTGCCGACTCCGATCGAAAGCACGCTGCTGAGCGCCGCCAAGAGCGCCGGCATCCGTCACGGCTATTTCACCCGTGACGGCGGCGTTTCAGAGGGCCTTTACCGCGGATTGAATGTCGGCATCGGCTCCAACGACAATCGGGAGCATGTCCAGGAAAATCGTCGTCGCGTCGCCGCCTGGTTCGGCCTGCCATTGGAACGACTCGCAACCGTGCACCAGATCCATTCGCCCGACGTGATAGCCGTCGACGCGAACTATGATGGCACTCGCCCGCAAGCCGACGCCATGGTGACGGCAACGCCGGGGATAGTACTCGGCGTGCTTGCCGCCGATTGCGGGCCAATCCTCTTCGCCGATCCAGAAAACCGGGTGATCGGTGCCGCCCATGCCGGCTGGAAGGGCGCACTGACCGGCGTCCTGGAAAACACCATCGAAGCCATGGTTGCGCTTGGCGCCAAGCCAGAGACGATCACCGCCTGCCTCGGCCCCTCGATCAGCCAGGCGAGCTACGAAGTCGGCCCGGAATTCGTGGATCGTTTCGTCACCTACGACCCAAGCTATGCCAAATACTTCATTCCGTCCGAGCGGACCGGTCATGCGATGTTCGACCTGCCGGGTCTGACGATCGACCGCCTGCGCAAGGCCGGCGTGACCGCTGAAAACCTCAATCTCTGTACCTATCCCGATCCCGACCGCTTCTTCTCCTATCGCCGCACCACGCATGCGAAGGAGCCGGATTACGGCCGGCAGATTTCCGCCATTGCCATCGAGGAGACGTTCTAAAATGGCCCTGCATTTCGAGCGCAGCGAATTCGACGCCCGCCTAGCCCGCCTCCTTGCAAAAATGCAGGAGGAAAAACTTGATGCCATGCTGCTCTTCGCGCAGGAGAGCATGTTCTGGCTGACCGGTTACGACACTTTCGGCTACTGCTTTTTCCAAACGCTGGTAGTGAAGGCTGACGGTACGATGGTGCTGCTCACCCGCTCGGCCGATCTTCGCCAGGCGCAGCTCACATCGGTCATTTCCGACATCCGTATCTGGGTCGATCGCGTCAACGCCGATCCGACGCTCGATCTCAAGGAATTGCTGGTGGAACTCGATCTCCTCGGCGGCCGCATCGGCGTCGAGTACGACACCCACGGCATGACCGGCCGCGTTGCGCGCCTGCTCGACAACCAGATATCCACCTTCGGGCAGATCATCGACGCCTCCTACCTTGTCAGCCGTCTGCGTCTCGTCAAAAGCTCGACGGAAATCGCCTATGTCGAGCGCGCCGCAGCACTCGCCGACGATGCGCTGGATGCAGCGCTTGCCTTGATCAAGCCCGGCGCCGACGAAGCCGACATTCTTGCCGCCATGCAGAGCGCGATCTTTTCCGGGGGCGGTGATTATCCCGCCAATGAATTCATCATCGGCTCCGGCGCCGAGGCCCTGCTCTGCCGCTACAAGGCCGGCCGCCGCAAGCTGGATGCCAACGACCAGTTGACCCTTGAATGGGCCGGCACCTATGCGCACTACCACGCCGCCATGATGCGCACGGTCGTCATCGGCGACCCCACGCACCGCCACCGCGAACTCTACAATGCCTGCCTCGAGACCATTCAGGCGATCGAAACCGTGCTGAAGCCCGGCCACACCTTCGGCGACGTCTTCGATATGCATGCCAAGATCATGGACGAGCGCGGCCTTGCCCGCCACAGGCTGAACGCCTGCGGCTACTCGCTCGGCGCCCGCTTCTCGCCTTCCTGGATGGAGCACCAGATGTTCCATGTCGGCAACCCGCAGGAGATCGAAGAAGGCATGTCGCTCTTCGTGCATATGATCATCATGGATTCCGACACCGGTACTGCGATGACGCTCGGCCAGACCTATCTGACGACGTCGCAGGCTCCAAAAGCTTTATCGCGTCACCAGCTCGAATTTCTTAACCGTTAGCAGCGTAAGATAGCGATCCTGAACGGGGTGACCGTCTAAGGAAGGGATCGCGCAAATGGGACTGGTCAGGACAACGTTTGTTTCCGTTGGCTTCTGCTTCGCGCTCGCCGCCTGCAACACGACGGATGCCCTGACCCCGCCCGAGGCCATCGGCGACGCAGGCTCCACCAGCCCCGTCACCCAACGCGACGTCGAGCGCATGGCCGCCGCGCCGCCGCGCCAGCAGAACTATGAGACCGCGCAAGACAGCTACAGCTATCAGCGGCAGGCCTATCAGCAGCAGGGTTATCAGCCGCAAAACTATGGCGGCGGTGGCTCGCTCGACGATCAGGCGGCCGCGCTGAGAAACGGCGGCCGCAATCCTTATGCCTCCCGCCCGCTCGACGGCTCGCAGACCGCTTCCATCCAGTCACAGGATCCGCAAGCATCGGACGCCGACGAGCAGCGCGAGGCCGACCGCCGCCTCTCCGACGATCCGCAGCCGCAGCCTCGGCGGCAACAAGCGGCTGAAGAGCAGCAGGACGATCAGCAGCAAGCAGAACAGCAGCAACCGGAACAACAGCAAGCCTCCCTTCCCCCTGCTGCAGCGAAGGATAGAAACAGCGTCCGCTTCCTGCCGATCATCGGCGCCCCGGTTCAGGCCGTGACACCGCTGTCGCGTCAGCTTGGCGCAGAGGCTCGTTCCCTCGGCCTGACGATCAAGAGCTCCAGCGATTCCAGCGCCGGTTACATTCTGAAGGGCTATCTCTCCGCCTTCGAAGACGGACCGCAGATTTCCGTGACCTATGTCTGGGATGTTCTCGACAACAGCGGTGCTCGCCTGCACCGAATCCAAGGATCGGAAAGCGCGCCGCTGAAGCGCGGCGATCCATGGGCCGCCGTTCCGCCCTCCGTCATGCAAAAAATCGCCACCGAAACCATGTCGGACTTCAATTCCTGGCGCGACTCTCGCGGTGGATAGCCACAAGCTTTTCAGAAATATGAAAGCTATCGTGCGTCTCCCCCTTGCATTCGAGAGCAAGGCGGTTAAAAGCGCGGCTATCAGGTTGGTAACAGGCGGGCCACAATGAAGGTTTTCGCAGGCAATTCGAACCGGCACCTCGCCGAAGCGATCTGCAATTATCTCAACGTTCCCTTGGGAAAGGCCAGTGTCCGGCGTTTCGCGGACCAGGAAATCTTCGTTGAAATCCAGGAAAACGTGCGCGGCGAGGACGTATTCGTCGTCCAGCCGACCTCGTTTCCGACCAACGATCATCTAATGGAACTGCTGATCATGATCGATGCGATGCGCCGCTCGTCGGCGCGGCGCATAACCGCAGTCATCCCCTATTTCGGCTATGCCCGCCAGGATCGCCGCGCCTCCGGGCGCACGCCGATCTCGGCCAAGCTGGTGGCCAATCTGATCACCGAGGCTGGCGCCGACCGCGTTCTCACGCTCGACCTGCACGCAGGCCAGATCCAGGGCTTCTTCGATATCCCAACCGATAATCTCTATGCGATTCCGGTGCTGACCCGTGACATCAAGGCCAATTACGACATTAGCAATGTTATGGTCGTCTCGCCTGACGTTGGCGGCGTGGTGCGCGCCCGTGCGCTCGCCAAACGCCTCGACTGTCTGTTGGCGATCGTGGACAAGCGCCGTGATCGGCCGGGCGAATCCGAAGTGATGAACATCATCGGCGAAGTGGCCGGAAAGGATTGCATCCTGATCGACGATATCGTCGATTCCGGCGGCACGCTATGCAACGCGGCCGATGCCCTGCTTGCACAAGGCGCGGCAAGCGTCACCGCCTATATCACCCATGGCGTTCTCTCCGGCGGCGCAGTGACCCGTGTTGTGAATTCGAAGCTGAAGGAATTGGTGATTACAGATTCCATTCAGCCGACGACTGCCGTGCAATCGGCACCCAATATCCGCGTCATCACGACGGCAAGCCTCATCGGCGAAGCCATCAATCGCACCAGCCAGGAAGAATCGGTTTCGAGCCTGTTCGACTGAAAACCAGCCATCTCTTCTCATGCGGGTTTCGCATCGACCGGATGGCTTTGTCTCCAGGCAAGCAATCCGATGCCGATAAGCCCGGCGACAAAGACCGCCGCACCGGCGCCCATGATCGATGGGCCGATGCCGAACCAGGCGAATAGGCTGGGCGACATGAGATAAGCCAGGAAAAGGCCGAGGAAAATCGCGCACATCAGCAAGCGATAGACTTGCGCCAGCCGATGCGGCTCGCTGCGCGTCTGCATCAAATGCAGCATGGCTAGGTTCTCGAATGGGCCGTTGATAGCGGCAAGGGATGCGACGACCATCAACCACACGCGATTATGCATCAGCGGCAGCAGAAAGACGCCGGCACCGAAAATCAGCTTTGCCGCGATGATCCAAACGACCGGACGGCGCGGCTTTATATTGCTGAGGATGAGATTGGTCGTCAGATTGCCGACGCCGTAAGCGGTCATCATCAGGCTGTAATCCGTCAACGGGTCGGCGCTGGTCTCGCGCAGGTGCAGGAGCATTCCGAGCAAAATGCCCATCGCCCAGGCGATATTCCCCATCAGGTTCGTGAACAGGCCATAGAGTATGGCGGCATGACCGCGCGCCATCCGCCATCCCCCCAACACGCCGTCGATCACCGCCGCTGTCCCTGAGAATTCGCGGCGCCGCGGTGCGGCAGGCAATTTGGCGACGGCCATCCACACGGCGAGCGCCGAGAGCAGGAAAGTCGCCGCCGTCACCGTGAAGAACTGCGATTTCGGCAGAAAGCCGTTGACCAGCGCGATCATGCTCGGTCCGAGGATACGGGCCATGCGCCTCGTGGCGTCGAACAATCCATTAGTGGCATGACGAATGTCGGGATCGACCGCGATGGTGGGGAGCGTTGCCTGCAGCGACGGATCGAAGGCGGCCGTCAGCAAAGCAATGCACCCGGCGAGCACCATCAACAACGGCAGGCTCATGAAATGCATGAGACCGGCGGCGGACAGCACCAGCAATAGAAGCGCGCGCAGGACATCGGCCGAGATCATCGTCATGCTGTGCCGCCAGCGATCCGTCAGAATGCCACCGAACAGGCTGCCGAAGAGAAGCGCCCCCGACTGCAGGGCGGAAACGTAACCTGCGTCACGCCCAATGAAATCCGCCGCAATCCAGACGACGGCGACCATATAGAACTCGGATCCGGTCGCCGCCAACACCTGACCGGCCCATAGAAGCGAAATCGAGCGTTGGGCCAGCGGCTTCAAGACAAACATGTTGGCATTCTGAAATTTGGAAGGCTTATTTGATGACTTGTCCGTTGATCGTCACGGACTCGTCGTCGGCGATGCTGACGTCCCAACGCGAGCGTCCGTCGGGATCGGTCTTTGCAAATCCCTTGGCCATCATCAGGCCGAAGGACAATTGGTTAAGGTCCGGCTCCGTCTTCGCCGCGTCTTGAACGGCAGAGATGGTCTTGTCGAGATCGCGCGCGAACACCGTCATCGTCATGGACACACGATCCTTCTCGTTCAACCAGCCGCGCATGCTGCCGGAAGCCTCGATATCATAGAGCCCGGAGACCGCGCTGATTTTCGGGAAATTGATGGTCATCGTTCCGTCCGGGAACATCGCCTGCTGCAACTTGTCGTCCATCGACGCTGTGCTTCCGGGATTATTGAAATCGGACTGCTGCAGAACATCCAACAGAGCGGAAAAATTCAGGTTGGGAAATTGCATCTGCAGTTCGGCGACGTCGGGAATGAAGGCGACATAATCCTGAGGCACCAGGCCGGAAGCCAGGGTCAGCTTTTCAGCGCGCATGCCGAAATCGGCATTCATCGCATTGGCCGGCCCCGCCACCTTGAACGAGTAACCCATCTGCTGCAGCCCACCGTTGCCGAGCGGAGTTGTCACCGAAATATCCTTGGCGGAAATAGACTCTTCAAGCGAACCAACGATCGGCATCGCGTTCCGCAGCAATGCCTTGAGCGCCGCGCTTTCGCTGTCAGACAGGGTCTTCGTGTCCTTGTGGTCGGAGACGAAACGCAAAATCTCGTTCAGCGCCTTCAGCGGCAACTTGGTCGCATTGGCCCTGAAATCGATCGCCCCAATTTTGAATTCGCCCAAAGTTGCGGCATCGGAAGAAATCTTATCGTTGAACGATTGCAATCCCCCGATCATCTGGAGGTCAAGCTTGTCCGGCTCGCCGCTGCTGGATGAGGAGAGCGCATAGTTGATACCATCGATGGTGATATCGTTTTTCTCCACACCGTTGTCCGTGGTCTTGGTGGAAAGCGTAATGCCGCTGCCCTTCACGTCCATCGAACGAACATAATGGATGGCAGGATCGAAGACGCCCGTGAAACTGGACGAAGCCAGCGCGTAACGGAACTCCGCATTCGGGCTGCTGCCGGGCTTCGAACGTGCCGTCACGTCGATCGCATTGTTGCCCTCGATGTTCCACAAGCCGCTATCCTGCGGCGTTGCAAGGGCCGTCAGCGGCTTGAGCCCCGTAACGTCGAAACCTGTGACGTTCAATTTGTCGAAGAGCTTCTGCAGGTCATAGATGATTTCATAGTGGCCGCCCGACGGCGTCACTGCAACAAAGCCGTTTTTGACCAGATCGTCCGGCAGGAAATGCGTCAGGTTGCCGAGCAGGTCTTTGGCCCCCTGCTCGTTGACGTCGGCCGCCTGCGAGGCGCCGGCCAGACCGACGGCAAAAGCCGCGGCGACGGCAACTGTTTTAAGACGCATAATTCACCCCCGTGATGCTAGGAAAAACAAGTTGAAAGCAGGAAAACCCTAAACGTGATTCTCAATTGAATGATGACGCCGCATGCATCAGCTTGCGAGCCAGGTGATGGCCTCAAAGCCCTTTCATCACCTGCCCGTTCACCGTGACGGTCCGATTTTCGTCCATCGTGACATCCCAGCGCAGGCGACCATCCTGATCCGTCTTGGCAAAGCCCTTGGCGGCAATCAGGCTGAAGGAAACGCCGTTCAGTTGCGGGTCTGTTTTTGCAGCATCCTGAACGGCTGCAACCGTTTTATCGAAATTGCGGGCAAGGATCGTCGCCTGCAGCGAATAGCTTGGATGATGCTTCGTGGAGCCTTTCAGCGCGCCGGAAACCTCAAGGTCATAGACACCGGAAGCCGCGCTGATCCTCGGGAATTCAAGCGTTCCGTAGCCGCTCGGGAACATGGTGCGCTTCAATGCTTCGCCGGAGACCGGCGTGGCACGGGTCGTCACCGCTTCCAGAACCGTGTCGATGATACCCTCGAAATTGACGTTGGGAATTCCGAGCTGCACATCGATGGTCTCCGGCAGGAAAGCTGCATAGGCCGGCGGAATAAGGCCCGCATCCGGTGTGAAATGTTCCGCCCGCAAGCCGAAGTTGATGTTGGACGCCTTTGTCAGACCATCCATCTTGAAACTGTACTCCAACGTCTTGAGACCGACCTTACCCTTATCGGTCGATACCAACGCGTTGTTCAGCGTCACCATCTCGTTAAGCGAACCGAACCCCGGCAAGGCGCGGCGCACCAGTTGCTCGAACTTTTCGCTGCCGCTTTCCGACAACTGTTTCGCTTTTACGTGCTGAACGAAGAAGCGGATGAGTTCACGCAATTCCTTTGCCGGTAAGCTCGTCGCGGTCACTTTGACATCGATGCTGTCAGCGCTCAGGTTGGCGGATGGAGCCCCGGGGGTCACAATTTGTTCGCTGAGATGCTGCAGTGTGCCCTGCGATTGCAGATCCACTTTGCCGGCTTCGCTGCTATCGGTCACGGTATGGGTCAAGGATGCGCTGTCGATGGTGGCATCCACCTTACGTCCGGCGTTCCTGCCGTTGCCGGTGCTAGAGAACTTGGCACCATTGCTCTTGACCTCCATCGAACGCATCATCTCGATCGTCGGGTCGAAAATGCCTTCAAAGGAGCTGGATGCAACCGAATAGGTGATGTCTGACGCAGGCGAATGAACCGAAGCATCCAGGCTGTTGTCGCCCCTCAGATGCCACCTGCCCTGATCAAGCGGCTGCGCGAACAGCGTAAGCGGCTTCAAGCCGGTAACCGAGAACGCGCTTGAGTTGATCTTGTCGAAAAATTTCGCGAGATCGTAGGTGATCTCATACTGATCGCCGGCCGGTTTGACAGCGACAAAACCGCTGCGGGCAAGGTCGCGTGAGAGCGAATGCGTCAGGATACCGCGCAGTTCCCTTGCGCCCTGCTCATTGACGTCAGCCGCCTGCGCAACGCCAGCGAGACCGATGGAAAAAACTGCGGCGGCGGCGATAGCCTTGGGGCGCATACCCGACCTCTTCCTTTGACGCTGATCGATTGGAGTCGACTGTTGAAGGGGCCAAGGGTATATGTCAAGCCATTGATAGAAATAGCATCGTCGGCTCTTTATCGTGAGTTGCAATGTCATCACAGATGCGCTTTCTCCGGAGATGCTTGCACCGCTGGCCTCTTTGTATTATACGCCACGCGTCCGCGTAGACACCCTTGGAGGCAACGCGGATGAGGCAGGGCTTGCCCTCCTCCAGTTCAACCGGCTCCGATGAACGGATGAACTCTCCAAATAACCTCGAAAGGAATAGCCATGAGCCACGATAGCTACGAGCTCAAGGCCGAGGCGCGCGAACGGGTTGGTAAGGGGTCCGCCCGTGAACTTCGCCGCAACGGTTTCATTCCCGCTGTCATCTATGGTGACAAGCAGGCCCCCATTTCGATCGCTCTCAGCACCAATGAGGTGACGAAGCGCATCCATGCCGGTGGTTTCCTCACCACGATCGCGACGATCGACGTCGACGGCAAGAAGATCAAGGTTCTGCCGAAGGACTACCAGCTCGATCCGGTCCGCGATTTCACGGTCCACGTCGATTTCCTGCGCGTCTCCGGCAATACCCAGGTGACCGTCGAAATCCCGGTTCACTTCGTCAACCACGAAAAGTCTCCGGGCCTCAAGGCTGGCGGCGTGCTGAACATCGTTCGCCACGAAGTCGAAGTCCACTGCCCGGCCGATGCGATCCCGGAATTCTTCACCGTTGATCTGTCCGGCCACAAGGGCGGCGCCAGCATCCACATTTCGGATATTACGCTGCCGAAGGGCGTGTCCCCGGTCATCACCGACCGCGACTTCACGATCGCAACGATCGTTGCTCCGGCCGCCGGTCTTGCCGAAGAGGAAAGCGGCGAAGAAGAAGCCAGCGCTTAATCGGCATCTTCATCCCGACGCATTCAAACCCGCCTCCCTCTGGGACGGCGGGTTTTTCATGTATAGATTCTAATAAAAGCAAAAATAAATCTAATCATTTTTGAAATTAATACTCGATTTAAATCCATTAACTCCCCGGTTTTTCAGCAACATTTAACAAATTCGTGAAAGTTTACGCGAAAGAGTTGTAGAGAACGGCCAACCCCAAGATCAGCCGGTCTACGACTGGGGAGCAAGCGGAACTATGAGTCATTCCGTCGAAAACAGGTTTTTCGCGATCGTCTGCGGCGCGCTGCTGGTTTTCGTTGCGCCGCTCTTCGTCTTGTTCCTCTTCCTTTCGTCCGAACGCGCCGAAAAGGAAATCAAAGATCATATCTCCGTTCTGCTCGTCGCCAATGCGCAGGCGCTGGCCAAGCCGCTATGGGACCTCGACGAAGACAGCGTCACCCAGATCAGCGCGACGACGGTCGCCGAGGGTGCGATCGTCAAGGTCAATGTTCGCGACCTCTCCGGTCAGCTCGATGTTACGCAATCGACCATCCCGAGGTCTTACAAGGGCCTGTTGGAGTCCATCGCCCGCCCGATCATCTACAACGGCGTGGACGGCCCGAAAAATCTCGGCACCATCACTGTCTTCTACCCGGCACTCGGCCTCTTCGACGGTTTGAAGAACGAGGAGATCGTCTTCATCTCGATCTTCATCTTCGCCGTGCTGACCGTTTTCGGCGCGGCCCTCATCGGCAACCGCATCTTCATCATCCAGCCGCTGATGCGGCTGACCCATGCCGTCGAAGCGACGCGGCGGCTCGGCTCGCGTCATCATGTGGACTGGCAGTCGAACGACGAGATGGGACGCCTCGCGAGTAGCTTCAACGACATGCAGAGCAAGTTGGAACGCGAGGAAACCGAGCTGAAGCTTGCTCACCGCCGCGCCACCGACACCTACAATCTGACGCCGGCCATGCTCTTTTCGCTCGATAAGGACGATTGCATCGCAGCCGTCAGCGATTATTGGCTCGCGGCCACCGGCTATGCCCGCTCCGAGGTGCTGGGGCGTAAATTCGCAAGCTTGGTCTTGCCGGAATCGCGCGAGAAATACACCGAACGCAAGCGCAGCCATTCGGACAGCGCCGCCCGGCTTGACGTTACGGTCAAATTCCTGTGCCGGGATGACCGGATCATGGACGTGCTGATCCTCGAAACGACGGCGATCCAGGATGGTCTTTCGCTCTCGGTCATGACCGACGTTACCGACCTCAAGCAGTCCGAGGACCGCAACCTGCGCCAGGCGATCACCGACCATCTGACGGGCCTCTTGAACCGTCAGGGTTTCGAGACGGCGCTCGATGCCAAGATCAACGAGGCGGATCTGCGCAAGCGCGAACTCGCCTGCCTCTTCGTCGATCTCGACCGCTTCAAATGGATCAACGACAATATGGGCCATGCCGCCGGTGACGCGGCGCTGCGCGAACTGGTTTCGCGCATGAAGGCGCGATTGGTCCCGGGCGATATCGCTGCGCGCCTCGGCGGCGACGAATTCGCCATCCTGCTGCTTGCCGAAGACGCCGAAAAAAGAGCATTCGACATGGCAGCCCGCATCGCCGAAGTCTTCGAGACGCCTTTCGGCGGCGATGCCCGCCTCAGCGCCAGCATCGGCATCGCCATCTACCCGCGCCATGCCGCGAACGCCGCCGAGCTACTGCTGAAATCCGACATAGCGATGTACGCAAAGAAGCGCGACGGCAAGAACGGCGCGCAGATCTTCGACAACAGCATGCTGGACGATTCCCGCCGCCGCGCGGAGCTGGAAAGCCATATCGAAAGCGGCTTGAGCGACGACTGGTTTGAGGCGCATCTGCAGCCGATCGTCAATATCGATGATCGCTCCATCGCCGGCTTCGAGGCGCTGATGCGGCTACACCACCCTCAGAAAGGCATCCTGCCGCCGGCACGGATCATCGACGTTGCCGAGGAGACCGGCTCGATCGTACGCATCGGCAATCGTATCATGGAGAAGGCGATCTCCCACTTCGCCCGCCTCTCGCGCCTCGACGGCATGCAGGACACTTATCTCGCTATCAATTTCTCGCCGCTGCAATTCGAATCCGGACTGCCGATGCGCATCGCGGCCCTGCTGTCCCGCCACGATGTCCGCCCCGAACGCATTGTCGTCGAAATCACCGAAGCAGTGCTGATGGACGACAATCCGGAGACGCGCACGGTCATCAACGAAATCTGCCGCTACGGCTGCCGCATCGCGCTCGACGACTTCGGCACGGGCTACTCATCGCTGAGCTATATCAACCGCTTCCCGGTCGACATCATCAAGATCGACCAATCCTTCATCCGCGCGATCAACGACAATGCCTCCGATGTCAGCCTCAAGAGCCGTATGCTGGTCGAAAGCATCACGACGTTGTCGCACAAGATGAACTGCACCGTGATTGCGGAAGGTATCGAGACTGAGGAAGAGTGCGCAACCCTGCGCACCATGGGGATCGACTACGGCCAGGGCTACTTGTTCCATCGGCCGCAACATCCGAACGATCTTATGAACGCGCTTGCGGTACCGCGAGCCGATTACCCCGCGTCTGTGGCGCAAGCATCATAGCGAAACGAGGAACTACATGCGAAAATTGCTGCTCCTGGTATTTTTCAGCTTGTCCTCTCTGAGCAGCCTCTCCACGGCGCGAGCAGAAACCATCAATTTCACTACGGAAGAATATCCGCCCTTCAACTATCGTGAAGGCAAGACCCCCGTCGGCGCGACCGTTGAACAGGTGGAGAAGATGATGGCAGATATCGGCATCGACTATACGATCGATGTGTTTCCCTGGGCGCGCGCCTACAACCAAGCTCTGACGGCGCCGATGACCTGTGTCTTTGCAACCGCTCACAACGACGCCCGCGACAAGCTGTTCACATGGGTTCAGCCGTTGCTGATCGATCGTAACATCCTGATCAAGCATACTGGGTCCAGCGTCACCGCCGACACGCTCGATGAAGCCAAGAGTTATCTCGTCGGCACGTGGCGGGGCGACTATACCGAGACGACGCTGCGGCAGGCCAACTTTGCACGGATCGATGTCGGCGCCGATTTCCGGGCGACGCTGAAAAAGCTGATGAGCGATCGTATCGACCTGATGCCGATCTCCGAACTCTATTTTGATAAGCTGAAAAAGGATGGCAATGCCATCGAAAAGGTCACCGTCCTCTCCGAACAGCCGATGGGCATCGCCTGCCAGAAGGATTTCCCCAAAGATCTTCTGACGAAGATGCAGGCTGCGCTCGACAAGCTGATCGCCGACGGCACGCAGAAGCAGATATTCCTGAAGTACGGCCTGAACGTCGGCAACTGACGCGGTTGCCGCCTTGACTTTGCCGCCAATTCGCTGTCGTGAAGGGCATCGGCATTTTCCAAGGGGTGAAGCGCAATGCTTCTTATCGCGGGTCTCGGCAATCCCGGCGCCAAATATCAGGGCAACCGTCACAATATCGGTTTCATGGCCGTGGATGCGATCTACCGTCACAATAGCTTTTCGCCCTGGTCGAAAAAATTCCGGGCTGAAATTGCGGAAGGCGAACTTGGCGGCCAGAAAGTTCTGCTGATCAAGCCGCAGACTTTCATGAATCTTTCCGGCGAATCCGTCGGCGAGGCCATGCGCTTCTACAAGCTGGAACCTTCCGACCTCGTTGTGATCTATGACGAGCTCGATCTGCCGGCCGGCAAGGCGCGGCTGAAGACCGGCGGCGGCCATGGCGGCCATAACGGCATCAAATCGATCGACGCCCATTGCGGGCGCGAATACCGCCGGCTGCGGCTCGGCATCGGTCATCCCGGCATCAAGGAACTGGTGCACAATCATGTGCTTGGCGATTTCGCCAAGGCGGACCGGAGCTGGCTGGAACCTCTATTCGATGCGCTCGCCGACAATGCCGACATGCTGGTGCGCGGCGAAGATTCGCAGCTCATGAACAAGATCGCCCTTGCCCTCGGCGGCAAGGCGGAAGACGAGGCGCCAAAGCCGGAAAAGAAGGCCGTGGCCAAGTCGCACATCCATCAGGCTCGCAGTCATAACCAGCCGCGGATGCCGGAAAGCGGCCCGATGGCCGAGATGCTGAAGAGAATGTTCGGCAAAAAGGACGATTGAAATGGCGGACTCGGCAAGCGACAAGACTGCGGATATTGTGATCCGCCCGGCCGCCGCCGGCGACCTGCCTACGCTGCTGGCGCTCTATCGCCATCTCAACCACGACGATCCGGACATGGATCCCCGGCTTGCGGAGGACCGCTTCACAACGATCCTGGCCCATCCGGGCATGACGATCTTCATCGCCTTCCAAGACGATCTCGCGGTTTCATCGGTCACACTGGTCATCGTCCCCAACCTGACGCGTTGCGGCGCTTCCTATGCGCTGATCGAAAACGTCGTCACGCACGCCCATTACCGCCAGCGCGGCCTTGCACGAGCGCTGATCGCAACGGCCGTCGCGACGGCCTGGGAGAAGAATTGCTATAAGGTGATGCTGCTGACCGGCTCAAAGAATCCGGCGACGCTGCGCTTCTACGCCAATTGCGGCTTTTCACAGGACAAGACAGGCTTCCAGATCCGGCGTCCTGCCGTAAACTGATAACTCTGCCCGAGCTTATTCTTCCGGTTCCGTGGTGAACATCAGCGGGAAACCTGCGCTTTTCGCCAGATCGACCGCTTCCTGCGCCTTGGTTTCGGCAATATCCCTGGCGCACACCATGACCACGCAGGTGCCGAGCTTGTGCGCAGTCATCATGACGCGATAGCCCGTCTCCTCGCTCATCCGGAAGACGGCCTTCAGCACCATGATGACGAATTCGCGTGGCGTGTAATCGTCGTTGACGAGAATGATCTTGTAAAGCTTCGGCCGATCGAGCTTTGGCTTCGTTGTGGTCTTCGGTTTTAGGACGACATCATTGTCACTCATCGGGCTCACCGTTGATGACAGGAAAAAAGGATTTGTGGCTGATAGTGAATTTATACCGCACTGCAACCGGCCATTCAAGGAAAACAACGTTTTCGGGAGGACCAGCAGATCAATCGACCGTGAGGAACAGCTCCATTTCGCCGTCTCGTCCGACTTCCTTCCCTACAGAAAAACGGCGCATCCGCCGTGTAAGGCTTGACCCGCAACGGCCCTTCGCCCATACGCACAGCAAAGTTTTTCAAGATATGGACAAGGTGCCATGGGTTTCAAATGCGGTATCGTCGGATTGCCGAATGTCGGCAAGTCCACTCTGTTCAATGCGCTGACCAAAACGGCGGCGGCGCAGGCGGCGAATTATCCCTTCTGCACAATCGAGCCGAACACGGGTGAAGTCGCGGTTCCTGATCCGCGCATGCGCAAGCTTGCCGACATTGCCAAGTCGAAGGAGTTGATCCCGACGCGCATCTCCTTCGTCGACATCGCCGGTCTCGTACGCGGCGCGTCGAAGGGCGAAGGCTTGGGCAACCAGTTCCTCGCCAATATCCGCGAAGTCGATGCCATCGTTCATGTGCTGCGCTGCTTCGAAGACAGCGACATCACCCATGTCGAAGGGCGCATCAATCCCGTCGCCGATGCCGAAACGATCGAGACCGAGCTGATGCTTGCAGACCTCGAGAGCCTGGAGCGCCGCACCGAGCAGACGCGCAAGCGCGCCACCGGCAAGGACAAGGAGTCCATGGCGATGCTGCCGATCATGGAAGCCTCGCTCCAACTGCTGAACGAAGGCAAGCCGGTCCGCACCCTCCTGTCGAAGCTCGACGCCGAAGAAACCCGCATTCTGAAGGGTCTGAACCTTCTGACTTCGCATCCCGTCCTCTATGTCTGCAATGTCGCAGAGGCCGATGCCGCGACGGGCAACGAGCACACGGCTGCCGTCGCCGCCATGGCGAAGGAGCAGAATTCCGAGGTGGTGATTATTTCCGCCGCCATCGAAGCGGAAGTGGCGCAACTGCCGGAAGACGAATCCACGGAGTTCCTCTCCGCTCTCGGCCTCGACGAAGCCGGTCTCGACCGGCTGATCCGCGCCGGCTACAAGCTGCTGCACCTCATCACCTATTTCACCGTCGGTCCCAAGGAAACGCGCGCCTGGACGATCGAAAAGGGCACCAAGGCTCCGCAGGCCGCCGGCGTCATCCATTCCGACTTTGAACGCGGCTTCATCCGCGCCAATACCATCGCCTATGACGATTACATCGCCTACAACGGCGAAACAGGCGCGAAGGAAGCCGGCAAGGCACGCGACGAAGGCAAGGAATACGTCGTCCAGGACGGCGACGTCATCCATTTCCGCTTCAACACCTAAAGCACTTCCAGGAAAAGTGCGCAGCGGTTTTCCGTCCGGAATGCGAAAAACGAAGGAATAGAGCGGGAAAGTGTTTCCGTGAGACGCTTTCCCGCTCAGACGTGATTGCCGGTCTCACCGGAGCGCCGGCAACCTCCCCTGGACAGATGCCGGCAACAGCCGGACAACAGCGCGGCGCAGATGCGGCCAGCCGACACCGATCACCAGCACGATCAGGCCAACAATCATCAGCACGATGAAGCTGACCTTGTCGAGACTGGCATTGTTCTGCCGCAGAATGACACCGATCGCGACGCCGAGTGACATCAGCCCTGCGGTCACGAAAGCACGCCTGTCGATGATCAAGCCGACCAGCATCATGATCACCACAATGGCGACGATCGTCAGCGCCTGCGCATAGCCGCCATTCTCGACGGTGGCAGATAGAAACGTGCCGTTGTTGCCGGCCTCAAGCTGAAATACCAGCAGGATCGCCGAGTAAAGCAGCGCCGGCGCCGTGACGAGATGCAGCCAGAAAGCCACATCCGAGCGACGCGTCCTGCGGCTGGGGTCGCTGAGATCGAAACGCATCGCCACTGCAAATGCCCCGAGTGCGGCCGCAAAGGCGATGCAGTACGACTGCAGCGGATAATTCAGCACGACATCCGATGTGCCGGTGGCAAGGCTGATCAGATAGAAAACGGCGGCGAGCAACAGCGTGAATAGCGAGAAGAGCAGCATCGCCAACGACAGCGGCACGCGATAGCGCCAATAATACAATGCAAGCAGCGGCGGGAACGGCAAGGCTATTCTGATCCAGGAGCTCATGAGGCCCGGACCGCCATCGAAATGCATCATGGCTACCCAGAGGGTCCAATGGACCAACGCAATCGTCAGCACGACGGCGGGAAGCGCCAGGCGTTGGCGACGAACTAGGATTTCGGCCAGGATTATGATGGCCGGCAGCGGCCCGTAATAGCCGGTGAGCCCCCACAAGCCGACAAGCAGGACGATGATGCCGATAGTGATCAGCACGTCATGAAAGCCGCGAATGAAACGCGGCGCTTCACTATCCTCCAGCGGATTCGCCACATCGTCTTCGCGGGGCTGCGAAAGATCGCTCCTGACGGGAGCCCCGTTTGTGCCGACATTTCGCTGAGCCAAATAGGGCAAAAGCCGGGTCGCCTGATCCGAGGAGATGATCCCCTCGCCGGCGGCGCCTTCCAGCGCGGTCTTGAGATCGCTCATGTCTGTTCCTGCCTGATGATATCGTTGCCAAGCCTCATCATATCGCCGGTGCACAATCAAGGGCTGCGAAGCTCGGTCACCATTCGCCGCGCCTGTTTTCCGATCGCTACCATGAAAATGCTTGCACCTTTGCCGCCTGACATGCGATTGCGCACGGACGGAATGAAGAGACCGGTAACGGATATGGCAAAATTGACATATGAGGACTTTCAGCCCGGACAAGTATTTCCGCTCGGCCCGAAACATGTGACGGCGGAAGAGATCATCGAGTTTGCGCGTGAGTTCGATCCGCAACCGATGCATCTCGACGAAGCTGCCGGCCGCGCCAGCATACTGGGCGGGCTTGCCGCTTCCGGCTGGCATACCTCGGCGATGTTCATGCGCATGATGACCGACAGCTATCTGCTCAATACCGAGGCCGAAGGCGCGCCGGGCATCGACTTCATGGACTGGAAAAAGCCGGTTTTGGCAGGCGATACGCTTTCGGGACGATCGATCGTGCTGGAGTCCCGTGCCATGCGTTCCCGCCCCGGCATTGGCATCGTCAGGTTCCGCCATGAGGTGGAAAACCAACGCGGCGAACTCGTTTGCCTCGGCGAAAATGCGACGATGATCCGCATGCGCCTGCCCGTGGAGACCTCCGCATGAGAATGACGGAACTTTACCCGATCGGCGAACGGGCCGAGATCGGCAGCCATACATTCACGGCCGAAAACATCATCCGTTTCGCCTCACGCTTCGATCCGCAGATTTTCCATATGGATGCAGAAGCGGCCAAGCACACATTGTTCGGCGGGCTCTGCGCATCCGGTTGGCACACCTGCGCAGTCTGGATGCGCACTTTCGTCGATTATTGGAAAATCGAAACTGCCCGCCTCCATGCTGGAGGCAGAAAACCGCCGAACCTCGGCCCGTCCGCCGGTTTCCAAAAGCTGCAATGGCTTCGGCCTGTCTTTGCCGGTGACACCGTCACCTACGGAGTGACCTTGCTTGCCAGCCGCCCGCTGGCGTCCCGCCCGGGCTGGACGCTCAACACCATCCTCTGCGACGGGATCAACCAGCACGGCACGGCAGTGTTACGGTTCGAGAGCACCGTGCTGGAATTCGAATAGACACCTTCGCCCCACCGGGAGAAGGTATGTTGTTCTTCAATGCCCGGAAAATTCCACCAGGGTATGAACCGGCACATCAAGCGCTTCCAGCTTCTTGCGGCCGCCCAAATCCGGAAGGTCGATGACAAAGCAGGCGGCAACGATCTCGGCGCCGATTTGACGCAGCAACTGGACGGCGCCGACAGCGGTGCCGCCGGTGGCGATGAGATCATCGACCAGGATCACCTTCTCGCCGGGATTTACCGCATCTCGGTGCATCTCCATCTCATCGACACCGTATTCGAGGCTGTAGGCGATGCGCACGATATCATGCGGCAGCTTGCCCTTCTTGCGGATCGGCACGAAACCGGACGACAACTGATGCGCTACGGCGCCGCCAAGAATGAAACCACGTGCCTCCATGCCGGCGACCTTGTCGATCTTGGTGCCGGCATAGGGGTGCACCAGCGCGTCGACTGCACGACGGAACGACCTGGCGTTGCCGAGCATCGTGGTGATGTCACGGAAGATGATGCCGGGTTTTGGATAATCCGGAATGGAGCGAATGCTGGCGGCGAGCTCCGAAGCGATAGTGTCCATATAAATATGTGCTCTCAGGCTATGACAGGGCGGGCCGCACACTATCAAGACACGTGTTCGATACCAACAAAAAAGGCGACCGATGACGGCCGCCTCTTTCTGATTTCATGGCTGGGCCGCTTAGTGGGCGCCAGCCTTGGCGTAAACTGACCGCTTGGTGAGATAGATCAGTACCGAGAAGATCAGCAGGAATACGATCACCATGAAGCCGAGCTGCTTGCGATCCTCAAGATGCGGCTCCGAGGCCCACATCAGGAACGAGGCGACGTCCTTTGCATATTGATCGACCGTCTGCGGCGAGCCGTCGTCATAGGTGACTTGGCCGTCGGAGAGCGGCTTTGGCATGGCAAAAGTCGCAGCCGCATCGAAATACGGATTATAGTGCGAGTTCTGCGGAACCTGGAAGCCGGCCGGCGGCTCTTCATAGCCCGTCAGCAGCGAGTAGATATAATCCGGCCCGCCCTCCTGATATTGTGTGAAGATATCGAAGATGAACTGCGGGAAACCGCGTTCGACCTCACGCGCCTTGGCAAGCAGCGACATATCCGGCGGCACCGCGCCATTGTTCGACGCCGCAGCCGCTTCGTCGTTCGGAAACGGCGACGGGAAGTGGTCGGATGGAAGCGCCTTGCGGGTAAACATCTCGCCCTGGGCGTTCGGGCCGTCCTGCACTTCATAATTCGCTGCGAAGGTTTTGACCTGCGCTTCCGAATAGCCGAGCTCTTCCAGCGTGCGGAAAGGAACCAGCTTCATCGAATGGCAGGCGGAGCAGACTTCCGTATAAACCTTCAGGCCACGCTGAAGCTGCGCTTTGTCGTAGTAGCCGAAGGGGCCGGAGAAAGTCCAGTGCTGCTCCCTCGGCTCCTTGAGCGGATAATGCGGCGTCGCGGCTTCGGCGGCAGGCTTGGTCTCTGCGGCAACGGCGGCAACCGTCGCAAAGCCACCGATGAGAGCGATCGACAAAAGGCCGGCAACAAGCTTTTTCATTGTTTTCTTCCTCTATCGTCGCCGGTTATGCTTCAACCGGAGCGGCTGTCTTGCCGCCCTGCTTTTCAAGAACCGCCTCCGTAATCGAATTCGGAATGCGTCTCGGTGTTTCGACCAGGCCGAGAACCGGCATGGCGACGAGGAAGAACAGGAAGTAGAACAGCGTCGCAAACTGCGAGATCACGACGAAGTTGCCTTCCGCCGGCTGTGAGCCGAGCCAGCCGAGCAGGATAGCATCGGCAACGAACAGCCAGAAGAACAGCTTGTACCAAGGACGATAGACCGCCGAACGAATCTTCGAGGTGTCGAGCCAGGGCAGGAAGAACAGCACGATGATCGCGCCGAACATCGTCAGGACGCCGCCGAGCTTGGAGTCGATCGGGCCGATGTTGAAGGTGATCGAACGCAGCATCGCATAGAACGGCAGGAAGTACCATTCCGGAACGATGTGAGCCGGCGTCTTCAGCGGATTGGCCTGAATGTAGTTGTCGGCATGGCCGAGGAAGTTCGGCAGGTAGAAGACGAAATAAGCGAACACCAGCAGGAAGATGGAAACGCCGAGCGCATCCTTCAGCGTTGCATAGGGCGTGAAGGCCACGGTATCGGTCTTCGACTTGACTTCGACGCCGGTCGGGTTCGTCTGACCGGTCACATGCAGCGCCCATATGTGCAGGACAACGACGCCCGCAATCATGAACGGCAGCAGGTAGTGCAGCGAGAAGAAGCGGTTGAGCGTCGGATTGTCGACAGCGAAGCCGCCGAGCAGGAAGGTCTGGATCCAATCGCCGACCCAGGGGAAGGCCGAGAAGAAGCCGGTGATGACGGTCGCGCCCCAGAAGGACATCTGACCCCAGGGCAGAACGTAGCCCATGAAGGCCGTCGCCATCATCAGGAGATAGATGATCACGCCGAGAATCCAGAGGATTTCGCGCGGCGCCTTATAGGAGCCATAATAGAGGCCGCGGGCGATGTGGAGATAGACCGCCACGAAGAAGAATGAGGCGCCGTTGGCGTGCATGTAGCGCAACAGCCAGCCGTGATTGACGTCACGGACGATCTTTTCGACCGAGTTGAAAGCTATCGTCGTATCGGCTGCATAGTGCATGGCGAGAACGACGCCGGTCAGGATTTGCAGAATGAGCATGACGGCCAGCATGGCGCCGAACGTATAAGCATAGTTCAGATTGCGCGGGACCGGATAGGCGACGAAACTGTCATAGACCATGCGCGGCAGCGGCAGCCGCGCGTCGATCCATTTTTCGAGCCCTGTGGATGGCTCGTAAGACGAATGACCACTCATGATTCAGTTCCCCTCAACCGACCTTGATCTTTTTTTCTGCGGTAAACGCATATACTGGAATGGCGAGGTTCTGCGGTGCAGGCCCATGGCGGATGCGACCCGCGGTATCGTAGACCGAACCGTGACAGGGACAGAACCAACCGCCATATTCCCCTGCCTGACCAAGCGGTATGCAGCCGAGATGCGTGCAGACGCCGATCATGACAAGCCAGTTCTCCTTCCCATCACCGGCTGAGCGCGCCACATCGGTGGCTTGCGCATCCGCCGGAAGGTTGGCATTGCGGGCGACAGGATCCTTCAGATCGGAAATCTGCGTACCCTTCGCATCGTCGATTTCCTTCTGCGTGCGGTTGCGGATGAAGACCGGTTTGCCGCGCCATTTTACCGTCATCGACATGCCCGGCTCCAGGCTCGATACGTCGACTTCGATGGAAGCAAGAGCGAGCGCCGAGGCATCCGGCCGCATCTGGTCGATAAACGGCCAGGCGACTGCGACGGCGCCCACTGCGCCAGCCATGCCCGTCGTCAGATAAAGGAAATCTCGGCGAGTCGGCTCGCCCGTAGTTTCACCTGTCGTAGTATGCTCGCTCAATGCCGGACCATCCTCTTCCGCAAAACCCGCAGCTAGGCGCTGCGGTACCCCCTTAACTAACGGCGAATCAACGCGACCATAATTCCGCCATAGATTCCTCCGTAACCCGCCGCGTTCTAAGCTTGATCGCAAATTATGTCCAGTCTTGGCAAGGGGTGGGGGCACAATGTCGCGGGAAAAGTGCACTAATTGGCCGCAGGCGCCGAGCTTAAAATGCACACCGTCAAGCAAGTGGGCGTAACCACATGAAATGGCGCAATATTCTTCCAATAGATTTTTGCGTTGCAAGGCAGAATAAGCAACAATTTCTATGCTGCATCGCAGCATGTCCGACTATGTCCCGGTAGCCAGTCGATACTAAGCTTGGCTTCCTACTCCTTAAATCCGAGTGGATTTCAGAAGCGACTTATGTGCCTTTATGGTGCCGCCGCTCTCAGACAACTGAAGAATAGGGCTGAGGACACGATTATGAGACACACGGTCTACTGCGTTCTATGCGTCCTTGCCACATTGGCGCTGGCCATCCTTGCGGTACGTTATGTCACCGATCTCTGGCTGCTCGCCTTCTTCGAAAGCCTGCAGACCCACATCAGCCTTTTCGGTATCGCGCTTGCTCTGCTCGCCCTTCTCTTCAAGCGGCATTGGTATGCGGTTTTCCTGCTCGCTGTCGGTGCCGGACTTGCCGTTCATTCGGTCGTGATGCTCCGCGAATATGCCGCCTCTCCGCCGCTGAACCCGCCGGCGGTGGCCGATGCGAGCAAGAACTTCACGCTGCTCTCCTTCAACATCGAAGACGGCAATTTCGAAAACGGCGCGCGTATCGCCGATCTCATCGTCAACTCGAAGGCCGACGTCGTGGAAATCTTCGAGGCCGGCCCGATCCAATCGGAGCTGAAGCGAATAACCAAAGTCTATCCCAACTATATCGGCTGCGGCCTCATGACCACCGATTGCGATTCCCTGTTGCTGTCGAAACGGCCGTTCCAGACGCAAGTCATGCGCAGTCTCGGCAGCCTCTGGGACAATCGTTTCATTCTCGCGACCATCGACATGGACGGTCAGCCGGTCAACTTCGCCTCCGCTCACCTCAGCAAACCCTATTTCGACGAGTTTCATGGAATAGAGTTGGATATTCTCGCCCCGATCCTGAAGGATGTTCAGGGGCCGCTGATCCTTGCCGGCGATTTCAACGCCTCGGTCATTGCGCCCGATATGCGGGACTTCCTCGATGGCACCGGTCTACGCCACACCTTTCCGGAGCCTGCTTCCTGGCCGATCATGGCCGGCGCCTATGGCATCGCCATCGACCATGTTTTCGCGCGAGCACCGCTGCGGCTGAAATCCGTCCAGCAGATACCGGACGCCATGGGATCGAACCATTTCGGCCTGATGACGGAATTCAGCGTTTCAAAATAACGCTATGATTTGCGTAAGCTTATCGAAAAGTCCGGGCACTTTTGTTGCGGAAGCTACTCGGCCTCGGCTGCTATGAAGCCGCCGGACTGGCGCGCCCATAGTTCCGAATAGAGGCCGCCGCTGGCAACCAACTCGTCATGGGTGCCGTCTTCGATGATCCTGCCCTTGTCGATGACGATCAAACGGTCGAGCTGGGCGATGGTCGACAGGCGATGAGCGATCGCGAGTACCGTCTTGCCTTCCATCAATGCTTTCAGATTGGACTGCAGTGCCGCCTCGACTTCGGAATCCAGCGCCGAAGTCGCCTCGTCCAGCACCAGGATCGGCGCATCCTTCAACATGACCCGCGCAATGGCGATGCGCTGGCGCTGGCCACCGGACAATTTGACGCCGCGCTCGCCCACATGGGCGGCATAGCCCTTGCGACCCTTCTGATCCTCCAGCGTCATGATGAACTCATCCGCCTCCGCCCGCCGCGTCGCCTGTGCCATCTGCTCCGCACTCGCCTCTGGACGGCCAAAGAGGATGTTGTCGCGGATGGAACGATTGAGCAGCGCGGTGTCCTGCGTCACCATGCCGATCTCGCCGCGTAGCGATTCCTGCCGGACCGCCGCGATATCCTGGCCGTCGATCAGGATGCGTCCGCCTTCGAGATCGTAGAAACGCAGCAGCAGATTGACGAGCGTCGTCTTGCCGGCACCGGAGCGACCGACGATGCCGACCTTCTCGCCGGCACGGATCGTCAACGAAAAATCGTCTATGACACCGCTGCCGCGACCGTAGTGGAAAGCCACATGCTCGAAGCGGATTTCCGGGCGGACGATCTGCAGATCCCTGGCGCCCGGCCGGTCGACCAAGCCGATCGGCTCGGAGATCATTTCGGCGGAATTCTGGATTGTGCCGAGATTGCGCATGATGGCGTTGAATTGCGCCATCATCCGGCCGAAGAGCATGTTGAGCCGCAGCACCATGCTCAGCGTAAAGGCAACGCCGCCTGTCGAAATCTCACCGGCGAGCCAGAGATGGATGGCAAGCGCCGCAATCGTCGTGATCATCACGCCGGACAGAAGCGCCAGCGACGAACGCACGCCCGTCAGAAGACGCGTGAACGGCATGACGGCGCCCTGGAAGCGGTCGAAGCCGTTACGAATATAATCGTCATTCTGCTCTTCGCGGCCAAAGAGTTTCAGCGTCTGGATATTGGCATAGGCGTCGACCATCCGGCCATTCAACATCGACGACGCCTCGGCGGCATTGCGCGCGTGGCGACGGATTCGTGGGACGAAATAACGGGCAAGTAGCGAAAAGATAACGATCCAGACCGCAATCACCATCGCAAGGCGCCAATCGAGCCCGCCCACCAGCGCTATGGTCGAAGCCGCATAGATGATGATGAACCAGACCACCTGCAGCAGCGACACGACGAGATCGCCAGTCGACTGCCCAGCCAACCAGACCTTGGTGACGATCCGGCCGGAAAAATCATTCTGGAAGAAACTCACCGACTGACGCGCGACATGCACATAGGCCTGCCAGCGCACGAGATTGAGGAAGCCGGGTACGACCACCTGCTCCTCGACCAGCGCCCCAAGGCTGACCACAACGAAACGGACGACAAGCACGACGAAGACCATGCCAAGCAGCGCACCACCATGGCCGGACAGCAACCCTGCCCATCCCGCCCCGGGCTGCACCTTGTCCAAGATGTCGACGAGATGCCCGACAAACCAGAATAGCGCCGCCTCCAGCACCGCCACCGCGCCGCCGAGCGCCGCCATAGCCAGAAACGGCCCCTTCGCCTGGCCGACATAGTACCAGATGAAAGCCCAAAGCGACCGCGGCGGACGCAGATCGCCGGTGCGGTAATAGGGATCAATCCAGGTTTCGAACAGGCGATAGACGGAACGGATCAGCATCCCAGCGATATAGGAGGTTTCGCCGGGGGTGCAAAGGAAAGTGAGCGGCTGAAAAGGTCATATTTTTGTTATGCTCCACAATTGCAGGCTGCGGTACAAACTCACCAACGAATCTGGATCACAATGTCTATTTCAGCTTGATACTCGTAGTTTTGTGATTTATATATTACGGACGCTCCATGCTTCGCATACTCCAGACGGTTACTTTTCAGCGCTGGAACGCCGGCTTCGGGATGAGCGCGCTCGGGCGGCGATTGCTGCACGACTTTCTCGTTTGGCATTTGGTCTTATGGGAGACATCAAACCGGTCGGCGACGGTGTGAATGAAATACGTATCCACTGCGGACCGGGCTACCGGGTCTATTTTGTTCAACGCGGCGGAGAGATCATTATCCTGTGTGGTGACGATAATAGCAGCCAAGCCGGGGATATCGAACAAGCGAAAACGCTCGCCAAAAATTCGGACGAATTTGATGCCTGAGAAATTAATCCCGTACGATCCTGCAGAGGCGCTAACTTCCAACGACGCCGTCGATGAATTCATGAGGGACGCTTTTGAAAGCGGTGATGCGGGATATATCGCCCATGCGCTCGGCGTCGTCGCCCGTTCGAAAGGCATGACTGGAATAGCGAAAGAGACTGGTATGGCGCGGGAAGCACTCTACCGCTCCTTCGCACCGGACGGCAACCCGACACTGAAGTCGGTCCTCGCGATGATGCAATCGCTTGGTTTTGAACTAACAGTCAAACGACACAACACTTGACAATCGGAACCGCCGCATGGATGCCCGTAACCTCTTTCTGGCCAATCTCAGCAATAAATAGCCTTAACAAGAAGGGCGAGCCCGAAGCCCGCCCCTCTCCTCATTCCGCCGCCGCCTCGGCCTCTTCGTGATCGGCCAGGAACCCTCCAGACTGGCGGTTCCAGAGGTCGGCATAGATGCCGCCGTGCTGGACCAGATCATGATGGGTGCCCGTCTCGATGATGCGGCCCTTGTCCAGCACGATGAGGCGGTCCATCTCGGTCAAAGTCGACAGGCGGTGGGCGATGGCGATGACCGTTTTGCCCTGCATCAGCGCGAAGAGGTTTTCCTGGATCGCCGCTTCCACTTCGGAATCGAGCGCCGAGGTCGCCTCGTCCAGCACCAGGATCGGCGCGTCCTTGAGGAAGACGCGGGCAATTGCGATGCGCTGCCGCTGGCCGCCGGAGAGCTTGACGCCACGCTCGCCGACCTGAGCGTCGAGCCCCTTGCGACCCTGCATATCCGTCAGCCCTTCGATGAACTCCCAGGCATTGGCGCGCTTGGCCGCCTGGATCACCTCCGCATCGGTCGCCTCCGGATGACCATAGGCAATGTTGTCGCGGATCGAGCGATGCAGCAGGGATGTATCCTGTGTCACCACACCGATCAGCGAGCGCAGGCTGTCCTGCGTCACCTCGGCGATATCCTGGCCGTCGATGGTGATGCGTCCACCTTCGAGATCGTAGAAACGAAGCAGCAGGTTCATCAGCGTCGTCTTGCCGGCGCCTGAGCGTCCGACGAGACCAACCTTCTCGCCCGCATGGATATCGAAGGTCAGGTTGTCGATGACACCCTTGGCTTTGCCGTAGTGAAAGCGGACCTGATCGAAACGGATCGCCCCCTGCTTGGCCGTGATCGCCCGCGCAGCCGGTGCGTCGACGATATCATGCGGCTTCGTCAGCATCTCGATGCCGTCATAGATCGTGCCGATATTCTCGAACAGTGCCGAGACTTCCCACATGATCCATTGCGACATGCCGTTGACGCGCATGGCAAGCCCGATAGCGATAGCGATGGCGCCGATCGAGATCGAACCGCTCAGCCAGAACCAGATCGACAATGCCGAGATGATGAACAGAGCCACGCAGTTGTTGATGTAGACTGCGATGTAGAACAGCGTCACCTTGCGCATCTGCCCGTAGACGGTCTGCAGGAATTCGCTCATGCCCGCCTTGGCATAGCCCTCTTCGCGGCCCGCATGCGAAAACAGTTTCACCGTCGCGATGTTCGTATAGCTGTCGACCACCCGCCCCGTCATCGTCGAGCGTGCATCGGCCTGAGTGGCTGCAATCTTGCGTAGTCTCGGCACGAAGTAGCTGACGACGCCGATATAGATCGCCATCCATGCCAGGATCGGCAGCATCAACCGCCAGTCCGCTGCAGCGATCACCAGGATCATCGACAGGAAATAAGTGACGACATAGACGAAGACATCGAGGATCTTCATCACCGTTTCACGCACGGCAAGCGAGGTCTGCATCACCTTGGTTGCGACGCGGCCGGCGAACTCGTTGGCGAAGAAGGTCATGCTGTGGCGCAGCAGGAAGCGATGCATCTGCCAGCGGGCAATCATCGGATAGTTGCCGAGCAAGACCTGATGCATGATGACGGAATCAAGCACGGCCGCCACCGGCAAGCCGACCAGCACCATCGCGCCCATCCAGAAGAGCTTCTTCCACTCCGTCTGCAGAAATGTCGCCTTGTCCGCATGCGACAGCCAGTCGACGATATCGCCCAGAAACTTGAATAGAGCCACTTCGCCGATAGCGATCAGCGTTGTGAGAACGGCCATGGCAATCAGCCAGGGCGTGGCCGACTTGGTATAGTGCCAGCAGAAGGCAAAGAGGCCTCGCGGCGGAACGTCCGGCACTTCGCTTGGAAATGGATTTAGTCGGCGTTCGAACCAGCTAAACATTGAAATGCTCCAAAGACTCGACCCTTCGACCACCCACTGCGCTGAAAGATCGCAGACTCATATGGTGGCCGGGTGATAAAACAACGAGGCCATGCCAGCCGCGCAATGACTTAAAGAAGGGGGGTACTTGCGAATACGCGCCTTGTAGCGCTCGTCAAATCCGTGGGTTCACGGCACGGAGGCGCATCATCACAAACAAGATATCCATCTGTGCCTCCTTCTTTCGCAAGTTGTAGAGCGCTTGCCTTTTAGCGCGACTTTTCTTGTTTGAAAAGCGAAATGTGCCTGAAAAATGGGCTAAATCCTTCAATTCTGTTTATGAGGGACATCACAGAAATGAAGGGCTCGCGAAAAATCGAAGACAAATCCCGGCGATTTCGCTAGTTGCAGCACATGACAAAACTGCACATCGCCCTCTATCAGCCCGACATTCCCGGCAACACCGGCACGATCCTCCGGCTCGCCGCTTGCCTCGGCCTTGGCGTCGATATCATCGAGCCGGCGGGTTTCGACATATCGGATCGCAATCTCAAGCGCGCCGGCATGGATTACCTCGCCGCCGTGACCCTGACGCGCCATGTCAATTGGGAGCGTTTCGAAGCCTGGCGGGCGGAAAGCGGGCGGCGGCTGGTGCTCGCCTCCACCAAGGCAGCCGAACGCTATACGGATTTCGCCTTTCGGAAGAACGACATCCTGCTTTTCGGCCGCGAGAGCGCCGGCGTGCCCGATCATGTGCATGAAAAGGCCGACGGCCGCATCCTGATCCCGATGGTTGGCGGACAGCGCTCCATCAACGTTGCCATGTCTGCGGCGATGATTTCGGGCGAGGCGCTGCGGCAGACGAGTTGGTCGTAAATCTCACGGCAAATCTCAGTGCCGCGGCGGCCAATTGCCGTTGGCACACCGGGTAAAGTGTGAGAAGCTTTCCTCTGGAATGCTTTACCTAACGGCAGCCCTGGCGAGGTGACCCATGTTCCAGACGGCATTCACCCTCACCCTCACTCAATTCGCGCGCACCCTTAGCCTCCCCGAGCGGCTGCAGCGCTCGCCGTTACGCAATCTCACCCTGGAGGCTCTCCGCCAGCGCAACACTGCTCTCGATGCGCTGTTTTATGACGTCAAGGTCATCACCCCGGAAGAAGCCTTCTATCTCAGCGGCTCGTTGGCGGCAGAAGGCTCGATCATGGTCGTGCCGCCGAGCGGCGGGGCTCAGATCGTTCTCTGCGAAACGCTGGAGGAGTTCGCGCTTCGCGGCGGTGGCGATGCCAAGGCACTGGCCGTCGCAGGCATCGGCGGCTCCGCCCTTGGTGCTGCCGCCTTCGCCCGCAATGTCGCCGACGCGATCGGCGCGCCGGTCGCCGCCGTCGTCTCCGGATATGGTCTGGCCGACATCGTCACCGAGGCGTTTGGCGGTCACTTCTTCTTCGGCCATCTGAGAGGTCTGCGGCCCCTCTTCGAAATGCTGGACGACTTTGCCGGACGGCCGCAATTCGGAGCCACCGACAAGAATGACAGCGAAACGGCAGCGCGCACCAGCCTCGACACCAGAACCGTGCGCGCACTTCTCGCCGATCCTCGCTTCTCCTTCCGCCTGCTGGCCGGACACTCGAAAGGCGACCTGGTCATTTCGGCCGCTCTTCACGAACTCTGCAAGCAGGATCAAGTCCGGGCCGCGACATTGGCGGAGAGATTGAAGATCGTCACCATCGGCGCCCGCATCGCCATGCCGCCGATCTTTTCCGACGTCGTCGATGTCATCGGCGAATGGGACTGGTTCGGTGAGATGAACTCCAGGCCGTTCATTTCGACCGATCAGCGCATTCCGCATGCCTGGCACCACACCAACACGGATTTGGCCGGCCATCTGCCTGTCACCGCCGTACTCAAAAATATCCTGGCCACAGCCCCGATTTCCGAGGAGACTCAAGCGGCGCCGGTCTTGCATGCCGTAGCCGAGCCGGGGGCATCGACAGCAGAAACCGCCGTCCCGCCGTCCTCGGGGCGTCCGATGCGGCGGCCGGCAACGATCGATAAGATCAGGGAAGCCTTTTCGGAAAAAACGTTGCCCGACATCCCGCCGAGGCAACACGATCGATCCGGTGAAATGCAGCCGCCGAAACCGCATTAAAATCAGTACTCCGCAATTATTGTCTCGATATGTCGTTCGCAGTGTTGGACGGCAGGCCTTCACAGGCATATAATCTTTAGCCGGCAAGCAAATTGCCGCCCGCTCACTAGACAGCTTTAAGCGCTGAAATCCATGCCTTTTCAGTGACTTCCACTCGATTTCCGACACAAGTTGAAACATGACGGCATGAGAAAGATATAAAAAGACGACATGGAATCCACCGTCGTGATGATCAATTTGTTCGGGGCTGTTGCTTTACTGCTATTCGGCCTCGCACAGGTGAAGGATGGTGTGTCGCGCGCCTTCGGCGCCAAACTCAGAACCGGTCTTGCCAGCGGCACGCGTGGCAGGCTCCGCTCCTTCACCTCTGGCTTTTTGGCGACGGTCGCACTGCAAAGCTCGACCGCAACGGCGCTGATGATCGCTTCTTTCGTGGAGCGTGATCTCGTCTTGCCGAGCATGGCGCAGATCGTGCTGCTTGGCGCCAATGTCGGCACCGCGGTGACGGCCTGGATCGTCGCGACGGGCATTGAATGGCTGTCACCACTGATCATTCTCGTCGGCATCGTGCTCTACCGCCGCTCATCCACCACCAAACAGGGCGCGGGTGCGGCGCTGATCGGCATCGGCCTGATGCTGCTATCACTGCAATTGCTGAGCCTCGCTACCGCGCCGATGCGACAGTCGCCGGCGCTTGCCGCCTTCATTGGCCTGCTCGACGGCGCCCTGCCCGTGGCTTTGATCTTTTCGGCTGTACTCGCCTTCGTCTCGTCGTCCAGTCTTGCCATGGTCGTGCTGATCCTGTCGCTCGCTTCCACCGGCATTCTCTCCCCGGCCCTGACGGTCGCGCTCGTTCTCGGCGCCAATCTCGGCGGGGCGATCCCGCCGGTCATGGCAACCCTCTCCGGCCCCGCCACTGCCCGACGGGTGACGCTCGGCAATCTGATCGTGCGCACCATCGGCTGTCTCATCGTCCTGCCTTTTGCGGGCTATATCGGCGAGTGGATGCAGGCCCTGCATTTTTCGCCGGCCAAGTTGCCGGTCGACGTGCACCTGCTCTTCAATATCGCCCTCGCGCTTTGTGCCTGGCCCTTCTCCTCCTTGCTGTCGAAAACGATGCAGCGGATCGTGGCCAACGATCCGCAAGCCGAAGATGGACCGAAATATCTAGATCACAACGCGCTCAACACGCCGGTCGTCGCACTTGCTAGCGCAACGCGCGAGGTTCTGGGCGTCGGCGACCTCATCGAGCGCATGCTGATCCGCACGGAAAACGCCTTCAACAACAATGATCTGGCACCTCTGAGAGAAATCGCAGTTCTGGAAAAGCGCGTCGACCGGATCCAGCAAGAAGTGAAGATCTATCTCTCCAAGCTCGGGCGCGAAGGATTGGACGACGAAAACGGCCGCCGCTCGATCGTTATCATCGACTATGCCATTAACCTCGAGCATATCGGTGACATCATCGAAAAAGGCCTGGCCGAGCAGGTGGCGAAGAAGATCGGCAAAGGCCTGACCTTCTCGGACGATGGCTATCAGGAGCTGCAGAGCCTCTTCAACCTGACGATCGACAATCTGCGCATCGCCCAGACCATCTTCGTCACCCGCGATTTCAACCTCGCTCGCCAACTCATGGAGGTGAAGGTCGACGTTCGCCGGCTGGAGAAACAATCCGCCGAGCGTCACCTCGAACGCCTGCGCGACGGCCGCATTGACAGCCTGCAGACCAGCTCGCTACACCTCGATATGCTGCGCGACCTGAAGCGCATCAATGCCCACATCGTCTCGGTGGCGCATCCGATCCTGGATGAGAGCGGGCTGCTGATCGAGAGCCGGCTGCGAAACACGCAATAGCTGGTTCAGTTCCCCGTCTCTTATGGTTTGATTTTGTTCAACAATAAAGCGACTTCCCTCGCCATTACATTATCGCCACTTTAGAAGCCTATGTTGTAGGGCATCCACAGATGACAGATGGAGGAAACGTCATGCGTCTGGATGCCTATCTGATCTTTGACGGCGATTGCCGGCAGGCCCTCCAGTTCTACCACCGATGCCTTGGCGGCGAACTGACTATCATGGACTACAGCCATCCGAATGTGGCGAGCCAAACGCCGGAACACTGGCGCGAGAAAGTCATGCATGCAAGGCTGACGGTCGGCGACGCGGTCCTGATGGCCTCTGACGGCAGGCCAGGTGAAACCGGCAAGAAATATGGCTTCTCGGTCTCCGTTCAAATCGACAGCGCGGAAGAAGCGGAGAAGCTGTTTGCGGCATTGCAGGAAGGCGGCACGGTGACGATGCCCATCGATGAAACCTTCTGGGCGGAGCGGTTCGGCATGCTGGTCGACAGGTTCGGCGTGCCGTGGATGATCAATTGCCAGCGTTCGACCGCCTGAAGACATTCCGCCGGTTCAATCTGCGGACGGCAGGCGACGCATGGTGAATTCGATGCGGTCGCCTTCCACCTGTCGCCAGCTTTCGACTTCGGTCCAATAGGCGGCTTTCGGAAATTCGTCGAACCACTCGCGCGCCTTAGCGCGCGCTTCCGGGCGACTGAGACAAAAAGTCTCGCGGACAAAATCACCTTTTGCGCCGGTGGGCTTTTCCTGCCGGTAACGTGATATTCTGCGTCTCAACCCGTCAAGGGGCGGCGGTCCGGGTATTTTCATCATGAAACCTCGCCTTCGAGAGGGAAGATAATACCGCATTTGGCAATTTGCGAGTCGATTCTCCGGCGGACCCGGCGCGCTGGTGACGATGCGATGATGCTGATATTCAAACCGGGAATCGACACTACGAGAATCGCGGGCCTATAGCGGCCCGCATTGCCGGAGAACATGCATGGAACGACCGGAACTTCCCAAGGGGCTGCCCGAGGACATCGAAGAAAAGAAAGAAGCGGCAAAGGGCTGGTTTGAAAGCCTGCGGGACGCGATCTGCGCCCAGTTCGAACAGTTGGAGGACGAGCTTGCCGGCCCCCTCTCCGATCAGGAGCCGGGGCGCTTCATCGCCAAGGATTGGCTTAGGGAGAACGGTGAAGGCGGCGGTGGACGCATGTCGATCATGGAAGGCCGCGTCTTCGAAAAAGTCGGCGTTCACACGTCCACCGTTTACGGCGAATTCTCATCTGATTTCCGCAGCCAGATTCCGGGCGCCGAAGAGGATCCGCGTTTCTGGGCCTCCGGCCTGTCGCTGATCGCCCACCCCGTCAATCCGAATGTCCCGACCGTACATATGAATACGCGGATGGTGGTGACGACCAGCCATTGGTTCGGCGGCGGCGCCGACCTGACGCCGGTGCTCAACCGGCGGCGCACGCAGGAAGACCCCGACAGCGTCCTCTTCCATCGCGCGATGCAGATTGTCTGCGATCGTCATACGGTTGCAGACTATCAGCGCTATAAAACATGGTGCGACGATTACTTTTATTTGAAGCATCGTAACGAACCGCGTGGCATCGGCGGCATTTTCTTCGACTGGCTGCATTCTGGGGAGGAGGCAGGCGGTTGGGACGCCGATTTCGCGTTTACGCGCGATGTCGGACGTGCATTTTCCATGGTCTACCCGCGGATCGTGCGCTCGAATTTCAATGAAGTATGGTCCGAGGAGGATCGTGACGAACAATTAATTCGTCGCGGGCGCTATGTGGAGTTCAATTTGCTGTACGATAGGGGTACAATATTCGGGTTAAAAACGGGAGGCAACGTAGAGTCGATTTTATCGTCCTTGCCACCCGTCGCGCGTTGGCCATAGAATGGCAAATGCTAATAAACAAAAACCCCTAAAGTAGTTCGGAGGAGTACCGAGGTTAGGTAATGCTCGTTTCAATCGGAGGAGGTTGTAATGGCAGTACAGAATCAAGTGGCAGAAACCGCGAATGAAAGAAAACTTTCACGCGCAGTTGATACGCCGGAATTCGTAGTCCGGCTGGCTGAAGACATGAGGATCAGAAGCGGGTCGGATCTGCCACTCTCCTGCTTCATCGAGCAGGTGAGAATGCAATTGGCTGGCAAGTCGCCAAGCGACGTCGCCCGCTTCGTATCCGACCGCCCGGCAAGGCAGACGCCCATTCCGAAGTATCAATCTTCGGATTGCTTCAAATCCTGGGCCATGCCGGATTGATATCCCGCAAGCATCGTCCGGCAGGGTGGAGGCCTTGCCGGACGTCCGAAACCTTTCCCCACCTTTTGCGTTTTGACCTTCAGGCCGTTTGGAGTGAAGTCTTTCATAGCGTCAAAATATCAGGAGGCAGATATGCGACTGTTCGAATGTGGTACTTTGGTACCCGGCTGCGACTGGCACACTCGGGCCAATGACGATGCGGAAGTGGTTCGCCGCGCTGTCGAGCACATGCGCAACACCCACGGCGAAACGATCATCCGCGAAAACATGATCGACAATATCAAGGCCCGCATTCGCGACGAAGCAAGCGCCGCCTGATCATCAGACCATAACCATCAGGGCTCGATCAATTCCTTGAGCCGGGCGAGAAGAGCCGCCCGGTCCATGGCGAAGTTGCCGTCGACCCATTGTTGCTCGAGTTTACCCAGAATCTCGCCAACCCTTGGCCCCGCGCTCACTCCGGCGGCCAGAGCATCTGCGCCGTTGACTGGAAAGACCGGCTTCTTCCAGCGTGTCGTCCGCTCCAGCAACTTGCCGAGCCGTGCAGCGCGTGCCATCTCCTCGAAATCGCCTTCTGCTTTGCCCCGCGCAACGGCAAGCGACAGCTTAAGCCGGGTGGCAATGCCGGATGCATCGTGGCGATAGAGCAAGCGATCGAAGGCTGCCTCAGACACGTCATCCTTGATGCTGGGTGCATTTGCCCAGTCCTGCAAATAGGCGGCTTCCGCCTTCGACAGCCTGAGCCGTTCGCCAAGCTTTGCCAGTCTTGCGGCATCCGGAGGCACGATGGCGGCCAACCGCAGCAGCGGATCGGGCGTCCAGCCGAGCGCCTGTTCCGTGGCCACAAGCGCCGGAATGGCATCGATACCCCACCTTTCGGTCTCCGGCAGCACCTCGGTCAAAATCCCGACCTGCCGCATCCAGAGCAACGCTCGCGCTGGATCCTTGGCCGCAAGCAGCTTCTTCATTTCCGACCAGATACGTTCGGCCGAAAGCGCCGCGATCTTCGACCGCGCCGCTGCACAGGCGCGCAATCCGTCCGCGTCCGGTCTTCCACTGCCGTAATAGGCGAAAAAGCGGAAGAAACGCAGAATCCGCAGATGATCCTCGGCAATCCGCGTCGCCGCGTCACCGATGAAGCGGATATTGCGGCGCTCCAGATCGGCGAGCCCGCCGACCATATCGACGACCGTACCATCGGCAGAGGCATAGAGCGCGTTGATCGTGAGATCGCGCCGTTCGGCATCAGCCTGCCAATCATCGCTGAAAGCCACCCGAGCGCGGCGGCCATCCGTTTCAACATCGTGCCGCAAAGTCGTGATTTCGAAAGGCTTTCCGTCGACGACCAGCGTCACTGTCCCATGCGCGATGCCCGTCGGCACCGCCTTGATGCCGGCGGCAACGGCCCTCTCGACGACGGTTTCGGGCAGCAATGTCGTAGCGATATCGATATCGGCAACCGCTAGCCCGAGCAGACTATTGCGCACGGCTCCGCCGACGATACGCCCCTCGCCGCCATCGGCATTCAGCAACGCCAGCACCCGCTGCAGCGCGCCGTCCTGGAACCAGGCCTCATCGGCGATGGAGGTCATGAATAGAGCCTTTCGTAAAGTGTGCGGATAATGCCGGCGGTAATTCCCCAGATCATACGCGGGCCATAGGGCATGCGGTAGAAATGCCGTTCCATCCCCTGCCAGACCATGCTGTCGGTCACATGATGGCCGGGGTCCATGAGGAAGGAGAGCGGCACTTCGAAAGCATCCTCGACTTCGGTGGGATTGAGAGCCAGTTCGAAGCCTGGCTTGACCACCGCGAGGATCGGCGTGATGCGGAAACCGGTCGCAGCCAGATAATACGGCAATCGGGCTACCGGCTCGATGAAAACATCCGCCAATCCGATCTCTTCGCCGGCCTCACGGACGGCTGCCATTTCCGGCGAAGCATCCTCCGGATCGATGGTGCCGCCGGGAAAGGCGATCTGGCCGGAATGCTTGCGCAATGTCGAGGTGCGCAGCGTGAAGATGACATTGGCGTCGTCGCCATCGTCCACCACAGGCACCAGCACCGCGGCATCGCGCAGTTTCAGGCCTTCGACCTGTAAAATCGTATCCGGATTAAGCGCATGGTCGCCATGGTCGCGCCAGGCGAGCTCGATCGGGCCGCCGCTCTGATTGAGCGCACGGCGCCGGAATTCGGCGGCGGAATAAAGCGGAAATTCGCTCATCGCGTCAACGCGTCCAATTCGGCGACCGGCATGATCGGAAAGATCGTGCCGCCCGAGCGCACGCAGAACATTTCGCGACCGGCGATCACCACGGTCTCGCCAAGTTCGACGAGATCGTACATCACCGCGCGCGTTACCAGCGCCTCCAGCCGCCCGCGGACGTGCAGATAGGGTTTCAACTCGTCGTTCTCGCCGCGGATGACGAAGCGGATCGGATGTTCCCTGCCCGCCTCGACGACATCGCCGACATTGGTGCGGAACGTTAGCACCCGCTTGCCCTCACGCTCGGTCACGCTCATTTCGACGGCGATGAAGGGCGCGTCGACGACGCGGATGCCGACCTTTTCCACAGGCGTGACGAGATAGGTCTTCTCATCCGCATCCCTGCGCAGCACTGTCGAAAACAGCCGGACGAGCGGCGCACGGCCGATCGGCGTTCCCATATAGAACCAGGTGCCGTCAGCACGGATTTCCATGTCGATATCGCCGCAAAACGGGGGATTCCAGCGGTCGACGGGCGGAAGGCTTTTCTTGCGTCCGCCGGCATCTCCGGCCGCGCGCGAAATCAGCGCAGCCAGACTTGCCGCATCGCTCGCCTCTCTGATTTCCTCGGTTGCCATTCTTCCGTCCCGGTTTGTGCTTAGTTACGAATACGGCCGTCTCTCACGAGATAGTCATTCGAAACGTGCTTGTCAGCCATCTTCACGGCGATAAGTTCTATTGATTATGGGCCAAATGTGTAAGGTCTGCGAATCGCGCGTACCGTTTTACAGCCGTTGGAGTCCGAAATGGGCATGATCAAATCAACCGAAACAAGCCTCGACGACCAGGCCATTATCGCATCCGCCGAACAGGCGTTGAAAGATATAGCCTCCATACGCGCCGAAGTCTCCAAGGTCATCTTCGGCCAGGAAAGCGTCGTGGAGAACACGCTTCTTGCCGTACTGGCCGGCGGCCATGCGCTGCTCGTCGGCGTGCCCGGCCTTGCCAAGACCAAGCTGGTGACCACGCTCGGCGCCGTTCTCGGCCTTGCCGCCAATCGCGTCCAGTTTACCCCGGACCTGATGCCGTCTGATATTCTCGGTTCGGAAGTCATGGACCAGGATGAAACCGGCCGCCGCTCCTTCCGCTTCGTCAAGGGGCCGGTCTTCGCGCAATTGCTGATGGCCGACGAGATCAACCGCGCTTCACCGCGTACGCAATCGGCGCTGCTGCAGTCCATGCAGGAATATCACGTCACCATCGCCGGGCAGCGCTACGATCTGCCGGCACCGTTCCATGTTCTCGCGACCCAGAACCCCCTGGAACAGGAAGGCACTTATCCGCTGCCGGAGGCGCAGCTCGACCGCTTCCTGCTGCAGGTCGATGTCGATTATCCGGAGCTTGCGGATGAGCGCAAGATCCTGCTTGAAACCACGGGCCTCGGAGAAGCGACGCCGCATGCCGTGATCGATGCCAAGCGATTGATGGAAATCCAGAAGCTGATCCGCCAGATGCCGGTCAGCGACGGCGTCGTCGACGCCATCCTGTCGCTGGTGCGTTCCGCGCGCCCCGGCCAAGGCAATGAAACGACCGACAAGCATGTCGCCTGGGGTCCTGGTCCGCGCGCCGGCCAGGCGATGATGCTCTGCGCCCGCGCCCGTGCGCTTTATGAAGGCCGGCTTGCGCCGTCGCTCGACGATGTGCATGCGCTCGCCGAGCCGGTGCTGGAACATCGCATGGCGCTGACCTTCGCTGCCCGTGCCGAAGGCATGTCGGTACGAGACGTGATCGCAGGGCTGATCAAGCGATCGAGATCGTAACCCAGGATGTCAAGGAGAGTATAGCGCGTGGCATCCATCGGACAGATCGTCAGCCCGACCCCAGGCAATGATGCCCTCTCCCGAGCCCGCAGCCGTGCTGCCCTCGTACCGGATTGCCTTGTCGAAGCCAAGCGCATCGCCAACACCGTGATTGCCGGCTGGCATGGCCGGCGCAAGCGCGGCATCGGCGAAAATTTCTGGCAGTTCCGCCCCTATACCGAAGGCGAAAGCCTGTCCCGCATCGACTGGCGCCGCTCGGCTCGTGACGATCATACCTATATCCGCGACCACGAATGGGAAGCGGCTCACACCGTCTGGCTCTGGGCCGACATGTCGCCGTCGATGATGTACAAATCGACCTATGGCCATGTCTCGAAGGAAGGCCGTGCACTGGTGTTGATGCTGGCGCTCGCCGAAATCCTCGCCCGCTCAGGCGAGCGGATCGGCTGCCCCGGTATCATGGAACCGGTCTCCACCCGCAACGCCGCCGAACGGCTGGCGGCCGCCCTGATGCACACGCCCCTCGAAGGCGGCCTGCCGCAGACCGCCATGATCCGCGGCTGGAGCGATATCGTGCTGATCGGAGATTTTCTGGATGACGCCGACACCGTCATGGGGCGGATCGGACCGCTGGCCCGCCGCGGATTGCGCGGTCACGTGGTCGAGGTAGCCGATCCGGCCGAAGAGCTGTTCCCCTATAGCGGCCGCACCGAATTCACCGATCCGGAAAATGGCTCGAAGCTTGTGGCAGGCCGAGCGGAAAATCTGCGTGAAGATTATCAACGCGCCTATCTCGCTCGCCGGGAAAATCTCGGCCAATCGCTGCGTCATCTCGGCTGGACCTTCGTGAGCCACCGCACCGACCGGCTGACATCGGAAGCGTTGGTCGCCGTGCATATGTATCTCTCCGGCATGCCCGCCAAAGCGGCGCTTGGGGGGCAACCATGAGCGTGCTCTCCTTCGCCTTCGCTTCTCCGGCTATTCTCGGCGCCTTGCTCCTGCTTCCAGCGATCTGGTGGCTGCTGCGCCTGACGCCGCCGCATCCGAGGGCGGAAGTCTTTCCGCCGCTGCGTATCCTGGCAAAGATCCTGAAGCGCGAGGAAACGCCGGCGCGGAGTCCGTGGTGGTTGACGCTGCTTCGTATGGTGCTTGCCACTCTGGTCATCCTCGCCATCGCCAATCCGATGTTCAATCCGCGGAGCAATACGCTGTCGAGCGGTGGACCGTTGGTGCTGCTCATCGACAATAGCTGGGCGAGTGCTGCCGATTGGGAGCGCCGTGTGCAGACGGCAGATGCGTTGATCGACGACGCCGACGCCAAAAGCATACCCGTTTCCATCGCCTTCACCGCGGATCGAAGCAACGACACCACGCCCGGCGCTGCCGCTGCCGCGCGTGACAAGCTGCACGCTGCCAATGCAAGGCCGCTGGTGCCGGATCGCCAGCGTGCCGCCCAGTCCATCAAGGCCGCTTTGAATGGCACCAAGCCGGGCACGATCGCCTTCCTTTCCGACGGCGCCGAAAGCCGTGACAAGGACGATATCGTCAACCTGCTTGCCGCGTTGGAGCCCAGCGATTTGCGATTGATCGAAAGCGATGGCAACGAGGTGCTGGCAATTACGGGCGCCACCAACGCCGCCGACAACATGACCGTCACCGCGACGCGGCTGAACGGCAGCAGCCCGCTCCGGTTGGGGCTCAGCGCGCTGGACAATCAAGGACGGCCGATCGCGGCAGGCTCGTTGAATTTCGCCGGCGGCCAGACGGTCGCGACCGGCACCATCGCCGCCCCCTTCGAAATGCGCAATGATTTCGCCCGCATCAGCATCGACCGCCATGCGAGCGCAGGCGCCGTGCATCTGCTCGACGACGGTTTCAAGCGCCGCCGCGTGGGATTGCTGTCTGGGCAAGCCGCCGACGAATTCCAGCCAATCCTGTCGCCGCTCTATTACATCCAGCGTGCCTTGCAGCCCTATGCCGATCTGGTCCAGCCGAACAGCGCGGATCTGGCGAAGTCGATCCCCGAGCTGCTCGCCGGCAATCCCTCCGTCATCATCATGGCCGATGTCGGCCGCCTACCGCAGGAAAGCTACGCGCCGTTGCAGCGATGGATCCAGAACGGCGGTACATTGGTGCGCTTTGCAGGACCGCGCCTTGCAGCCGCTCCCGCTGACGATCCGCTGGTGCCGGTGACCTTGCGCCAGGGCGAGCGCACCTTCGGCGGCGCGCTCTCCTGGGCCGAGCCACAGCCGCTTGCCGATTTCCCCTCCTTCGGTCCCTTCGCCGGCATGCCGAAGCCGACCAACGTCCTCATCAAGCGGCAGGTGCTGGCCGAGCCGACACCGGATCTTGCCGAACGCACCTGGGCAAGCCTTGCCGATGGTACGCCGTTGGTGACCGAAAAGCAGATGCAGGCCGGTCGCATCGTCCTCTTCCATGTCAGTGCCGAACCTGAATGGTCCGATCTGCCGATCTCGGGCGACTTCGTCGAGATGCTACGCCGTATCGTACAGCTTTCGCGCTCCGGCGGCGTCAAATCGACCGAAAGCGTCGCGAAGACCAGCGAAGCCCTGCCGCCATTCCGGCTGCTGACCGCCAAGGGCGTGCTGACGAGCGAGACCGGCAATGCCCGCCCGCTCAATCCGAACAACAAAGGCGCGATCGCGGCCAATTTCGACAACCCGCCCGGCCTCTACGGATCGGAGGAAGGCTTTACCGCCCTCAACGTCCTGCCCGATGGCGCAGAACTCAAGCCGCTGGATGCTTCCGGCGCGAGCTTATCCGTGACGCGTGAAGGGCTGATCGGCGGTGAAGCTTGGTCAGCCAAGCCGATCCTCTTCACCATTGCCTTCCTGGTGCTTCTGGCAGACAGCCTGATCGTGCTCTTCATGAACGGTGCCTTCCCGCGCCTCAGAAGATCGACGAAGATGATCGCCGGCGGTGCCGCGGTGCTGTTGCTCGCAATCTCGGTCGCCGCCTTCCTGCATCCGACAAATTCCTGGGCCGACGATTCCAAACCCGGTGACGACACTGCCTATTCTCGCCTCGACAAGACCCATCTTGCCTATGTCGTTACCGGCGAATCCGATGTCGATCATATTTCCGAGCGTGGGCTTGCCGGCCTCTCTGATTTCCTCACCTACCGCACGACGCTGGAACCGGGACCGCCTGTCGGCCTGGATCTCGTCAAAGACGAACTCGCCTTCTATCCCATCATTTATTGGCCGATTTCCGCCACCGCGCCGATGCCGTCCACCGACGCCATCAACCGCATCGATGCCTATATGCGCAATGGTGGCACCGTGCTGTTCGATACCCGCGACGCGATCGACACGATGGGCGACAACACCACGCCGAGCCCGAACGGTCAGCGGCTGCAGGCAATCCTCGCCAATCTCGACATTCCAGCGCTGGAGCCGGTGCCGGCCGGTCACGTGCTCACCAAATCATTTTACCTGCTGTCCAGCTTTCCCGGCCGCTATGCCGACAGCCCGCTCTGGATCGAGGCGCGGCAGGATACGCGCGGCGACGGCCACGCGGTCACCTCGTCGGACGGGGTGACACCGATCATGATCACCGGCAACGACTTCGCCGGCGCCTGGGCGACCGATGACAACGGCTCTCCGCTGCTGCCGACGGTGCCGCCGGATGAGACACAGCGCGAATATGCCTACCGCACGGGCGTCAACATCATGATGTACATGCTGACCGGCAACTATAAGTCCGATCAGGTGCATATCCCGGACATTCTGGAACGGTTGGGGCAATAAGATGAATATCGGTTTCGCCCCCTTCCTGCCCTGGCCCATTCTCGCCGCCCTTGCGGTGCTGACGCTCGGCATCGCCGCGCTCGCGATCTACCGGCGCATGCGCGGCAGTTGGATCCGCGCGCTGGCGGCATTCGCCCTGCTTGCCGCCCTTGCCAATCCCGTCTTGATGCAGGAGGACCGCGACCAGCTCTCCACCATCGTCCCGGTCATCGTGGATCGCAGTCCGAGCCAGGAGACACCGGAGCGCATCAAGATGACTGACGATGCGCTGGCCGCACTAAAGGACCGTCTGGCGCAATTCCCGCGGATCGAGCCGCGGATCGTCGAAGTGCGCGAACCCGCCGAATCCGAGTCGCCTTCGACACGGCTCTTCGCGGCGCTCTCCTCGGCGACCGCCGATGTGCCACCCGCCCGTGTCGGCGGTGCGATCTTCCTGACTGACGGTCAGATCCACGATATTCCCGGCGTCAACCAGCCACTCGGCTTCGATGCACCGATCCACGGGCTGATCACCGGCAAGCCGGACGAATTCGACCGGCGCATCGAGGTGGTGCGCGCGCCTCGCTTCGGCATCGTCAACGACGAAGACGTGCAAGTCGTATTGCGTGTCGTGGACGACGGCAAAAGTCCGGGCGGCACGGCGGCCGTGACCGTGAGAATGAACGGCGACGAGATCGCCACCCTGCAGGCCGCGCCCGGCCAGGATACGCCCTTCAGCTTCAAGGTACCCCACGCCGGCAACAATGTCCTTGAATTCGCAGTCGCCGAGGTGCCGGGCGAGGTCACGCCGATCAATAATCGCACCGTTCAGTTGATCGAGGGCATTCGCAAGAACATGCGCGTGCTGCTCGTCTCCGGGGAACCGCACGCGGGTGAGCGCGCCTGGCGCAATCTCCTGAAATCAGATGCTGCCGTCGACCTCGTTCATTTTACCATTCTGCGTCCGCCGGATAAGCAGGATGGTACGCCGATCAACGAGTTATCGCTGATTGCTTTCCCGACGCGTGAACTCTTCGTCGACAAGATCAGTTCTTTCGACCTGATCATCTTCGACCGTTACCAAGACCGCCCCAACGTCCTGCCGACGATCTATTACGATTACATGGCCCAATATGTCGAAAACGGTGGCGCGTTGCTGGTGGCTGCCGGTCCCGAACATGCGACGGGCAACTCGATCGCGTTGACACCACTGTCCTCCGTGCTCCCGGCCGAACCGACCGGCCAGATGATCGAGAAGCCCTTCTATCCGCGCCTGTCAGAACAGGGCCGCAAGCACCCGGTCACGCGCGGGCTGGATGGATCGGATACCGAGCCGCCGCATTGGGGGCGCTGGTTCCGCAGCGTCGATGTCGAGAAGCCGCAGGGCCAGACCGTGATGGTCGGCGCCGACAACCATCCCCTGCTGGTTCTGAACCGCGTCGGCCAGGGCCGGGTCGCCATGCTGCTCTCAGATCAAGGCTGGCTCTGGGCACGCGGCTACGAAGGCGGCGGACCGCATGTGTCGCTTTATCGCCGCATCGCCCATTGGCTGCTGAAGGAACCCGCTCTCGAGGAAGAGGCGCTGACGGCCCACGCTTCCGGCCGTACGCTGGAAGTCACTCGCCAGACGATCGGCGACGATCCCGGCCCCGCCACCGTCAAAGCACCTTCCGGCAAGACGCAGACCATCCAGTTGAAACAGGCGCAGCCAGGTCTCTACCAGGCCCAAAAGCACATGGATGAAATCGGCCTCTACCAGATCACCAGTGGCAATCTCTCGACGCTGGTGCATGTCGGCGCCGTCGACGCGCCGGAATTCAAGGCGATGATTTCGACCACGGAAACGCTGAAGCCCTTGGCGGAAAAAACCAAGGGACTTGTCACCCGTGTCGCGAGCTCCGGCGGCGGCGTCACGGTTCCGCCGATTCTGCCGGTGCGCGGTGCCGTTCGCATCGCCGACAACCAACGCCTGACCATCCGTATGACGGACGAAACCGTCTTGAAGGGCGTCAATAACCTGCCGCTCTTTGCAGGCTTCGCCGGTCTTGCTGCCCTCCTCTTCGCCTTCTCCGCCATGTGGTGGCGTGAAGGACGGTGAATATGATGCCGCAACTCGATGTGACCGATGCCCCGTCAGAAAGCGAACTCGCGGCGATCGGCCAAGGATTGACGGCCTTCAACACCGCTGATGTCGGTCCTTCCGAGCGCCGCTCGCTCGCTGTTCTGATCCGCGACGAAAGCGGCAAGACCATAGGCGGCATTTCGGGCTACACGGCCTGGGGCTGGCTGTTCACGGCATGGCTCTTCGTGCCGGAAACGCTGCGCGGCCAGGGCATGGCGGGAAAGCTGCTGGATGCAGCGGAGACGGAAGCGATCATGCGTGGCTGCCAAGGCGCCTGGATCGACACCTTCAATCCGCAGGCGCTGCGCGCCTATCAGCGGCAGGGCTATACCATCTTCGGCGAGCTGCCGGACTTTCCCAGCGGCCGCAGCCGCTACTTTCTGCAGAAAAAACTATCGCCCCGCTGATGGAAACGGGGCGATAGCCTGCTGCCAAACCTTACACAGCGATCTTGCCGCCGCCGGTCTTCGTGATAACCACCACTGCAGGCCGGACCGGCATGTCCGGCTTGAAATCCGGCCAGCGGGTCGACAGGTCCTCATAATAGGACGGACGGCCGTGTCCGGACCAGTCATCGCCGCCGTCGCCGGGATGCTGTACGGCGACGAAGGCCGTCCGATCATCGGGAAGGAACAGCGGGCCGCAAAGCTCGGCGCCGACCGGCACGCGATAGAACAATTTCGATGTCGCCCGCGCCGCGCCTTCCGTATCGACGGCCCAGAGGCCATCGGTGCGGCCGGTCGCCTTGTTATTGTTGCCATCGGTTGCCACCCAGAGGCGGCCGGCAGCATCGATCGAACAGTTGTCCGGCATGCCGAACCAACCGTTCTTCGTGGTGTCCGTCGAAAAGGACGCGCCGACATCGGCGACGGAAGGATCGCCGCATTTCAGCAGCACTTCCCACTTGCCTGATGTCGCCGAAAACACGCCGTCATCCTCGCTGATCTCGATGATATGGCCGAAGGCATTATCGGCGCGCGGATTGGCGCTGTCGATCTGCTCCGGCTTGCGCTTGGTGTTGTTGGTCAGCATGACATAGACCTTGCCGTTCACGGCATTGGGCTCGATGTCTTCCGGCCGGTCCATCTTGGTTGCGCCGAGCAGGTCTGCGGCGCGACGTGTTTCGATCAGGACATCGGCCTGGCTGGCAAACCCGTTTTCCGCCGTCAGCGGGCCTTGGCCGAAGGTCAGCGGCAGCCATTTCAGCGTACCATCCGCCGAAAACTTGGCGACATAAAGCGTGCCATCGTCGAGCAGATCGAGATTGGCGGCGCGGTCGGCCGCATTATAAGTACCCGCGGTCACGAACTTGTAGACATAGTCGAAGCGCTCGTCGTCGCCGAGATAGAGAACAACGCGGCCATCCTTGGAGACGATATTGGCTGCACCCTCATGCTTGACGCGGCCGAGCGCGGTGCGTTTCTTCGGCACCGACTGCGGATCAAGGGCATCGACTTCCACGATCCAGCCATAACGGTTCGGCTCGTTCGGCTCCTTGGAAAGATCGAAGCGATCGTAGAAATTCGCCCACTCATAAGCGCCTTCCGGCACGCCGTAACGCTTGTAGTTGGCCGCTTCCTTATGGCCTTCCGGCAGCTTGCCGGAGAAATAGCCATGGAAGTTTTCCTCAGCCATGATGTAGGTGCCCCATGGCGTGACGCCGCCGGCGCAATTGTTCATCGTGCCAATCACCTTCGTGCCCGTCGCGTCGGCCGACGTCTTCAGCCGGTCGTGCCCGGCCGCGGGGCCGGTCAACTGCATCTCCGTCGTTGCCGTGATGCGGCGGTTATATTGGCCATCCGGCACGATCTGCCATTTGCCGTCGACCTTTCGGATCTCGACGATCGTACCGCCATGCGCCGCCATTTCGACGTCGACCTGCGCCTGGCTGAGCGGCGCCTGCCTGATCTTGCCATCAGCGATGGTCACCAAACCCGGAAACATCAGATGCGGGTTGGTATATTCGTGATTGACGACCAGCAGGCCGTGCTCGGACGAACCGTTCAGCGGGATATAGCCGACATAATCATTGTTGTAGCCGAACTGTCGGCGCTGGGCCTCGGCCGTCTGGTTCTTGGGATCGAAGGCAGGCGAATCGGCAAAGAGCGCGTCGCCCCAGCGCAGCAGCACGCTAGCGTCATAACCTTCGGCGACATGGTGATCGGCATCAACGCCGGCTTCGACCTCCTTGAACGCGAAAGCCGTACCACCGGCGGCCCGTGCCTTTTCCGCACTCAGCAAAGCGAGCGGCCCCACCGTCGCAGTGATTGCGGAAACGGCGAGCGTCCCCTGCAGGAAGCCACGGCGGGAAAAGCGACGTCCGATGATTTCCCCCATCGTCGGATTGCCGGTGCCATTGCGCCCCTCGCCATCAGCCTCTTCCAGTTGGCTTGTCGGGAATATGTCTTTTTGCGTGAGATTTCCAGTCATTGCACTACCCCCAAGTTTAGCAGCAATCCTAATTTAGAACCGATGAAACTCTAGGTTTGCCATATGACAGGTAGATGAAAAAATGCCCCACGCGGGTAGCGCGCGGGCACCGCGCTACCCTGCCTGTGGAAATCGTTGTGACTAGACCGCGATTGCCCTCAGCGGCAGATCTTCGTCGTCATTCTCCTCATCGGAGACAACATCCGGGATGTCTGCCTCACGCCAGGCGATCGTGCCGGTGAGCCGCGCATGCGTATCGGCGGCGATCGGCACGACGAGCACCCTATTGGGATCGACCGGCCCCGGAAAGGCGAGCGCGTTATAAGCGACCTTCTCGAAACCGAGCGGACCGTAGTAAGGCGGATCGCCGACCAGGATCACCGCTTCCGACCCCTTGCGCTTGGCGGCTTCGACAGCGATCCGCACGAGCTCGCGGCCGATACCCTGGTTCTTGTGCGAGGGCCGCACGGCGAGCGGTCCCAGCAGATGCCCTTTGACAGAACCGGCCAGCACCGGCGTCATCCGGACGGAGGCGATCGTCTCGCCATCGTCGGCGCAGATGAAGGAGAGTGAGCGATCATGCGGCCCCTGCTCGCGAATCCGCGCTGCGGCGCGGGTGAACCGGCCGGGACCGAATGCTTCTTCGTTGATGATTTCGATGACAGCGTCATGCGACGCGTCCTCAGTGAGGTAGACCAGTTCGTGCTTGTGCATTAGACCAAAGAAACCAGATAGACATACGGGATGGTTCTCGAAAACGCTTGTCGAGCGTTCGGGATCATCGGCGTCGTCGCAGGCTTCTGATTGCTTCCATGGCAAGTGGTCCTCAAATTATGACAAGCCCGATAGCAGGAAATGCGCGGCTCGTCCAATGCAAAATGCGAGTGGCGCTTATTGAGGCATGATCTTATCCGAAACCGCCTCGCACTTTTCGGGATCATGTCTGTGACGCACTGTTCATCGTTTGCCGTCTCGAAATTCCGCGGGCATACCGTATTTTCCAGATCAAGTTCTTCGACAGGATCTCCGAAAGGATAGAGCAATGGGCATGTTGGTCGACGGCGCCTGGCATGACGTGTGGTATGACACCAAGGAAACCAAGGGTCATTTCAAGCGCGCGGCTTCGCAGTTTCGCAACTGGATCACCGCGGATGGGGCGCCGGGTCCGAGTGGCACAGGCAGCTTCAAGGCCGAGGCAGGCCGCTACCATCTCTATGTCTCGCTGGCCTGCCCCTGGGCGCACCGCACCTTGATCTTCCGTAAGCTGAAAAAGCTCGAGAGCCTGATCTCCGTTTCCATCGTCGATCCGCTGATGCTGGAAAACGGCTGGGAGTTCAAAGGCAGGGATGGCGGCACTGTCGATCACCTCTTCGGCGCAAAGGCGCTTTGGGAAGTCTACATCAAGGCCGATCCGCATTATTCCGGCCGCGTCACCGTTCCCGTCCTTTGGGACAAGCAGACCGGCACGATCGTCAATAATGAATCCTCCGAGATCATCCGCATGTTCAACAGCGCCTTCGACGGCCTGACCGGTTCGAAGGACGACTTTTATCCCATGGAACTTCGCGGCGACATCGATGCACTGAACGAGATCGTCTACGACACGGTCAATAATGGTGTCTACAAATCCGGCTTCGCCACCACGCAGGAAGCCTATGAGGAAAATGTCCTTCGTCTGTTCGAAACCCTGGACATGCTCGATAAGCGCCTGGAACGGAACCGCTATCTCTTCGGTGACCGGCTAACCGAGGCAGACTGGCGGCTGTTCACCACGCTCGCCCGCTTCGATGCCGTCTATATCGGTCACTTCAAATGCAATATCCGCCGCATCGAGGATTACCGCAATCTGTCCGGATACCTGCGTGACCTCTACCAGGTCTCCGGCGTCGCCGAGACGACCAATCTCGTGCACATCAAAAATCACTATTATCGCAGCCACAAGACGATCAATCCCACCGGCATCGTCCCCGTGGGTCCCGATCTCGATTTCAACCGGCCACATGCCCGCGAACGGCTGGCAAAGGCCGCTTGAGGCAGCAGGCCTACCAGTAATTCGAGGGTGGCATGTCGCCCTCCAGCTCCTTCAACCGCCGGTAGGTTGCCTTGGTCGTTCCGGGCGGCAGGGCATCAAGCGGAAAGAAGCCGCTTTCGACGATTTCCAGATCCGGCTTACGCGGCACGGTCTGCTCGACTTCCACGCGGTAGAAGATGACGTGATCGCGCTTGCTGGTTCTGTTGTTGAAGTAGACGTGGAAGATCTGCGGCCGGCCCGAGATCACCAGATTGCCCTCTTCGCGCAGCTCCTTCGCCAGCGCCTGCTCCACCGTCTCATGGCGCTCGACACCGCCGCCCGGCATGTGCCAGCCGGCAACATAGGAATGCCGCACCAGGAAAATCCGCCCCTCCCGGTCGAAGCAGGCTGCCCGCACGCCCATGGTCATGCTGCGGGTGAGCACGAAATAGCTGTGCAGCATTCGACCGAACAGCTTGGCCCGCCAGCCGCGGACTTCGTCGGGAGCAGCGCTGTCGTTCATGCCCGGCCTCCGGCGTTGCGATCCACCACCGAAAAACCGATGTATTTGTTTTGACAATAGACTGAGCTATGTCTCATCTCATGTTCAAGCTCGCGCATATTTCCGACGTTCACCTGGGCCCCCTCCCACGGCTTTCGATCAGAGAACTCGCCTCCAAACGCATTACCGGATTTGTGAACTGGCACCGGAACCGGCGCAAGCATCTTTTTGGCGGAACGCTCGATCTTCTGCTCGAAGACATCAAGTCTAAGCAGGCCGATCATCTTGCCGTGACCGGCGATCTCGTCAATCTCGCCAGCGGCATCGAAATCCGCACCGCTTCGGAATGGCTGAAGACGCTCGGCGATCCTGCCTTCACCTCCGTCGTGCCCGGGAATCACGACGCCTATGTGCCCGGCTCCTACGAGAAGGCCATGCGCGCTTGGTATCCTTATGTCCAGGGCGACCATGCGCCGGCTGAGTGGCAGGAGGGCCGGCGCATTTTTCCCTATCTGCGCATTCGCGACCGCGTCGCGCTGATCGGCTGCTCGACGGCGGTGGCGACGCCCCCCTTTGCCGCGAGCGGCTTCTATTCGGCCCGGCAGGCACGCGAGACGGTGAATATGCTGCGTGCCGCGGGCGAAGCGGGCCTTTTTCGCGTGGTGATGATCCATCACCCACCGATCCGGGGCGCAACCAGCTTCTATAAGCGCATGATCGGCATCCGCCGCTTCGCCGCCGTCATATCGACAGGCGGCGCCGAACTGGTTCTGCACGGCCACACGCATCTTAACACGCTGCATTGGCTGAGGGGGCAAACCGGCCCGGTGCCCGTCGTCGGCATTGCATCGGCCTCACAAGGTCCTGGCGGACTGAAGCCGCCCGCCGCCTACAATCTCTTCACCATTGACGGCAATCCCGGCGCCTGGGAGCTCAAAGCCGAGCGCTTCAGCCTCAATGCCCGAGGCGACGACGTCGAGGAGCACGGCGTCGATATCTTGGCTTGGTAATCTCCGGCATTTTGTGAAGACGCTCGCGTCGTTTCGGTAGCGTTTTCGAATATCCGGAGCTACAATTCTCGCATCGAATTTCGGGAGGATGGAATGGGTTTTGGTGCAGTAATGAAGAGTTCCGCAGTGACCGCGCTTGCCGTGGGATTTCTCGTTTGCACCAGCCTGCAGGCTCTCGCGGCCGGCTCAGAGAGCGACGAGACGGCACCGCCGCCGAAGACCAAAACCACGACGGAATGCACCGATGGCAAGGTCTGGGACAAGGATAAAAAAGAATGCGTGAAACCGCAGAAAAGTGGTTTTAACGACGATCAGCTTTTCCAGGCGGCGCGCGAGTTCGCCTATGCCGGCCAATATGACAACGCCATCACCGTCCTGAAACTCGCCAAGAACCAGGACGATCCCCGCATTCTCAACTATCTCGGTTATTCCAACCGCAAAGCCGGGCGCATGCAGCTCGGCATGACCTATTATCGCAAGGCTCTCCAGCGCGACGAGAACTACATCCTCGCTCGTTCCTATATGGGCCAGGCGCTGCTCGAACAGGGCGATGTGCAGGCAGCGCGCGTGCAACTTGTTGAAATTCGTGATCGCGGCGGCGAAAACACCTGGGCCTATCGTTCGCTGCTGCAATCGCTGAATGGTCAAATCAGGTATTGAAAAGGTGCAGAAACCCTATTCCTCAAGATCGTGTGAGAAGTGGAGATGAAGCGCCAAACCGTTTTTTGAAGACTTGCGAAACGGCACGAAAATGGTCCATACCAACACAGAACGATCCTTCGGCTCAATTAACTCTTTCCCAAAGAAAAGCCGTCTTTTGCCGGAGAATGACCGCAGTTTGACAACCCCCAACTCGCTTCTGGAAAGACAATGCCTACGCCGGTAGCCGCCATCGACATCAGACGAGATCTGGTCGGCCTTCTTCCGAAGCTCCGGCGCTTCGCCTTGACATTAGCGGGCGATACGACTGACGCGGACGAACTCGTGCAGAGCGTCTGCCAGCGCGGCATTGCGAAATTCCATCTGTGGAACAATGACGGCCGGCTCGAAAGCTGGCTTTACACCATGTCCCGCCATCAATGGGTGGATGAGGCGCGGCGTCTTCGGCTGCGGCCTGCGTCAAAGGGTAGCGCGCTGGAACAAGGCGAACTGACAGCACCGGGCATACGCGCCAATCCGGTCGAAGCAAACGAAGCGCATCAAATGGTCACATCTTTGCCCGAAGGGCTTGCCAGTGTCTTCCTGCTCGTCGATGTCGAAGGGCACAGCTACAAACAGGCGGCCGATATTCTTGGCATTTCCTTGTCGACGGTGGCGTCGCGGCTTTCCGGCGCCCGCCTTCGCCTCGCCACTCAAGGTCACAGCCGCTCGCCGCGAAGGTTTTAGAATTGCAGGATATGAAGAAAATGCCGCTCGAAACTCGTTTATCCGCCTTTATGGACGGTGAGACGAGCCGCGAGGAGAAAGAGGAGCTGGAGCGGCTCATTGCCTCCGATCCGGAAGCGCGGCGGATTTTCGATGAGCTGAAGCATGGCTCCGATGTCGGCCGCAAGGCTTTCGACGAGGTGCTGAAGGAGCCGGTGCCGCTGGCGCTGGTGCGCTCCATCAAAAGCGCTCAGGCGCCGAAGGCGCGCGAGCCCGCCCCTCGCGTTTCCCGGCCGTCCCTCAAGCTTGCTCCGACCGGTCGACAGGCGCTCGCCGCCGCCCTCATCCTCTTCGTGGTCGGCGGCGGCATCGGTTATCTCTTTGGCATCCAACCATCCGGTGCGCCTGCTGCCGCCCCGGCGTCGCCCGCGCTGAACCACACATGGCTGGATGATATCGTCGTCTATCACCGCATCTATGCGCATCAGCCCCGCCATGTCGTCGAAGTACAGGCGACGGAAGCCGACGAGATCATCAAATGGCTGAAGGGGACCGTCGGCGTGAAATTCAATGTACCGGATCTCGCCGCCGACGGGTTGGCCTTGCAGGGCGCACGCATGCTCATCGCCAACGGCAAACCGGCCGGCCAGTTGATCTACAAAGATCTCGACGGCGATGTCATCGCCATCTGCTTCATGAGGGATGAAGGCGTCGCCGACAACGGCAACTTTGACGAGACCATCAGGGATGACGTGAGCATCGTATCCTGGCATCGCAACGGCACGGCCTATGCCGTCGTCGGCCCCTCTTCCGACGCAATGCTCGACCATATCGCTGACCGGGTGTCGACGCAAATTTGAGCTGGCCCGTCGGCTCTGCTTGCGACTTTCGTTCAGCCAGGGATACTATCCGTCTGCCAATCGTGGCCGAAGGCTTTATCCGACGGGGCGCGTTTCCTGGAGATTGACCATGTCCGACATTCTGCTGACCATCCCGGAAATTGACGAGCGCATCGCGGCAATAAGGGAAAATCTTCGCGAGTTGATCGAGCAGGCGGCCGCATATTCCGGCGCAGCAGACGAGGAACTCGCATCGGAGCGCATCGCCGAACAGGAGGAAGAACTCGAACGCCTGCTGAAACGGCGCGAGGAACTTTCGGGGCAAAAACCCTGACGGCCAGAAGACGGCGTTATTTATATGCCGTCTCCTGTTGCAAGATCAGTGGGACCGCGCCGGCGAAATCGTTGCCGTGGCCTGCTCACTTGAAAAGATGATGAAGGCGAACAACAGAACGCCGAAGAAGATCACGATCGAGGCTGCCGCGACGATCGGCTCCATCGCCGTATTGCCGAGAAGCATCAGATACAATGCCGGCACCAGGACTGCGACGCCGGTTGTGTAGACGTAATATTGAATCATCGCCAACCGCCTTTCCGCCTTTTGCGGGTTCAGCGCATGGTAACCGCCGAAGAGCGCCATGGTCACCCAGCCGAGGAGATTGGCATGCGCATGGGCGCCGATGACGCTGTGATCCTCGGTGATTGCCATTTTCAGGCCTATTCCAATTCCGATGATCAGGAAGATGATTGCTGTTTTGAAATACAGATTGGCAATACGTGGCATAACGTCTCCCCCCATTAGGATTGCCGGTGGTTTAAGATATCACGCCAATCAGCCTGCCGGAATTCAGCCTAATGGGCGATAGCGGGTCGCTTGGCGTCATGAGTTTCAGATCTTATCCGGAGAAACGCCCTTCAATGGATGCCATTCTTGCTGACATAGGCACCATCATGCGTTATAGAACCCTCCAAGCGACTGGAGAGGAGAGCATTTGATGAGAACCCACGGCACAGGAAACCACCGCTGAAAAGCAGTGCCGTGAAGGGCTGCTTGTTTAGCCCATCCATCAAATTGTCATCTCTCGCCCCTGGAGGGCACTCATGTTTCGTCGCTTTGAAAAGCTCGTCGATCCGTTCCAAAATTATGCTGAGCTGAACCCGCCGTCCGATCCATGGCGGTATCTTGAGAGCAACCTGCATCCGTTCCGCTTCGTCATGGCAATGAGCCTTGCCTTGGCCGTCGTCGGTGCTGTCATCGAGATCTGGCTCATTGGATATACCAGTAAGCTCGTGGACATTCTGGCAGCTGTTCGGCCGGATCAACTTTGGGCATCCCACGGCACCGAATTGCTGGCCGCCGCCGCCCTTGTGTTGATTGGGCGGCCGCTCGCCGGCTATGTCAGGGAAAGCCTCGACGACATCGCGTTTCGGCCGAATGCCGAGACCCTGTTCCGCTGGCGGGCTCATCGCCATGTCCTGCGGCAATCCGTGGGCTGGTTCCGCCACGACTTTTCCGGACGCATCGCCAGTCAGGTGCGCGACATAGGCAATTCCGCAACCGGAGCGGCCTATGCGGTGCTGCATACGCTATCCTTCGTCACGATCTATATCGCCGGCTCGCTATGGCTCATGGCCTCGATCGATCTGCGTCTCATCTGGCCTCTGCTCGTCTGGATCTGCTGCTATCTGGGCCTGATGGCGCTTGTCATTCCGCGACTCCGCCGGGCGTCCGAGGAATTTCAGGGCGCCTGTGCCTCGCTGACGGGCATGTTGGTCGACACCTATGCCAATGTCGACGTCATCAAGCTCTTTGCCAATGCAGCGGAAGAGGACCGTGAAGGACGGCAGCGCTTCGCCGCTGCACGCAAAACGTTCGTGCGCGTGCAGAAGCTCGAAGTCATAGTCAATTCGAGCATGCTGTTCCTGGGCAGCTTCCTGATCGTCGGCCTAGTCGGCTATGCCGTGATCCTTTGGCAGGCCGGCAGCGCGCCGCTCGGCCTGATTGCCGCCTCGCTCGCCTTGAGCTTCCGCATCACCGGCATGGCGGAATGGATGCTCGACGCCGTCTCGTCACTGTTCGGCCAGCTCGGCGCAATGCGGCAATCGCTGCTGACCGTAGCGCAACCGCTCGCCATTACGGATGAACCTGATGCCCGCCAACTCATAGTCAGCGGCGGCGCCATCACCTTCAAGGACGTGACGCATCATTACGGCAAGGGCAATGGCGGGCTGGCCAGCGTCTCACTGCGGATTGCGCAGGGCGAAAAGGTCGGCCTTGTCGGCCGTTCCGGCACCGGCAAGTCGACGCTCGTCAATCTGCTGCTGCGGTTCTTCGATCCGGAGGCAGGCTCCATCGAAATCGACGGACAGAATATCCGCGGAATCACTCAGGAAAGCTTGCGCAGACAGATAGGCATGGTGACCCAGGACGCTGCCCTGCTCCACCGCTCGGTTCGCGATAACATTTCCCATGGCGACCCCCGGTTCTCCGAAAACGCGATGATGGCGGCAGCAGACAAGGCGGCGGCAAGCGGATTTATCGCAACGCTCCGGGACCACGAAGGCCGTACCGGCTATGACGCCCATGTCGGTGAGCGCGGGGTCCAGCTATCGGGCGGACAAAGGCAACGCATCGCCCTTGCCCGCGCCATCCTGAAGGACGCGCCCATCCTCGTGCTGGACGAAGCGACGTCAGCCCTGGATTCGGAGGTGGAGGCTGTCATCCAGGATACGCTCTATGGCGTCATGGAGGGCAAAACGGTCATAGCGATCGCCCATCGCCTCTCGACCATCGCACGTATGGATCGCATCGTCGTCCTCGATGAAGGGCGGATCGTCGAAGACGGTGCCCATGGAGATCTGCTCGCGCAAAACGGCATCTATGCCGCATTATGGGCGCGCCAATCCGGCGGCTTCATCGGCGACGACGATCCTATCTTTAACGATGAATAACGAACAAAAAATCCCCTCGATGATGTCATCGAGGGGATTTGTCTTCACCAGGTATAATGACTGAAATTCAGCCCTGTTTCGCCCGAATATCGAGCACGCGGTTCGCCGCTGAGACGATCGCCTCGAGAGAGGCAGCAACGATGTTCGTGTTGATCCCGGCACCGAAGAGCTTGCCGCCGGGATAGGAGGTTTCGACATAGGAGATCGCCGAGGCATTCGAGCCGTGCTGCAGCGAATGCTCGGAATAATCCTCGACCGACATCGGAATGCCGAGATAGATCGAGAGAGCATTGATGAAGCCGTCGATCGGGCCGTTGCCGCGGCCTTCGATGCGCTTCACCTCACCATTGTCGGTGATCTCTGCGGCAACGATGCGCTGCCCCTTGTTCTCCGGATCGGCGAAGGTGTGATGGTCGACGAAGCGGATGCGCGCGTCCGACTGGGTCACGTAACGCTCGATGAAGTGATCGTAGATGCGCTTGGACGGCAGCTCCTTGCCCTCTTCGTCGGTGATGCGCTGGATCTCCTCGCGATATTCCACCTGGAGATTACGCGGCAGGTTGAGCCCGTAATCCTGCTGCATGATATAGGCGATGCCACCCTTGCCCGACTGCGAGTTGATGCGGATGATCGCCTCGTAGGTGCGGCCGACATCCTGTGGATCGATCGGCAGATACGGCACTTCCCAAATCGGATGGTTCGCGACCTTGGCGGCCTTCATGCCCTTGTTGATCGCATCCTGATGCGAGCCGGAAAAGGCGGTGTAGACCAGCTCGCCGACATAAGGGTGACGCTCACCGATCGCCATCTGGTTGGAATATTCGAAGACTTCCTTCATGCGCTCGATGTTGGAGCAATCCAGCTCGGGATCGACGCCTTGCGTGAACATGTTCAGCGCCATGGTGACGACATCGACATTGCCGGTGCGCTCGCCATTGCCGAACAGCGTGCCTTCGACACGATCGGCGCCGGCCATCAGCGCCAGTTCCGCAGCGGCGATACCCGTGCCGCGGTCATTGTGCGGATGCAGCGAGATAATCAGGTTTTCGCGGTTGTCGAGATTGCGGCACATCCATTCGATCTGGTCGGCATAGATGTTCGGCGTCGCCATTTCGACGGTGGACGGCAGGTTGATGATCAGCTTGTTGTCCGGCGTCGGTTTCACCACCTCGATAACGGCGTTGCAGATCTCCAGCGCCACATCCAGCTCGGTGCCGGTAAAGCTTTCCGGCGAATATTCGAAGCGGTAGCCGCCCCCTGCTTTGGCCGCCATGTCTGTGATCATCTTGGCCGCATCGACGGCGATCTCCTTGATCCCCTTCACATCCTTGGCAAACACCACACGGCGCTGCAATTCGCTGGTGGAATTGTAGAAATGCACGATCGGCCTGTTGGCACCTTGCAGGGCCTCGAAAGTGCGGGTGATCAGCTCTGGGCGGCACTGCACCAAAACCTGCAGCGAAACGTCGTCAGGCACATTGCCTTGCTCGATGCACCAGCGGGCGAAGTCAAAATCGGTCTGCGATGCCGAAGGAAAACCGATCTCGATTTCCTTGAAGCCCATCTCCAGCAACAGATGGAACATGCGGGCCTTGCGGTCATGACCCATCGGATCGATGAGCGCCTGGTTGCCGTCGCGCAAATCGACGGAACACCAGATCGGCGCCTTGGTGATGGTTTTTGAAGGCCAGGTTCGATCGGGAATATTGATCTGCGGGTAAGCCCGGTATTTCACCGCTGCCTCGGGCATGCCTTTGGGGGAATGGCTGTTCGCGTCCATGTTTCGTCTCTTCCTTTCCCGTCATTTGCTTCGCGTCTTAACCGATCGTGTGCGGCTTGGCGATGACAAATACGGACCCGCTATAGGGTATACTATCGATTTCGGGGATATGTCGCGAGGAGCGATGGCCGGGCGGGCTCTACGGCCGCCGAGCGCTCCTCAAAGGACCCGGCAACCGCGCGTAAGGCCGAGAAGAAGAAGCGAAGTAAGGGCGCGCGTATTGTCACGCAGGGCAACGCGCCCACGTGCAATCTGTTCGGAAATCTTCGCGCCAGTCGTCTTCATGCCTGCGCTTATAGCCGTCCACTCAAGAAGAAGCAACCCTGCTTATTTCCTCAGCAATTGCACCCCATGCGACAGTGCCATCATCAATCCGCCGGCAAACAGGCCCCAGAAAGCGCCGGAGATCCCGGCGAAGGAAACACCCGATGCCGTGACGAGGAAAGTGATCGCGGCGGCCTCGCGCGATTCTGCTTTTTGGAAGGCATTCAAAGCCGAGTTGGATAATGCGCCGACCAGCGCCAAGCCGGCGACGGCCTCGATCAGGATCGGCGGCGCCAGCGCCACGAAGGCGGTAACCGCGCCGGCGAGCAGCCCAAGGATAATGTAAACGACCCCGGCAATAATCGCCGCCCAATAGCGCCGCTTCGGCTCGGCATGAGCGTCCTGTCCCGCACACATGGCGGCGGTAATCGCGGCAAGATTGACGGCATGGCCACCGAAGGGGGCGCTGAACAGCGAAAACAGGCCCGTAACGGCAAAGAGCGGGCCGGGCTTCGGATCATAGTGGTGAACCTTCAGCACCGCGATGCCCGGAATATTCTGCGAGGCCATGGTGACGATGAAGAGCGGCAGCGCGATGGAGACGAGGCCGGCAACAGTGAAGGCCGGCTTGACCAGTTCGAGGCTTGGCAGCAGCGAATGCTGCAGCGATGCCAGCGCCCCATCCGGCACCTTCATGCCAAGCGCCAGTACCAGCGCAAAAGCGGCAAGCGCCGCCGGCACGGCCCAGAGCCGCTTGAACGCTCCGACGACGATCCAGGCGATGATGATTGGCAGACCAAGCAACGGATTGAAGCCGATCGCCTTGACCGGCGCGAAACAAAGTCCGAGCAACACGCCGGCAAGCATGGCATTGGCAAGCGGCGCCGGGATCGCCGCAACAGCGCGTCCAAGCGGTCGGAATAGGCCGGCAATCACGATCAGCGCCGCACAAACGAGAAACGCGCCGACCGCCACCGGAAAGCCGCCTTCGATGGCGCCGGCACTGGCAAGCAAAGCCGCCCCTGGCGTCGACCAGGCGATACTGACAGGCAGCCTCGTCGCGGCGCTGAGCACGATGGCGCAGAGCCCCATCGAAACCGACAAAGCCGTCAAAGCGGATGCGGCCTGCGCATCCGTTGCACCGACCGCCTGCAATCCATGCAGAACGACCGCAAACGAACTGGCAAAGCCGACAAAAGCGGTGAGGCAACCCATGAAAAGGCTTTGAACGGAAAAATCTTTGAGCATGACGATGGCTGGAGACTCGTGGGTGCAATGAGAACCGCATGGAGCATCACAAGCGGCGGTCGTGCAAGTGCAGTTTCGCCAAGATCAGGCAATCCGCGTCACCGAGCGTTATTCGATTGGTAAACGAGCGCAGACAGGGATTGCGCAGCAACCATCAAACCTATGTAGTCAAATACAACTATTAAGCTTCTGAATTCCGGTCGATAACATCGATGATCGATAGATGCATAAAGGAGGAATGATCCATGTATTACGCCATCTTGGCCTATCACGAAGAGGGTGTGGTCGAATCCTGGACCAAGGAGGAGGATGCGGCATTGATGAGCGAACTCCTCCAGATCAATGATCGCCTCGTTCAGGAAAAGTCTTTAGGACCGGCCGCACGGCTTGGCGCGACGCAAAGCGCCGTGACGCTGCGAGGCAAAGGGGCCGGTATCGTCACTGACGGGCCCTTTGCGGAAACCAAGGAGCAATTGCTGGGCTTCTACGTCGTGGATTTTCCAACGCTTGAGGCGGCCGTCGCCGCAGCGCGCGACCTCCGGCGCGTCAATCCGACGGCAGTCTACGAAATCAGACCGATTTCGCTTTATATTCCCGGTGCGCCACTGGCATCCCGGGATGAGGAATAGCAAGTTCGGCTGAGCAGCCACTCGTCGTCGGAGCTTCTGCTACCCAACAACGCAAAACGCCCTCGCCTGCCTTTCGGCAAACGAGGGCGGTTCAACTGAGCGAAAAGCCGTTGGCTTAAATATCGGCCTGCGACGTCACGATCCGCGAAACCAGGCCATAAGCCTTGGCTTCTTCCGCAGACAACCAGTAATCGCGGTCGGTATCCTTGGCGATGCGCTCGACGGGCTGGCCAGTGGCTTCCGAGAAGATCCTGTTCAGACGCTCGTTCATCTTGATGATCTCGCGAGCCTGAATTTCGATGTCGGAGGCCATGCCGCGCGTGCCGCCAGACGGTTGGTGCAGCAGGAAGCGGGTGTTCGGCAGGCAGATGCGGCGTTCCCTGGGAGCTGCCACGTAGATCAGCGCGCCCGCGGAAGCGACCCAGCCGGAACCGATCATCCAGACCTTCGGCTTGATGAACTTGATCATGTCGTGAATGGAATCGCCGGATTCGACGTGGCCGCCGGGCGAATTCACGTAAATGCGGATATCCTCATCGCTGGCGGCCGCGAGTGCCACGAGCTGCGAGCAGACCTTCTGCGCCAGTTCCTGCGTGATGCCGCCATAGATGAAGATCGAGCGCGATTTGAAAAGATTCGCCTCCGCGTCCTTGCCCAACGGCAGCTCTTTTGTCTTTTCTTCCTGTTCGTCTTCGTCGTTCATTCGCAAGTCTCCAGCAGATGTGTCCTACCCGACATAGTGCGACTCAATCCGTAAAACAATGCCGGAAAAAGGCAAGGCGCGAATAGCCCGGGAAAGCATGGCGTTATGGTTGCGGATTACCGAATTGTAACTTGAAGAGGCTTTGAAAAGTCGGAATTCCATCCTACGTCAGGTGAGCGCGAGAATCGCGCCCCGAATTTGCAGCAACAGATAGCCAAGGAGGCCATCATGTCGCCTGAAGAACGTCAACTGCTCGCGTCCCTCTTCGATCGAGTCCGCGCTACGTCCAGCACCCAGCGCGATGCCGATGCGGAAACCTTCATCAATCAATCGGTTCGCGATCAGCCCTATGCACCCTATTTCCTCGCCCAAGCCGTGCTCATGCAGGAACAGGGCATGAAGGCGGCAGCCGACCGCATCCAGCAGCTTGAAGCGCGCGTGCGCGAACTGGAACAACAGGGCGCCGACAATCACCCGCAGGCGCAGAGCGGCGGCTTCCTCGGCGGACTTGGCTCGCTGTTCGGCGGCGGCCAACAGCAGCCGCAGCGTGGCCCGGGGCCACAAGCCGGCAATCCGCAGCAGCAGGGCCGTCTCTATGACGATTATGCCCGCAACGCTCCGCAGCCCGGCCCTTGGGGCGGCCAACAACAGCCGAGCGGCCCCTGGAACCCGCAGGCCGGGGCTCCCTCGGCAGGCGGCAGTTTCCTGCGCGGCGCCCTCGGGACTGCGGCGGGCGTTGCCGGTGGCGTCATGCTGGCGGAATCGCTCTCCAGCCTGTTCAGCCCCCATCTCGGCGGCACCGGTGGCAGTGGTCTCGGCGGCCTCTTCGGCGGCACGGCCGCCAACGCAGCCGAACAGCCGGCTCAGGAAACGATCATCAACAACAATTATTTCGGCAACGATGGCAACGACCAGAACGATAATGGTCAGACCAATGTCGATTATGCATCTGATGATCAGGACGACAACGACTATGACTATGACGACTCGTCCGACAATGGCGGCGACGACAGTTCGTTTGCCTGAAGCCAATCGTCTCTGATTGCAAAAAGCCGCCTCCCTTCGGATGGCGGCTTTTTTGGTTTACCCGCGCCCGCGATAAGGCTGCACGCCCTGATCCGGCAGCCATACCCCCTCGGGCGGCTTGCCCGTCTGCCAGAACACATCGATCGGAATACCGCCTCGGGGATACCAGTAGGCACCGATCCTGAGCCATTTCGGCTCCAGCAGTTCGACCAGTCGCTTGGCGATGTAGATCGAGCAATCCTCGTGGAAGGCGCCGTGGTTGCGGAAGGAATGCAGGAAGAGCTTCAGCGACTTCGATTCCACCAGCCACTCGTTCGGGATGTAATCGATGACGATATGGGCAAAATCCGGCTGACCGGTCATCGGGCAAAGGGAGGTGAATTCCGGCGCGGTAAAGCGCACGACATAATCCGTGCCGGCATGGCCGGACGGCACCTTTTCCAGAACGGCGACTTCGGGGTTGGCGGCCGTTTCTGTCTGACTGCCGAGCATCGACAGACCGGATACATCGGTGGTGGGCATCTTAGGTCTCCTTGATCACTTTGACGCGGATGCCATGGGCCTTCTCGCCCTCGGGCTCCACGTGAATGGTTATTTCCGCACCCGCATGGATCGCCCGTATGGCGTCTTCAAGGCGGTCGCAGATGCGATGCGCCTCACGGACCGGCATTGCCGCTGGCACGACGAGGTGGAAATCGACGAAAGTCACGGCGCCTGCCCGGCGCGTCTTCAGATCGTGCACACCTAGCGAGCCGTTGGCATGCGTGGCGATCGCCTCCTTGATCGCCGTCTCCTCTTCCGGCAACACGGCCTTGTCCATCAGTCCATCGATGGAATTGGAAATCACTTTCCAACCTTGATAGAGGATGTTGATGGCGACGAGAATGGCAAGGACCGGGTCGAATATCGGATAGCCGGTGCCAAGCGCCAGCAGCAGTCCGACCAATACGCCAATCGAGGTATAGACATCGGACATGATGTGCTGCCCATCCGCAGTCAGGGCCGGCGAGCGGTGTTCGTGCCCAGCGCGGATCAAGGTCAGCGCCCATAGGGCATTGATGATACCGGCGGCAAAGTTGATGGCAAGGCCAAGGACGGGCGCCTGCAACGGCTGCGGATTGCTCAAATGCCCCACCGCCTCCTGCACGATCATCAGCGCAGCGACGATGATCATCGCGCCTTCGGTGACGGCCGAAAGATACTCCGCCTTGTGATGGCCGAAGGGATGATCGTGATCCGCCGGCTTCTGCGCATAGCGGATGACGAAGAAAGCGATGAACGCGGCCACGACATTGACGAGGGATTCCAAGGCGTCCGACAGCAGCGCCACGGAGCCCGTCACCCACCAGGCGAGCATCTTCAGCGCCAAGACGCCGAGCGATAGCGGAATGCCCCAGAGGGCCAATTGCCGTATCGTCTGGTTGCCCTGTCCGTTCATGCGTTTCTCCAATGCGGATGCGCGCGCCATGCATATGCGAACGAATTGCAAAAACCGCGCCATTCAAATGCAAAACCGCCCGCGCGAAAATCGCGCAGGCGGCTCATTGGCATTCATATGATGCAGAATGCACCGTTTGTCAAAGGACGGCCTGGGCCGCGCACATCACAATTTATCCCAAATAGCCCGGTTAAACAAAGGCGGGCCGCAAAGCTGCCGCTGAAAGACGATGACACGACAAAGATGACGGCCGGCATATCCTATGCTTGCCTGTGAAAATCATGGTGGCACCTTCCCGTGCAAGCATGCACTAGGCTATACGTCAACCTCTAACGCCAGCGAACGGCATTCCGCCACGAAACGTCGCCGCTCCCTCCAGATTCACGGTGGAACATGCCCTCTTTTGATGATCCCTCCCATTCGCACAACGCAGCTTCAGTCGCCGATGTCTCGCCAAAAGACGCGGACCATCTGATAGCGGCATGCGCCTTTTCCGAAGCGGAGCGCGCCGCCGTCTACCGCGCCATCGAAACTCGCCGCGACGTGCGCGATCAGTTCCGGTCTGATCCTTTGCCTGAAGATCTCGTCAGACGGCTGCTCGAGGCGGCCCATCGTGCGCCGTCGGTCGGTTTCATGCAGCCATGGAATTTCCTGCTGGTCCGGCAGCAGGAGACTCGCGAGCGCGTCTGGAAGGCCTTTCACCAGGCCAATGAGGAAGCCTGCCAGATGTTCGAAGGCGATCGCCGCGCCCAATATCAGCGGCTGAAACTCGAAGGCATCCGCAAGGCGCCCCTCAGCATCTGCATCACCTGCGATACCAAACGTGGCGGGCCTGTCGTGCTTGGGCGGACGCACAATCCGGCGACGGACGTCTATTCGACAGTCTGCGCTGTTCAGAACCTCTGGCTTGCCGCCCGCGCCGAGGGTGTCGGCGTTGGTTGGGTGAGCATTTTTCACGAGGACGCGATCAAGAACATCCTGAACATACCCGAGCATGTCAAAATCGTCGCATGGCTCTGCGTCGGCTATGTCGACGAGCTCTATGACATGCCCGAGCTTGCGGTGAAGGGTTGGCGCGAGCGCCTGCCGCTCGATGAGCTGATTTTCGAGGAATGCTGGCACGCAGATGGCAAGGAACGCTAGAGCAGGAAAAGCGTTTCACGGAATCGCTTTCCTGCTCTATCCCTTTGTTTTTGCGCATTCCAGACGGAAAACCGCTTCGCACTTTTCCTGGAACTGCTCTGGATCTCGCAGAGACCCAGCGCTCTTTGGATGTCAATCAGCGAAGCCGCGCTGTCACGCCGCCTTCGTCTTCACCCGCCGCGCCAGATGCGCCACGACATTCTCGATCATCCGCATGCCGGCGTCACCGCCAAGCGTCATGATCGATTCCGGATGGAACTGCACGGCTGCAATCGGCTCCTTGACATGCTCGATGCCCATGATCGTGCCATCCTCGCTTTCGGCCGTGATCATGAAGTCACGCGGCAGACTTGACGGATCGGCAAAGATCGAATGATAGCGACCGACCGTAACCTCGCGGCCAAGACCTGAAAAGACGAGGCCGGACTCCAGCACGCGAATGCGCGACGGCTTGCCATGCATCGGGATGGCAAGATGGCGCAACTCGCCGCCATAGGCTTCGGCGAGCGCCTGCAAGCCCAGGCAGACGCCGAAGATCGGCAGGTTGCGCGCCCTCGCCTTCTTGATGGTTGCCTTGCAGTCGAAATCCTTCGGATTGCCGGGACCTGGCGACAGCACGACCAGATCCGGATCGAGCCGGTCGAAGACCTCTTCCGGCACCGGCGTACGCACCGTAGAAACCGTGGCACCCGTCTGGCGGAAATAATTGGCAAGCGTATGGACGAAGCTATCCTCGTGGTCAACGAGCAGGATTTTCACGCCCTTGCCCACGGAGGCGACGTCACGTTGCTGTTTGCCGGAATTGCCGGTCTTGGCATCACGGATGGCGGAAAGCATGGCGGAGGCCTTCAGTTCGGTTTCTGCTTCTTCTTCCTCGGGGATCGAGTCGTTCAACAGCGTCGCGCCGGCACGCACCTCGGCAATGCCGTCCTTGATGCGAACGGTGCGCAACGTCAGGCCGGTGTTCATGTCGCCATTGAAGCCGACCATGCCGATCGCGCCACCATACCATGCACGCGGGCTCTTCTCGTGGTTTTCGATGAAGCGCATAGCCCAGAGCTTCGGCGCGCCGGTGACGGTGACGGCCCAGGCGTGGCTGAGGAAGCCATCAAAAGCATCCATATCGTCGCGCAGGCGGCCTTCGATATGGTCGACCGTGTGGATCAGGCGCGAATACATCTCGATCTGCCGGCGGCCGATGACCTTGACCGAACCCGGCTCACAAACACGGCTCTTATCGTTGCGATCAACGTCGGAGCACATGGTCAGCTCGGACTCGTCCTTCTTGGAGTTCAAGAGCTTCAGGATCTGCTCGCTGTCGGCGATCGGATCGTCGCCGCGCTTGATCGTACCCGAAATCGGGCAGGTTTCGATGCGGCGGCCGGACACGCGCACGAACATCTCAGGCGAAGCGCCGACGAGATATTCCTGATTGCCAAGATTGATGAAGAAGGAATAGGGCGACGGATTGATCGCCTTCAGACGCTTGGAAATATCGGACGGCTTGCTTTCGCAGCGCTCCATGAACTTCTGGCCGGGCACGACCTCGAAAAGATCGCCCTTGCGGAAGCTTTCCTTCGCCTTGACCACCAGTTCGGCATATTCGCCGGGGCGATGATCGCTCTTCGGCGGAATGGCATCGGTGTGGCGGAACGGCTCGGCAGCGATCTCGCCGGACTTGCCTTCAGTAGAGATACCGCCCTTGGCGAAATCGTAACGATCGATCCAGGCCTTGGCCGAATAATTGTCCACCACCAGGATTTCATCCGGCAGATAGAGCACCATGTCGCGCTGGTCGTCGGGACGCTCGAGCTTCAGGCTGATCGCGTCGAACTGGAAAGCGAGGTCGTAGCCGAAGGCGCCGTAGAAGCCAATGCTGGCATCGGCCTGCGAATAGAAGAGATCGGTGACGGCGCGCAGCACCGTGAAGACCGTCGGGGTCTTCGAGCGCTCTTCCTCGGTAAAGACGCGATCCGGTGTCTTCACCGTCAGGTCAAGCCGGCGGGCCGTGGACGCGCCGAGCACCAGTTCGGATACCGTCTTCAGCTTTTCGGCGATGAAGCCGAGTATGACCTCGCCGCGCTCATTATAGGCGTCGATCCAGACATTACGACCGTTACAGGACAGACCGAGCGGCGGATCGACGATGGCGGTATCCCAACGGGTGTAGCGGCCGGGATATTCGTAATTCGACGAGAAGACCGCACCGCGGCGCTCATCGAGCTTGTCGATATAGGACGAAACCGCATCCGCATAGGGCGTCGGCCGGCGCTGCCGAGTGACGGTGATCCCGCCCTTCGTCTCGTAGATTTCCGCACCATCATCCCGAAGGATCGTTACCATTGTTCCTCACTCCGTTATCGGGCCCGGATGACAGGCGGCCTTTATAACAAAAAAGCCGCCTCGAAATCTCGGGCGGCTCACTCGTCGTCTTTGAACACGATTGGTCGAGGCCGCCTCAGCGAGCCCACCACCACGATGCATGGTTGTTCAAGGACATACTCATGGAGCGAATTGTTAGCGTGAGATGAGGTGATGCGCAAGCGGGGATTGGGTGTAAAGTTTTCCAGGGTGGGCAAAAAAAGCCCTGGGGCTCATATGCGCCAGCTAAGATCAGCATTAACCAACGAAGTCGCCGGTGCCCCTCGGACAACGGCTCGCCTACACCCCCGACGGCTGACATCGCAGTTCGTTGATCAAAAGTGTGAACGCGGGAGACTGGTGACGTCGGCTGGGATAATAGAGGTGATAACCCGGAAACGGCGGGCACCAGTCGTCCAGCACCTGCACGAGGCGGCCTTCCGCAATGTGCTGGCGCGTAACGTCTTCGTGCAGGTAAGCCAATCCGTATCCATCCAGCGCTGCTGCGAGAACTTGCGGCACGCCATTAAACGCAAGTTGACCGTCGACCCTTACTCTGAGTTCCTGCCCATTTTTGGCGAATTCCCATGCATAGAACCCGCCATAGGTCGGCAGGCGAAGATTAATGCAGGGATGCTCGGTCAATTCCGGCGGCACAGCAGGAGGCCTGCGGTTTTCGAAGCATACCGGTGAGCCCACCACGATCATTCGGGCTTCCGGTCCAATGCGCACCGCAATCATATCCCTCTCGACCTGATCGCCCAGCCGTACGCCCGCGTCGAAACGTTCAGCGACGATGTCCGTCAGGGCCGACTCCGCAACCAACTCGATCTTGATGTCCGGATAGTGGCGAAGGAAAGCGGAGAGCTTTGGCCAAAGGATAGTGTCGATCGCGTGTTGACCTGCCGTGATCCGGAAACTCCCCGCAGGCTTGTCCCGGAACTCGCTCAGCGCTGACAACTGCGCCTCGATATTCCCGAGAGCGGGGCCGAGCGTCGCAAGCAGTTGTTCTCCGGCAATGGTCGGCGAAAGGCTGCGCGTCGTCCGCGTAAGCAAGCGAACGCCGAGCCGTTCTTCAAGTCGTCGAATGATAAGGCTGAGCGAGGACTGAGACGTCCCGAGCCTTGCGGCCGCCTTGGTAAAGCTCCGCTCCTCCGCCACGGTCAGGAAGGCCAGTAAATCGCCGAGTTCTTCACGACGCATTTATTGATCTCCGATATAAGTTCAATCTCATAATATCGCCTAATCGAAACAAATGACAGGCTTTATATTCCGTCGCAAGGCAACTGGTGTGGTTGGGCATAAAGAGCCGCGATCCGAGGAGCAGACCGATGGACATAAAGAGAACTGGATCGCAGCCCTCAGGCAAAGGCCCCGCTGACTGGTTCACCGGAACAATAGGTATCGATCCGCTATTTCAGGCACCTGCACCTGCACCTGCTCGTGTCTCAGCAGCAAGCGTCATATTCGAACCCGGAGCCCCCCGCCTCGCACACGCATCCGCTCGGGAAAACGCTTATCATCACAGCAGGCTTCGGGCTGGTCCAGCGCGAAGGCGGTCTGATCGAGGAAATCCCCGCGTCGCGGTCTGGTTTGCTCCCGGTGAAAGACACTGGCATGCGGCCTCGTCCAACACGGCCATGCACACATCGCCATTCAGGAAGCGAGGGACGGAAAAGTCGGCGATTGGATGGAACATGTGAGCGACGAGCAATACACGACCCGTTCACCCTTCACGGACACACCCCATCAAGTTGCTTCGGAACGAAAAGATAATGAACCCGACGAGACCGCCATCTGCGGCCGACCCAGCCTATCGTGATCACGCCACCGACCGTCCTTTGCGGTCTGTGACTTTGATCCTGTTCGCAGTCTTCGTAGCCTTCTTCATCACCGGTCTTGCCATGCCGGTACTGCCGCTGCACGTACATACCGGATTGGGAATGAGCACGCTCATCGTTGGCTTTGTCACTGGAAGCCAATTTGCAGCGGCACTCATCTCCCGTGTTTGGTCGGGTAACTACGCAGACAGCCGCGGCGGCAAGCCGGCATTGCTGGCCGGGCTAGTGGCTGCGATCGTTTCGGGGCTGCTTTATCTGGCTTCCCTTCCCCTCGCCGGAGCACCGGTACTTTCCGTCACCCTGCTGCTGTTGGGGCGCGCGGTTCTAGGTGGGGCCGAAGGCTTCATCATCACCGGTGCATTCAGTTGGGCTTTGATGATGTTAGGCCCTCAGAGCACGGGCAGAATCTTGTCCTGGATCGGGATCGCAATGTATAGCGCATTTGCCATCGCAGCGCCGATCGGTGCCAGCCTATATTCTCGCTATGGCTTCCTAGCAATCGGACTTGGCACAGTGCTCCTCCCGCTTGCCAGCCTTTTGCTCACATATCCCATGCGTTTTGTCGCGCCGAGACCAGCCCGACGTCCACCTCTCATCCAGGTGATTGGCGCCGTCTGGCTTCCTGGCATCGGCCTTGCTTTTGCAAGCGTCGGCTTCGCAGCGATCAATGCCTTTGTCTCGCTGTTCTTTGTCGAACGCGGATGGGGTCCCGTCTGGCTGGTCTTCACGATCTATTCTGGCTCCTTCATGCTCTCCCGCGTTTTGTTCGGACATCTGCCGGACAAGCTGGGGGCAACCAAGGTCGCGCTCCTATTCGTATCGATGGAGGCCACCGGACAGGCCGTGATCTGGCTCGCGCCACAGCCAGAGATCGCCTTTCTGGGCGTGGCGCTGACCGGATTTGGCTATTCCCTGGTCCATCCGGCCTTCGGAGTGGAGGCAGTCATGCAGGCACCGCTTCAAAGCCGCAGCCTTGCCATGGGCGCGTACACCACGTTCCTCGATCTGGCGCTCGGAACCGCAGCCCCAGTTCTTGGATTCGTTGCGAACCGGGGTGGGCTCAGAAGTGTGTATCTAGCGAGCACCTTGGTCGTCGCCTGCGCCATCATCGTCGCCATTGCGTTGCTGTGTAGACGAAAAGATCCGGAGCCGCTGAGCCCATGACCAGCGAGGCGAGCCATGACCGCCGTTACAATGCGCGGAATTTGAAGGAAGGCCACCCGCCCCATGGGCAAGATAAGTCTGCATCCGCTGCATCGCCAGGTCAGCGGGGCCGACCGTCCTTCACCGCTTGCCCACCTCCGCGAAAAACGCCTCCGGCCCATCCACTTCGACCAGTCGCTTCTTCTCGATCAGCCAAAAGCGATTGCCGATCGCGCGGACGAAGCTGCGGTCGTGAGATACAAGCAGACAACTTGCTTCCTGCGCCATCAACTCACCCTCCAGCGCCTCCTGTCCATCGATATCGAGATGGTTGGTCGGTTCGTCGAGCAGGTAAAAGTTCGGATTGGTGAGCCTGAGTACCAGCATGGACAACCGCGCCTTCTGACCGCCCGAAAGCCTGCCAATGGCACGGCCCTGCATGTCGACGCCCATGCCGGCACCAGCAAGCAGCGTGCGCGCCCGCTGTTCGCCGAGTTCGAACAGCCGCGTGATCACGCCGAGCGGCGTATCGTCATGACCGAGATGCGAGAGCACCTGATCGCTATAGCCCAGCGCCAGCGATGGCGTTGCCCGGATCGCTCCCGATGCGCTTTGATCGGCAATGGCCCGACGTATCATCTCGACAAGGCGGGTCTTGCCCGCTCCATTATGACCGAGCAAGACGATGCGATCGCCCTGGCAGATCCAGCGTTTGCCGGTCTTGAACAGCAATGTGCCATCCGGCGTCCCGACGCAGGCATCATCGAGCGTCACCAATATTTTCGCCTGAATGCCGCAATTGGCGAGCTTGATCGCACCGGACGAACGCTCCTGATGGCCTGGCCGCGCCTCATCTTCGAGGCGCTCGGCGCGCGCCTTGAGCTGCTTCGTCTTCACCGTCAGCAGATCGCTACCGGAATTGATACCGAGATTATTGAGCTTGGCCGCTTGCTTGCGCAGTTGCTGCGCCGTCTTCATATCCTTCTGATAACGCCGCTCGTCCGAAGCGTCAGCCTCGTCCAGTGCCGCTCGCGCGCGGCCATAGGGCAAGGAGTAGGCCGTCGATTGCTCCTGACGCAGAAACAGAGTGCGGTTGGTCACGGCATCGAGAAAGGCGCGGTCATGGCTAGCGATCAGAACCGGTATATCGCGCGGCAGAGCGTTCAACCAATCTTCCAGCAGCGCGATCTTGGCGAGATCGAGATGGTTGGTCGGCTCGTCCAGCAGCAGGACGTCCGGCTCGGTCACCCAAACGCGCGCGAGCATGGCCAGCCGCTGCCAGCCGCCACTGAGATCAGCAAGCGCTCTCTCCCGCAGCGCCTGAGGCACGTCGAGCGAATCAAGCGTCACGTCGACGCGCCAGCCCTCGCTCTCGGCTTGTTCGGTCGGTAGAGCGCGAAGAACCGCATCGTAGAAAGGGATAGCAGCCAGACCGGCAGGCACATTCTGTTCGACATAGCCGACCCGTATGCCACGCGAACGGGTGATGTCGCCCGCCGTCGGCTCCAGCCCGCCAGCGATGCAATTCAGCAGGGTGGATTTCCCTCGGCCATTTGCGGCAACGATGCCGATGCGATCGCCCGCGCCCACGGTGAAATTGAGATTGGAGATAAGCGGCATCCCCAGGGTGATGCCAAAATTGCGGAGATTGATCAGAGTCATGGTCTTCTTCCGGTCTGACCCAAGCACGCCGCGACGCCCCATCGGCGTGGTTATCGGCGGGAACTCGGTTGAGTGTCATCCATGCAGCCGCGCAAACATGCGCGCTGCATTACCCACAGGGGCAGACCAGAAAGACGGTGATCGAGAAGCGGTCTCTGATCAGCCCTGCAAACGCATTTGCAGGGCTTGGTTCGGGCCGAACTGGCGATTGCGCCAGACAAACGTGATCATCTCCGGCCCTCCTTTCTCAATAGGTTGCACAGCTTTGATAACATTGAACGCTTCGATAGACAATCGCGCGGCATTCCCAGGCAAGTAGATAAGCGAGACCCAGCGCGTCCATGCGCCCGGCTTCGCCAAAAATGCTCAGGCCGTGAAATATTCGTCACGATCGATGTCCTCAATGAGCCCGGGCTGCTCTGGCTCCCATCCCAACAGTTCCCGTGTCTGCTGGCTGGAGGCCGGGCAATCGAGTTCGGCAAAATGGACGAACCAACCGAAATGCTCGACCGCCTCCTCTGACGTCTTGCTGACGACCGGCAGGTTCAGACGACGACCGATCACGCCGGCGATATCCCGGAACGGCACGCCCTCTTCAGCGACGCCGTGATATCGAGCCACCCTCGAATCCGTCTCGATCGCGAGCCGGTAGAGACGCGCGGCGTCGAGCCGATGCACAGCCGGCCAGAGATTGCGCCCATCGCCGATATAAGCGGAAACGCCCTTCTCCCGGGCGATACGGATGAGGATCGGCACAAAACCATGATCGCCGGCGCCATGAACCGAAGGAGGAAGCCGCATCACGGATGCGCGCACGCCTTTCGCGGCAACCGACAACGCCGCCTGTTCGGAAGCGACGCGGGGAAACGAAGCGGGGCCGAAATCCGGAAGCATGTCTTCGGTCGCGAAACGACCCGGCGAAAGAAGCCCGGTCCCGGAGGTGACGATCAGTGGACGATCGGAGCCGGCCAGCGCCGAACCTAGCGCCTCGATAACTCGCCCGTCCGTCTCGCAATTTTCCGCAAATTTTGAGAAGTCGTGATTGAACGCAGTATGGATCACACCATCCGACGCCGCCGCGCCCTTGCGCAGGCTTTCCAGATCCTCAAGACCGCCACGATGCACTTCGGCACCTGCGGCGGCTAGAGATCTGGCGCCCGCCTCCGAGCGAGCGAGACCGAGCACCCGATGGCCGGCGGCGATCAACTCAGCAACGACAGCGGACCCTACGAAACCGGTCGCACCGGTAACAAAAACACGCATAAGAAATTCTCCAGGTTCAAACCGGGATCACTATCGGCGGGCGCATTATCAGGGTAAAGTAGTGATCTTATACGGGTATAATGACTAACAGGACGACCATGCCCGCCATCAACGACAACCCGCTTGGAACCTACCTTAGGGATCGCCGCACCAAACTCGATCCGACGGCATTCGGCCTTCCGTCGGGACGCAGGCGAACGGCCGGCCTGCGACGCGAGGAAGTGGCACAGCGCGCCAATATCAGCGCGACTTGGTATACATGGCTCGAGCAGGGACGCGGCGGAGCGCCCTCGGCCGATGTGCTCGATCGGATCACCCGCGCCCTTATGCTGACCGATGTCGAACGCGAGCACCTGTTCCTGCTCGCCCTCGGTCGGCCGCCCGAAGTCCGTTACCAGCGGGTCGAGGGTGTAACACCGCGGCTTCAGCGCGTGCTCGACTCGCTGGAGCTCAGCCCGGCGCTCGTGAAAAACTCCACATGGGACATCATCGCCTGGAACCGCGCCGCTTCGGTCGTGCTCGCCAACTACGACGATATCCCGCCGGAGGAACGCAACATCCTGCGTCTCGTCTTCTCCAGTTCCCGCGTGCGCAACGCCATGCCGGAATGGGAGGCCGATGCCCGCTTCGTGGTGGGGGCGTTCCGTGCAGAGGTGGCCCGGGCCGGAGCCGCCGAAAACGTCAAAGACCTGGTCGAAGACCTCAGCCGCCGAAGCCCTGAATTCGAAGCGATGTGGCGCAACAACGACGTGCGCAGCTATGGCGAAGGCACCAAGCATCTGCAGCATCCAACCGTCGGCCTGATCGCCCTCGAATATTCGAGCTTTGCCGTCGACGGCAGGCCCGATCTCGGCATGGTGGTCTACAATCCTGCGACATCGGCTGACATCGATAAGGTAAGATCGCTGCTCACAGAGCGGGCCTGACCAAGCGATGCATAATGCGGACGGGGTGACAGGCCAGTGAACACAAAAAGGGCGATGCCGAAGCACCGCCCACCCGCCATTACGACGAAATCGCTCAGAACTTCTGCGTCAGCGTCAGCTTGAAGGTCCGGCCTGGCTCCGAATAGAATTCGTGCGGTTGCGTCAGGCTGGTCGAGGCGACGTTGAGTGCGTCGTAATAGGTCTTGTTGAAGATGTTGTAGACCCCTGCCCGCAGCGTCAGGCCTTTCACCTGCTCCGGCTCCCACCATCCCGTCAGGTCGAAGATGCCGTAACCTGGCGTGCGGAAGCTGTCGCCATCCTTCTTCGGCTCGCTTGTCGTCGTGATGAAGGTCAGGTCGGTTCCCCATATCTCGGTGGCATAGCCGACAGTGAAGGCCGCCTTGGCCGGAGCGACGGAGTCGAGCCATTCGCCGGTATCGGAGTCCTTGCCATTGGCATAAGCAAGCGCGCCCTTGATGTGAATGCCGTTGTCGAACTTCTTGTGCGCATTGACCTCGACGCCGAAGATGCGGACGTTGTCGCGATTGAAGTATTTTGTGATCCCCAACGGGTAAGTGCGCGTCGGATCGACGGAAGTCTCGCTATCGATGAAGTTCTTATACTTGTTGTAGAAGCCGCCGATATGGCCGCCGAAATCATCATCGCCGAGGTTCGCGCCGATTTCGACGCCATTGCTGGTCTCCGGCTTCAGATCGGGATTGCCGTAGCTGACATAGCCGCCGGGCACGCCGTAGTTCAGGTAGAGTTCGCTGACATTCGGTGCGCGGAAGCCCATTGCCCACTGCGCATAAAACTCGACATTATCCTGCGGCTGGAACGCCGCACGCAGCTTCGGCGAGAAACGGGTATCGGACTGTCCGGGCGGCAGGCCGGCATAGTTGGCGCTGTCGCGATAGGCGTCGGTATTCTTTGGCGAATAATCGTACCAGTCGAAGCGCAGGCCTGGCGTCAGCGAGAAGCCGCTGGAGCCGATTTCGATCTTGTCGTCGATGAAGGCGCCGACGCGTTTGCCGTCGACATCGGGCATGTCAGACTGGTTGGTATGCAGGAATGCGCAGGAAGCGGCCCAGCGGGGAAGGTTGCAACTGTCGCCGCCGGCCGAATATTGATGCGTCTTGGTGAAGGCGACGTCGAGGCCGAAGGTGACGTTGTGATGCAGGCTGCCGGTATCGAAGGACTTCGAGGCATTGCCGTTGAAGCCGATGCTGCGATCCTCGACCTCGTTGCGGCGCCAATAATCGCCGATGACGGAGGTATAACGATAACCCTCGGCGCCGTTCTCGCGCATCAGGTTCTGCCAGTAAAAGACGGCATTGGCGGTGTCGACCAACGAGTCGGCGCTGTCAGCCTCGTATTTATAGTCGAGCGAAACGCGGTTGCGCTCGATATTGTCGGTCGTATCGTAGTTGCCGGGCCGGAAGTTTCCTGTCGGGCTCTGCAGATGCATGGCATCGATATCTGTATCTTTATTGTAGTGTTCGGCCGTAATGCCAAAAGTTCCGACATCGGTATATTGGCGGATCTTGAAGAGGCCATTGCGCTGGTTGTAGTCGGCCGGATCGGCCTCGGTGCGCTTGGTGGAGTAGCCGCCGACATCGCCGTTATTTTCCAACTCATGACCATGCGTGTATCCGCCCTCGAAAAGAATAGCGGTATTGTCGATGCGCTTGGCAACCCCGGCCGAGCCGCCGACGCTGCGATCATCGCCATTATAGCCAAGTTTGAAGACGCCGCCCCAGGTCGAACCAGGCGCGATCAGATCTTCCGGCTCCAGCGTGCGCAGCACAAAAGCGCCGCCAAGAGCGCCGGAACCAGCGCGGCTGGAATCGGAGCCGCGCACGACGTCGACCGTCGAAAGTGTGTTGAAGTCGAAGCTATTAACGCCGCCGTCCGCAGCGCGAGCGCCGTCCAGCAGAAACGGGACCTCGATGCCGTCGATCGTCGTCAGCACGCGGTCGTCTTCGAGGCCGCGAATATTGATGCTGCCGCTGGTGCGGTCGAAGCCAACGCCGACTTCCGTGCTGCGACCAAGGTCCTCGATACGGCTGATCTGATTGTCATCGATCTCCTTGGCCGTCGTCTCGCTGGTCGTCGGCGAGTCAGCAAGCACATCTTTCGATGCTTTGCCCTTGACCACGATCGGCTTCAGATCCGTTGCGCGGTCGCTCTTCGCCGCCGCTCCATCTGCAGCCGCATCACTTTGATTTGCCGTCTGCGCATAAGAGGCAGTGCCGAGCCCGAGGGCCAGAAACGCCGTGCACGCCAAGGGAACCGAGCGGGATCGCCGGACAACCATAACCATTCCTTTCGAATTGCTTCACCGGGCTGGCTGGTTGGTGCCTTCTGATGCACGCAAGGGGCTGGCTGGGTTCTTTTCGTTGAACGAAGCGGAGCAATTTCCGCCTTCTTTCTGCCGCATAAAAAACATGACTATTATTGTCAATATATCCACCTGATATAATCATGAATAAAATTATCATGTTTAAAAGCAGACCGATAAAGTTGCTGAATTGCAACGAAATCGCTGCATCGAGCGTTCTCCCGGCGTTGCCATTAGAAATGGGTGAAATACTTGATGCTGCTCCGGATCATCTCCGTCACGACCGCCGTCGCCATGCTGACGGCAGCCTCCCTCCCCGAAACCGGCCCGACTCCACAGCCCAAGCCGGATAGCGAACAAACCCAATCGCCTACTGAGCCGCCGATACCGCCACAAAAACCAGAGAAATCCGAGACCGGTCCGCTGCCACAAACCAAGCCGAATAGCGGACAAGCCGAAGAACCCAGTGGGGCGCCGATACCCGCACAAAAACCCGAGACTTCCGAGACCGAACCGACTGAGGGGGAAATGCAGGGGCCGCCCAAACCGCCGCCGACAGTCGCGGCAGAGTCGGACGAAGAGCATCAAGCCTGTCTCAAAGAGTTGAGCGCCATGGGTGCGGTATTCAAGGACATTCCCCGCATCGACGACGGCAACGGCTGCGGCATCGACAAGCCGATTGCGCTCTCTGAACCGCTGCCTGACATCAAGTTGAAACCGGAAGGCACGATGCGCTGTGAGGCCGCCTTGGCGCTTGCCCACTGGATGAAGGAGAGCGTGATCCCCGCCGCAGCAACCGCGCTGAAGGAAAACGGCCGGATTACCGCGCTCAACCAGGCCTCGACCTATATCTGCCGCCTACGCAACAACGCCGCCGCGGGCAAGATCTCGGAACATGCCCGCGGCAACGCTATAGACATCGCCAGCTTCACCTTCGAAAATGGCAAGACCGTCGATATCGAACCGCGGCAGGAAGACCCGACGCTAACGGGCGCATTCCAGCGCAGCGCCAGCGCCTCCGCCTGCCTCTATTTCACAACCGTCCTTGACCCGAACAGCGACGCCGCACACGAGACGCATTTCCATCTGGATGTAGTGAAGAGGAACGGCGAGTTCAGATATTGCCACTGAACCTTCAATGCTTATCGGTTATCGAGGATAAAAAATCCCTCTCTTTCAAAGGATTATGATTCTTGCTTGAATCAGATCACAAGACCTCTAGACTCGCCAGTGAGTGATGGATCAGGATTCTCATGACGGTATTTAGCTTTCAGATGCAAGAATCTACGGTATCGCGCTTGGACCGGCTGGCCAAACGACGCCAACTATCGTCCGCAGAAATGGCAACTCAGGCTATCGAAGAATTCTTGGAACGCGAAGAGTGGCAACTCGCCGAAATCGAAGCCGCCATCGCCGAAGCTGATCGCGGAGATTTTGCAAGCGAGGAAGAAGTTGCAGCCGTATTGTCCAAATATGCGGGTTCCCGGTCCTGCACCGGAATCAGAACTTAAAATAATCCCTCGATATATCCCTGTTCATTGAGGAAAATCCGTTCTGCCGCCGGGGATTTCGGCAGGCCTGGCATGGTCATGATCTCGCCAGTGATGACGACGACGAAGCCGGCGCCGGCCGAGAGGCGCACTTCGCGGACAGGCACGATATGACCCTCCGGCGCGCCGCGGACGTTCGGGTCGGTCGAAAAGGAATATTGCGTCTTCGCCATGCAGACCGGCAAATGGCCGTAACCCTGATCCTCCCAGGAGCGTAGCTGGTCGCGCACGGCCTTGTCGGCGGTCACCTCGCCGGCATGGTAGATCTTTGAAGCGACGATCTCGATCTTTTCAAGCAGGGAGAGATTATCGGGATAAAGCGGCTGGAATCTCGCCTGGCCGGATTCGGCAAGCTCGACCACCTTGTAGGCAAGCTCTTCGATCCCCGCCGATCCCTCGGCCCAATGACGACAAAGGATCGCCTCGGCGCCGAGCCGCGCCACGTAATTCTTCAGCGCCTCGACTTCCGCATCCGTATCCGAAATGAAGTGATTGATGGCAACGACGACCGGCACGCCGAATTTCCGGACATTGGCGACGTGCCGGCCAAGATTGGCACAGCCCTTCACCAGAGCTCCGACGTTCTCCTGGCCGAGATCTTCCCTCTTGGCGCCGCCATTCATCTTCAATGCCCGCACCGTCGCGACGATAACGGCAGCATCCGGTGAAAGACCCGCCTTGCGGCACTTGATATCGAAGAATTTTTCCGCGCCAAGATCGGCGCCGAAGCCCGCTTCGGTCACGACATAATCGCCAAGTTTCAGCGCCGTGCGCGTGGCGATCACCGAATTGCAGCCATGGGCGATGTTGGCGAAGGGGCCGCCATGCACCAGAGCCGGATTGTTTTCCAGCGTCTGTACCAGGTTCGGCTGCATCGCGTCCTTGAGCAGCACCGCCATTGCCCCATCCGCCTTCAGATCGCGGGCATAGACCGGCGTGCGGTCGCGGCGATAACCGATGATGATGCTGCCGAGCCGCTTTTCCAGGTCCTTGAGATCGGCAGCCAAGCAGAGGATGGCCATGACCTCGGAGGCAACGGTGATGTCGAAACCGCCCTCGCGCGGAAAGCCGTTGGCCACGCCGCCGAGAGAGGTGACGATATCGCGCAATGCCCGGTCGTTCATGTCCATGGCGCGGCGCCAGGTGATACGACGAACATCGATATTCTGTTCGTTGCCCCAATAGATATGATTGTCGATCAGCGCCGCCAAAAGATTGTGCGCCGCAGTGACGGCATGGAAATCGCCGGTGAAATGCAGGTTGATGTCTTCCATGGGGATGACCTGCGCATAACCGCCGCCCGCCGCCCCGCCCTTCACGCCGAAGCAAGGTCCGAGCGAAGCCTCACGCACACAGACGATCGCCTTTTTGCCGATGCGGTTCAGCCCGTCACCGAGGCCAACGGTCGTCGTCGTCTTCCCCTCACCGGCCGGCGTCGGATTGATGGCGGTGACGAGGATCAGCTTGCCGTCCTTATTGCCTGCTTTCGAAGCGATGAACTTCGCCCCTATCTTCGCCTTGTCATGTCCGTAAGGCGCAAGGTCTTCAGCAGGAATGCCGAGCTTGGCGCCGATTTCCGCGATCGGCAATTTCTTCGCGGCACGCGCGATTTCTATATCGGATTTTACCGCTGTCATCGAACCTGTTCCCGCCCTGAACATGGAGGCATGCACACTGCCGGGATAGCCCAATAAATATCCGCTGTGAATAGCTGCAGATTGCGGTCCTTCCTGAAACCATGCTGCCTTGCAGCAAAGCTCAGACGACCCTATTTTCCCGGGCGAACTGCAGGACGAACGGAAAAGGATAAGGCATGAAGTCCCTGGAACTACTGGTCGAGCGCATCATCCTCTCCAGCCGTTGGATTCTGGTGGTCTTCTATCTCGGTCTTGCGGCCGCCCTTGCGATCTATGCCGTCTCGTTCGGCTACAAGTTCCTGAAGGTCGCCGCCGGCGTCTTTGATTATGACGAGGCGGACATGATCCTCGCCATTCTCGGCCTTATCGATGCCGCACTGGTGGCCAGCCTCATCGTCATGGTGATGATTTCCGGCTATGAAAATTTCGTCAGCCGCTTCGACGAGGCAGACGACGAAGTCTCCTTCCTCGGCAAGCTCGATTCCGGCAGCCTCAAGATCAAGGTTGCTTCTTCCATCGTCGCCATTTCGTCGATCCACCTGCTGCAGATCTTTCTCAACGCCACCCAATACGAGAACGGCAAGCTGATGTGGCTCACCATCATGCATCTCGCCTTCGTCGTCTCGGCGCTTCTGCTCGGCTATCTGGAAAAGATCATGGCGAAGGCCAAAGCCAAGGACGCCTAACCGAAAGCGTCGTTATTCGCCGACAGCCACTGGCGCCGCCGAGGGAGGCGTCGGTGCGGCGCACTTCGCAATCGATTGGTTGCTCTTGCAATCCCTGGCGGCAACAAGCTGATCGGCAGCGGCGAGCTCGGTTGTCAACCGCAGCTTCAGCGCATCCATCTGCGCGATGAGATGGATCGATGTTGGCGCAGTGCCCAGCATCAGACCGACAAGCGATTTGTCGATGCCCATCTCCTTGAGGAAATCGACGAGTCGCGCCGTCTGTCGCTTGTCGAGCTTGGTCGTATCGTGCTTACCGACGAATTTACGCCCCACCTCCCGTTTGGAGAGGATCTTTCGCTTGCCGTTCACCATTTCGTATTCGGTGCGGTATTGGACGCGCACCTCGCTGTAGGTCGTGGTGATCTGATGTACGCCAAGAAGTGCGAAGGGGCTGGAGACGCGCTCGACGCCACCGGCAAAAAATAGCGGGCAGGCGGAAAAGCAGATGGCACCGAGAGAAAACGTCTCGCCCTTGATGGAGCCGTCCTTTGCGCGGGCAGCCGAGCAGATCGGCTCGGCATAGGGGCAATCGCGCGAGCGCGTCCTACCGACGGCGATCGCGAGTTTCTGCTTGCGGATGGCATAGGCCATCTCCATGGCCGCCCGGACATCGCCGCCTGGCGAGCTGACGATGATCGGCAATTTCCTGCCGCCGAGACGTTTCAGCAACCTTTGCAGCTTCTTCGGCGAATCCGCCATGATCTGCCCTTCGGCGGAGATCCAGTCGGGGCAATTATTGTCGGCGCGGCACCAGGCCATGTCACCATGCACCACAATGAAATCCATGGACTGACCGGCGGCAGCGCCGGACGCCTCAGCGGAGCTGAAGGAAAGCAACAGAAGAAAAACGGTTGCCAGGAACCACAAGGTCCTTTGGCAACACCGAGCGAGACGCTGCGGGAACAAACGGAAGGTCATGTAATAGAAGCCTGGAAGCAATTGCCGTGAAAGACCGATAGCAATCGCTTTTGACCTTCGCAAGGCAGGCCTCGACAGTCGTCTGTCAGCGGTTACCAACGGCGATCAGGCTGGCATTTCCGCCGGCGATTGCTAGGTGTCCACAGGCTCCACGCACCTCCCACAATGGAGAAGTCAAAGAAGTAATATTTTTGCCGCAAAAGCCACCTTTCGGAAAAGTATTACAAATCAGAACTTTACCATATTAAGACATATGAAAATGGAATTATTTCTAATTGGTGTCGCAAATTTGTCTCTAGCATTCGCCCGGAAATCCGGTATTTGATACCGATAACACGCTATGGGCGCTTACATCCAAATGTCCTATATCATCACCGCCGAGAGACAATTATTGCTTTCCGCCGAGCTGGCCGCAGCCCGCACACAGGCGGCTTTTGGGCAGGCTTTGGAGCGTGCGAGTTCCGCTTTCGGCTTCAGCCATGTAGCGCTGATGAATGCTCCGGTTTCCGAAGATTCCATGCTGACGCCGCTGGTCATCGAAGGCTCGCTGACGCCGCAATTCCTGCGTGAATTCGATCGCAATCAGTTGCTCCGCCAATGCTCGATGTTGATGCGTGTGCGGGACTCGGTCATGCCGCTTCCGTGGCATCTGCTGGAAAAAGGCGCCGACGTCGACATGTCGCGCGAGCTGCGCTCGCTCTTCTCCAACCACAGTTGCACGATGGGCGTCGTCATTCCCATCAATTCCTCTGACGGACAACGTCTCGTCTTCTGGTTCATGGGCAGTCGCAGCAGCCTTGGGCAAAGCGAGCTCAACGAGCTCACCATGATCATGCTGCAGGGGCTCGACGCCTACAACTGCATCAAGCGCAGTGACAGTTCCGTGCCGCATATGCTCTCCACCAGAGAGCTGGAAGTGGTTCGCTGGACGGCGCAGGGAAAAACTTCGGTCGAAATCGGCCAGATTCTTTCCCTCTCCGACCACACGGTCAACGCCTATATGACCAACGCGATCAGGAAACTCGATTGCGTCAATCGCACCCAGTTGGTCGCCAAGGCCATCCGTTTGAAACTGATCAGCTAGAGCGCTTCCAGGAAAAGTGCGAAGTGCGGTTTTCCGTCCGGAATGCGCAGAAACAAAGGGATAAAGCGGGAAAGCGATACCGTGAAGCGCTTTCCCGCTCCAATCGTTTCAGCAAATTCCCCTGACGACTGCCTTGCTCTTTAACGGCCGCCGAGAACGGTGCGCATTTCGACCAGATTAGAGCGCACACGCAGGATGTAGAATCCCATCGTCGCGAGATGGCTCGGCATGATCCAGCCGTCCTCCCGCCCGTTGGAAATGATGGCGGGCTGGATACGCAAGGCGGCCTGTAACTGTTTCATGGTGCCCGTCCAGAGCGTACCGAGATTGCGCTCGGCGATGACTTGCTGAAAATCGGCGCCAACGGCGCTCAAGATACCGTAGTAGCCGTAGAGCTGACCATAGGCGAACCAGAAGCGGTCGTCGGCGCGCATGTCGAACCAGCCGTAATTGTGGTTCTCCGACCGCTCCGCCAGAATGTCCGACGTGCTGCCGAGATCGTTGGCAACACGATCGATGAATTGCAGGAGATTGTCGGCGCGGCTGTCGAAAACGGCATTGCAGGCGCCGAGATCGGTATTGAACTTGCGCAGGCTGTTGATTGCAGCGCGATAATAGCTCGGCGTCGGCGTCTTCGGGCCAAAGGGGCGCAGGCCGAAATACCAGCTCGTTTCATCGAATTGCAGATTGCCACGGGCGCTCTGCAGGTCGCCGTTGATACCGGAGGTGCCGCGTACGCGGCCGAGCGTATCAACCAATTCTACCGACGTGCGCCGCACAGCCTGATTCACGCCGCGCTGAAAAGCCGCCTTGTTGTCGAGGAAAGGCGTGTCGTCCCAGCTCACGCCGAAGAACCCCAGCTTGAAAAGCAGCATCGAGGAGATCCAGGCATTCTGGTTGACGTTGAAATCGGTGAGGTCGGCGGTAACGTCGACGATCGCGGAGGTCTGGCAAGCCTTCGGCGCATTCGCGGCTGCCTGCTGTCCATTCACTGCCGGCAGCTCCTGCCCTGCCCCGACCTTGCGGTCTGAAAACTTGTAGACGTCTGGATAATTGGCATCGAAGCCGCTCCAGACCTGTGTCTGCCAGATGAAATAGATGTAAAGCACCGCGACCAGCGCCACGAAAGCGGCAATCGGCAGCTTGATCATCCAATTGCGCTGCCGGTACCAGCCGTGAGCGGCAAGGAAGGGCCAGAGGATCCAGACGACGAGAAGCCCCAGGCCGCGCGCAATGGCACTGCCGATCCGCTTGAAGAACGCAGTGATCGAATCAAGCATGAACCTCTCCTTTGCTGCGGCTGCGCGTCCGTCTGACTGGCAATGAACGCAGGACCCCTTGCGCCTCCCACATGAACCGAAAATCGCTGCGGATTTTCATGCATGCAGAGGCACGTCGCTATTCTCGCCCAAGCAAATATGTGTTCCCGAAGAAGACAGCAACCGGGTGTTGTCATTTTTCAATCAATGATCAGGTCTCCGGCTCGGTCTCTTCCGACGGCTCGGCATCCGCGGCAGGCATAGCCAGCAGATGCGGCTCCAGCCGCCGGGTAAAGATGTCATCGGCACGGGCCTTGCGCGATGCGAGATCGTGCCCCGCAAGCACGTTCGCCTCGAAGGCGGCAATCAGAGCGGCGACTGCAGTTGGCCTTTCCGTGCTCGGCAGCGGCGGTACGGCTTCCGATGTCACCGCCTTCAGCAAGGCAATCCGCTGCTCGATGTCGATGGCAAGCTTGCCCGCCATCGCATTGATGGCGGCAATTTGCACGTTCAGGACGTTCACCAGCTCCTCGTAGATATCGATCAGCCGCTGCAGTGCAGCCCGTCCCGGTTGCAATGCCCGCTCCTGCTCATGCAGATCATTCTGCTCGGCGGTCAGCCGGCTGTATTCCGCCTCCAATTCGGATCGTGACCCTGCGTCGTGAGCCGAGGAAATGCTGCTGCGCCGGTCGAAAATTCTTGGAATCAAGCCATCTGCCCGGCGCTGCACCTCCTCTATCTCGAAATCGATATGTTGTCGCCGCTCGATGACCCGCACCAGATGCGCCTCGCAATCGCGAAAGGACCGAACCAGCGCCAACCGGGCCGCCTTGAACTGCGCATCGAGCGAAGCCGAAGCTGCGAGCGCCGCTTCGAGATCGGCCGCGATCGACGTCGGCTTGGCGTGGCTCTGCCCGATCCTGCGCCCGAGCAGCCCGGAGGTGTCGATCCCGGCCTTCTCATCGAACAGCCGCCGATGCTGCAAATCAGCAGTCGCGGTCAGCGAATCCAGTTGCTTCACCAACGACAGAGCCAGAGTTTTCCAGCGGCCGAGCAACGCAATCGTCTCGCGCACCAACGCCTCTTCCACCGGGAAATTGATGGCTTCGAGACGCCCATTGCCCTTAGCATTGCTGCCGAGCCCGGCATTGGCCGCATCCATGCCCTTGATCGCATCGTCGAGCGCCGCGCGGGCCTTGTCGATCTCGCCGTCGAAAGAATGGGCCTTGACCATGAAAGCGTCTCTCAATTGCCGTTGTCGGCGAGACTAACCGCTTAAATGCGCAAAGAAAATGCCCACCGTGCAAACCTGCCTCAGTGTGCGACAGCCGGGCTCTTCAAATAGGCAATCAGATTGTCCAAATCCTTGTCGCTCTTCAAACCGGGAAAGGTCATTTTCGTACCTTTCACAAGGAATTGCGGACTGGGCAGGTATTTTCTGAGCAACGCCTCATCCCAGACCTTGCCGTCGGCCCCGAACGCTTTCATCGCCGGCGAGTAGTTGTAGTCCGGCACGGTCGCAACGGGACGACCGACCACGCCCATCAGCGACGGCCCGACATGGTTCTCATGTTCGGTGGCCGTGTGACAGACGGCGCACTTCTTGAAGACTGCCGCACCGGCAACTGCGTCTCCGTCGGCAAGCGCGGCCGAAGCGGAAAAAAGAACGGCGGCCACGGCCGCCAGACAGCGCAATTTCATGTTTCCTCCACCATCGAATGTTCCCGCTTGCACGACCATAGAGAAATTCGCCGCCGCCTGCCGGATGACGCGATGCCGCGGATAGTTCACTCCCCGGCCATCGCCTCCTCCCAGTGACGACGGCAGAGCGAAACATATTTGTCGCTGCCGCCGATCTCGATCTGCGCGCCCTCGTGCACCACTCTGCCCTGTCCATCCAGGCGCACCAGCATCGTCGCCTTGCGGCCGCAGTGGCAGATCGTCCGCACCTCGCGCATCTCGTCGGCAATCGTCAGAAGCTCCTGCGAGCCCGGAAACAGCTTGCCTTGGAAATCGGTGCGCAGCCCATAGGCCATGACTGGCACGCCAAGGCGATCGACGATGTGGGCAAGCTGCCAGACCTGCTCGCGCGACAGAAACTGCGCCTCGTCGACGAAGACGCAGGCAAGCGCTTCCTCGGCGTGCAGATTGTCCGCCATCGCAAAGAGATCGTCCGCTTCATCGAAAGGCGTGGCCTCCATCTCCAAGCCGATGCGCGAAGCGATCTTGCCACGACCGGCGCGGTCATCGAGCGCCGCGATGAAGGCAACCGTCCGCATGCCGCGCTCCTGATAGTTATAGGCCGCCTGCAGCAGCATGGTCGACTTGCCGGCATTCATCGTCGAATAATGGAAGTAGAGCTTGGCCATGATAGTCTCCTTGAGCGTTTCATGGGTTCTCCCTTATGCGAAGGAAAGATGCCTTCGGCGAAAACCACAGGAATTGCAGGCTCCTCTGAGACAAGATCGGCTCGGCGACACAGCGCTGAAAAAATATTGGGGAGTCGCAATCAGCCCCTCCAAACCGACGCAAATACAATGAGGTCGCTTGAAAATGTCCGTTATTGGTGGTTGCTTGGGAACGTCACACTGGGAGTCACACAATGATAAAAATGACTTTAACCTCTTTTGCCTTCGCCTCAGCCCTTTCCATGCTGACGCTGGGCGCAACCACCGCATCCGCCGCTGAGCCGGCAAGCTGTGGCACCGTGCATTTTGCCGATGTCGGCTGGACCGACATCACCTCCACCACGGCGACGGCCTCCGTCCTTCTGAAGGCTCTCGGCTACGACACCGACGTCAAGGTGCTCGCCGTACCGGTGACCTATCAGTCCTTGAAGAACAAGGACATCGACGTGTTCCTCGGCAACTGGATGCCCTCCATGGCCGAGAACATCAAACCGTTTGCCGCAGACAAGTCGGTCGAAACCGTTCGCCCCAATCTGGAAGGTGCGAAGTACACGCTTGCGACGAATGAAAAGGGTGCGGCGCTCGGTATCAAGGATTTCAAGGATATCGCCACGCACAAGGATGACCTCGACGGCAAGATCTACGGCATCGAGCCGGGCAACGACGGCAACCGACTGGTTATCGACATGGTCGACAAGAACACTTTCGGCCTGAAGGGCTTCGAAGTGGTCGAATCCTCCGAGCAGGGCATGCTGGCCCAGGTTTCGCGGGCCGACAAGGAAGGCAAGCCGATCGTCTTCCTCGGCTGGGCGCCCCATCCGATGAACACGACCTACAAAATGACCTATCTTACCGGCGGTGACGACATCTTCGGACCGAACTTCGGCGGTGCGACGGTCTACACGAACGTCCGCGCAGGTTATCTGCAGGAGTGCCCGAATGTCGGCACCTTCGTCAAAAACCTCGTCTTCTCGCTGCCGATGGAAAACGAGATCATGGGTAAGATCCTGAACGACGGCAAGGAGCCGGAAGCGGCTGCCACGGAATGGCTGAAGGCAAATCCGACCGCAGTCACCCCCTGGCTCGCCGGCGTCACCACCAAGGACGGCGGCGACGGGGCTGCGGCAGTCAAGTCCAAACTCGGCCTCTAACAACATTGGGGGATAAGGGGCGGCTCAACCGCCCCTTTCTCTTCCGATGAACGAGAGGCTGCTTCCTTCCTGTTGCGCCATCTATCGGGCAGTGTCCGCAGGCGCCATAGGCCGTTATTCTCCGGCGGCCCTATCCGGAACCATCTAAGACGCCCGGAATGGCCGCCCCAATGGTGGGCAAAGACGTGAACTGGTTAAACGATTACCGCATCCCCATCGGTCCATGGGCCAAGGCCGTCGTGGATTGGCTGACAAGCAATTTCATATGGTTCTTCGACGGCCTTTCCTTCATTGCCTCGCATGGAATCAAAGGACTGTTGTTCCTCCTTCAGGAGCCACATCCGCTGGTCGTCGTCGTCTTTTTCGCCGCCGTTGCCTACTGGTTGCGCCGGAGCATTCCGGTCACGATCCTGACCCTGGTCGGCCTGCTGATCACCATTAATCAGGGCTATTGGAAGGAAACGACGGAGACGCTGGCGCTGGTGCTGGCCTCCACTTTCGTCTGCATGCTCGTCGGAGTCCCCCTCGGCATCGCTGCAGCCCGCCGCCCCTGGCTCTACGCTTTCATGCGGCCAATCCTTGACCTGATGCAGACCATCCCGACCTTCGTCTATCTGGTGCCGGCGATGATCCTGCTCGGCCTTGGCATGGTCCCGGGCCTGATCGCAACCGTCGTCTTCGCCATCCCCGCATCGATCCGTATGACCCGTCTCGGCATCATCTCGACACCACCTTCTCTCGTCGAAGCAGCCGAAGCCTTCGGCGCGACACCGCGCCAGGTGCTGCGCAAGGTCGAGGTACCCTTCGCCCTGCCGCAAATCATGGCCGGCCTGACCCAGACGATCATGCTGTCGCTCTCGATGGTCTCCATCGCTGCTCTCGTCGGCGCGCCTGGCCTCGGCGTGCCGGTGTTGCGCGCACTGAATAGCGTCAACGTCGCCAAGAGCTTCGATTCCGGCGCCTGCATCGTCATCCTGGCGATCATTCTCGACCGCATGTTCCGTGCCCCCGGCGAAGGAGAAAAATCATGACCACCGCCGTCGGCTTCAAAAATGTCAGCATCATCTTCGGTGATCGTCCTGAGGCAGCGCTCAAGCTTGCCGATGCGGGAAAAACACGCGACGAGATCGGTAAGGCGACCGGCCTGGTGCTCGGCGTCGCCAATGCCTCCCTCGAGATCAAGGAAGGTGAAATCCTCGTGCTCATGGGCCTGTCCGGCTCCGGCAAGTCCACGCTGCTGCGCGCCGTCAACGGCTTGGCGCCAGTGGTGCGCGGCGAGGTCGTCGTCAACAGCAAGAGCGGACCGGTCAACCCCTATAGCTGTAGTCCCAAGGCGCTGCGGGACCTGCGCATGCATACCGTCTCCATGGTGTTCCAGCAGTTCGCGCTACTGCCCTGGCGCACCGTCGCCGACAATGTCGGCTTCGGCTTAGAGCTGGCCGGCGTGCCGGAGGCCGAGCGCAAGAAGCGCGTCGACGAGCAATTGCAGCTCGTCAATCTGACGCAATGGGCAAACCGCAAGGTCAACGAACTCTCCGGCGGCATGCAGCAGCGCGTCGGCCTCGCCCGTGCTTTCGCCACCGGCGCGCCGATCCTGCTCATGGACGAGCCGTTCTCCGCGCTCGATCCGCTGATCCGCACCCGCCTGCAGGACGAGCTTTTGGAATTCCAGCGCCGCCTGAAGCGGACGATCCTTTTCGTCAGCCACGATCTCGACGAGGCCTTCCGCATCGGCAACCGTATCGCCATCATGGAGAGCGGGCGGATCATCCAGTGCGGCACGCCGCAGGAAATCGTTAAGAACCCCGCTGACCAATATGTCGCCGACTTCGTGCAGCATATGAACCCGATCAGCATGTTGACCGCCCGCGACGTCATGCAACAGGGCCTCAGCCACTCCGCAGCAGGCGGCTCGGTCACCGCGACGGCCACGGCCACAACGCCGCTCGTCGAAATCCTCGACGCGCTGACACATCAGCCGGGCAATATCGGCGTCGTTGACAACGGCGTGATTATCGGGACGATTTCTGCCCAGGATATCGTGGCTGGCCTCACCAGCCACCGGCGGAGGGAGTAGTCTATCTCAGGCTCTCTCCCGTCCTGAGAGAGAGCGACGATGAACGACAAACCGTCCGTATTGCGGGAAACCGATGACCAGGCGCGCAAGCAGGCACGTATTCTGCTGCGCTCCGGCCGCTTTGCGTCGCTCGCCGTCCTCGACCCGGAAACAGGCTTTCCTTCCGTCAGCCGCGTGCTGACCGGCACGGATATCGACGGCGTGCCGGTCATTCTTGTGTCCGGCCTTTCAGCCCATACCAAGGCGCTGTCGAAAGATCCGCGCGCCTCGATTCTTTTCGGCGAACCTGGCAAAGGCGATCCTCTCGCCCATCCGCGCCTCAGCGTTCAGTGCAGGGCCGAACGTGTTGATCGCGAAAACCGTCTGCATGGACGCATTCGCTCGCGCTTTCTTGCCCGGCATCCTAAAGCCAAGCTTTATGCCGATTTTGCCGATTTCTGCTTTTTCCGCCTCATACCGCTTACCGCCAGCCTGAATGGCGGTTTCGGGAAAGCCTATGTTCTGCCGGGAAACGATCTGATGATTCTTTCAGCAGCTAACGAAATGCTCGCTGAACAGGCTGATGTGATAGTGCGAGAATTACTAGCCCACTATCCGCGTATCATTACAACTATAGTGAGTAGCCTAAGAGGATCGGTCGGTAAAAATTGGCGGATTTGTGGCTTAGATATGGCGGGAATCGACCTAATTCGGGGAGATGAGGCCTTGAGATGGGAATTCGACCCATCCTTTGGGGAGCTGCACGACGCTCATACATACATATCTAAAATAGCATACTCGATACCTTAAATTTAGGTATATACAATCTTTGGCCTATATTGGTATTGTTACTTATCGGATTAATTCCCGATTAGAAAAACGCCCGCAATTTCTGATGTACGCTCCGCATTAGGAAGATTAAAAGATGAAGACAAGAAATTTGGCCGAACACTCCAACGTGGCGGCAGCATTATTATCTGCTATGGCGAACCCGAAGCGCCTCATGATTCTTTGCAGCCTGGTCAAGGGTGAAGTTCCAGTTGGCGTATTGGCCAATCAGGTGGGACTCAGCCAATCTGCACTTTCCCAGCATCTTTCGAAGCTGCGCGCCCAGAAGCTGGTGAAGACCCGCCGCGATGCTCAAACGATTTACTACTCCAGCACCTCAGACTCGGTCATCCGGGTTCTTGAAACGCTGGAAGACATTTATTGTGAACCGGAAAAAAGTAGATCGGCTGCTTAATAGCTGGAATGGCTCTGAGTATGTCGAGGCAGGATCCGCAAGGAGGATAATTTCCAACTGTAAGATCAGGCCTCTTTCATCACCATTATGTAACGATTTGGCTGGCAAATTTTCCAATTTGCCAGCCTTTTCGCGTTTGCTGCCTTGTCCGCAATAAGCGCCTGGCGGCATGCGGCTATGCACCAGGCCGTGTAGCACATTATCCGAGACGGTCTCCACTTTAGAACAACGCTTTGTTCCACCGCCCACCTTTGTCTTGACGCCAAGGGGCCGGCTGATAATTTGACCGGGCAGTAAATAATCACGCGGCCCACGGCCGCGATCGGGAAATGGCCCCCGAATGGCCATGGAGAACAGCATGTCCGACCGTCAGAATGCCACCCCCAACGATCTGCGCGCCTTTTGGATGCCGTTTACGGCTAATCGCCAGTTCAAGAAGGAACCTCGCCTCTTCGTCGGCGCCAAGGATATGTACTACACCACCCATGACGGGCGACAGGTGCTGGACGGGACGGCCGGCCTCTGGTGCGTGAATGCCGGCCATTGCCGGCCGAAGATCACCGAAGCAATTCGCGAGCAGGCGGGCGAACTCGATTATGCGCCCGCCTTCCAGCTCGGCCATCCCAAAGCTTTTGAGCTGGCGAACCGGCTGGTCGACATTGCCCCAGAGGGCATGAACCACGTTCTCTACACCAATTCAGGTTCTGAATCCGTCGAAACCGCGCTTAAGGTGGCGCTTGCCTACCATCGGGTGAAGGGCAACGGCTCGCGTTTCCGCCTCATCGGCCGCGAGCGCGGCTATCACGGCGTCAATTTCGGCGGCATCTCCGTCGGCGGCATCGTCTCCAACCGCAAGATGTTCGGTACGCTGCTGACCGGCGTCGACCACATGCCCCACACCCATGTTCCCGGCAAGAATGCCTTCACGCGCGGCCAGCCGGAGCACGGCGGCGACATCGCCAGCGAGCTGGAGCGCATTGTCACGCTGCATGACGCCTCCACCATCGCTGCCGTCATTGTCGAGCCGATCGCCGGCTCTACGGGCGTGCTGATCCCGCCGAAGGGCTATCTGCAGAAGCTGCGCGAAATCTGCACCAAGCACGGCATCCTGCTGATCTTCGACGAAGTCATCACCGGCTTTGGCCGCCTCGGAGCCCCCTTCGCCGCGCAATATTACGACGTGAAGCCGGACATGATCACCACGGCCAAGGGCCTGACGAACGGCGTCATTCCGATGGGTGCGGTCTTCGTGACATCGGAAATTCACGACGCCTTCATGCAGGGACCCGAGCATATGATCGAGTTCTTCCATGGCTATACCTATTCCGGCAACCCGATCGCCTCTGCCGCAGCTCTCGCGACGCTCGATACCTACAAGGAAGAAGGCCTGCTGACACGCGCCGCCGAGCTTTCGGACTATTGGGCCGATGCGCTGCATTCCCTGAAGGATTGCCCTAATGTCATCGACATCAGGAACACCGGCCTGATCGGCGCCATCGAGCTCGACCCTATCGCCGGCGAACCCACCAAACGCGCCTTCACCGCCTTTCTCAAGGCCTATGAAAAAGGCCTGCTGATCCGCACCACCGGCGACATCATCGCGCTCTCCCCACCGCTGATCATCGAAAAGCACCATATCGACGAACTCTTCGGCAAACTTAGGGATATCTTGCAGAATAATATCTGAGGCTTAGTCTCGTGAGAATCGGCCCCTCATACCCCCATTGTTGCAATTGCAGAATGGTCGGGCATGAGGGGCAAACTTTATATGAGGAAAAGCCATGTCAGCCGAACTTGAACGCTATATCGACCAGGGTGTCGGCCGGGAGCCGGCGGATATCGTGCTCAAGGGTGGGCAGTTCTTCGACCTGGTGACGGGTGAACTCGTCGCCTCGGACATCGCCATTTGCGGTGATCGCATCGTCGGCACCTGCGGCACCTATCAGGGCCGCGAGGAAATCGACATCTCCGGACGCATTGTCGTTCCAGGCTTCATCGACACGCATCTGCATATCGAATCCTCGCTGGTCACGCCGCATGAGTTCGACCGCTGCGTCCTGCCCTATGGCGTGACCACGGCCATCTGCGATCCGCATGAGATCGCCAACGTCCTCGGCACCGAAGGCATCCAGTATTTTCTGGATTCCTCGCTGGAAACCATCATGGACATCCGCGTCCAGCTCTCCTCCTGCGTGCCGGCGACCCATCTCGAAACATCCGGCGCCGATCTGCCGATCGAGCGGCTCCTGCCCTTCCGCGATCATCCGAAGGTCATCGGCCTCGCGGAATTCATGAATTTCCCGGGCGTCGTGCACAAGGACCCCATCTGCATGGCCAAGCTTGACGCCTTCCAGGGCGGCCATATCGATGGCCATGCGCCACTTTTGCGCGGCAATGATCTCAACGGCTATCTCGCCGCCGGCATCCGCACCGAACATGAATCGACGACCGCCGAGGAAGCGCTCGAAAAGATCCGCAAGGGCATGCACATCCTGGTGCGCGAAGGCTCGGTCTCCAAGGACCTGCACGCTCTGATGCCGATCCTGACCGAACGCCTGTCGCCCTACCTGGCGCTTTGCACCGATGACCGCAATCCGCTCGACATCGCCGAACAGGGCCACCTCGACTATATGATCCGCACCGCGATTGCCCACGGCGTCGAGCCACTGGCGATCTATCGTGCAGCCTCCATCTCGGCCGCCCGCGCCTTCGGCCTGCGCGACCGCGGGCTGGTGGCGCCCGGCTGGCGCGCCGATCTGGTCGTCATCGACAGTTTGCAGAACTGCAAGGCGGAGACCGTTTTCTCCGCGGGCCGGCGCGTCACCGCGGAACTCTTCGCCAGCCGCAAATCCGTCGCCCCGGTCGGTCTCGACAGCGTCAAAGCGCGCCCGATCAACGCCGCCGATTTCGGCGTGCCGGTGACCGAGGGCGAAAGTTCCGTGATCGGCGTCACCCCCGGGAAAATCATCACGCAGCATCGCCGCTACCGGCTGCCGGTCAAAGGCAACCAGACCGATATCGACCTCGGTAATGATGTCATCAAGGTGGCCGTCATCGAACGGCACGGCAAGAACGGCAATCACGCCAATGGTTTCGTCCAGGGCTTCGGCCTGAAGAAGGGCGCGATCGCCTCGACGGTCGGTCACGACAGTCACAATATCTGCGTCGTCGGCGTCAATGAAGACGATATGGCCCGCGCCGCCAACCGCCTCAGCGAAATCAACGGCGGCTTCGTCGTCGTCGAAAATGGCGTCGTCACCGGCGAAATCGCCCTGCCCGTCGCCGGCCTCATGAGCCTCGAGCCCTATGAAACCGTACGCGATACGCTGCATCACCTGCGCCAGGCGGCCTACGCCCTCGGCGCGACGCTGGAAGAGCCTTTCCTGCAACTCGCCTTTCTGCCGCTGCCGGTCATCCCGCATCTGAAGATCTCGGACCGGGGTCTTGTCGATGTCGACAAGTTTATGCTGATTGGCTAGCATTTCATATGCTTCCCCGAATTTTATTCTGAATAAACAAGAAATACCTATGATTAAAGAAGAAAAATTTTCAAAAAGGTTGGTTCGTATGTGGGGAATGTCACTCGACACGTGGAACAATATATTATTATTGTTTTTGGCTATCGCCGCTGTCGCAGCAGCAGTCGTTGGATTCTCTACATACGCCACCATTCGCTTGGCTAAAGAGGAATCCGTTGCCGCCAAGGCGGAGTTGGATGCGTATAAATTAGCTGCCGATGAAAAGGTGGCTGACGCCAAACGTGAAGGAATTAAGGCTGGCGAAAACGCAGCAAATGCTCAGCTTAAAGCCGCGGAACTGGAAAAAGAGGCCGCCCACGCCAAATTGCAGACTGAACAAATAAAACAAGTTGTCACATGGCGTACGCTATCTAGAAAGAATGCTGAAGACCTAAATCGCGTATTAAAATTGTCGCCCGGCAGAGTAAATTTAAGATATACCGACGGTGACCCTGAATCCTTATTTTTGGCAATCCAGCTATCCAAGGTGCTCAGCGATTCCGGTTGGCAAGTCGCCCCGGGGGCATACAAGAGCAATGCTATAGTATTCGGAATTAATCTTCCTGATGGAACGGATCGCGACGCGGAAGTGCTACAGAATGCGTTCTCGTCAGCAAGTATCGGTTTTTCAACAGCTCCGGTGCCGGTCACAGGGTCTTCGGTTAGCTTTAACGTGGCAACTATCCCCGGCGCTCCGACATTGATGGTCGGCTCGCGACCTCCGCCAATCTTGCAATAGCCGAGGCATGCATAAAATCAAATAATATCAGAGCATCTATTATGCCCTCATATTCGTCAGCAAATCTCAATAGCTAAATTTGGCATATAACAATAAGCTTCTGCGTCAATCAAATAACCTGTCCGCAGAACACATCCAGCGCCGCGAGCGTCACCACATCGCTCGCGTGGGCAGTGGCAAAGCCCGGCATCGGCACGGTCTTCGCCACTTTGCTCCCCTTTGGCAGAGCAACCTTTACCGGCTCACGGGAGAGGTTGAAGACAAAGAGCAGCGTTTCGTCGCCCTTCTTGCGCGTAAAGGCCAAGACGTTCTCCTCGGTATCGAGGAAGGTCATATCGCCGTCGATCAATGCTGCATGCTGCTTTCGGAAGGCCAGCGTCTCGCGGTAGTGGTGAAGAACGGACTGCGGATCCGCCTCCTGCTTGTCGACGGCGAGTGACGCGTGCTGATAGGGCACCGGCAGCCATGATTTCTCCGCCGTGGAAAAGCCCGCATGCACCCGGCTAGCTTCCCAGGGCATCGGCGTGCGGCATCCGTCGCGGCCCTTGAAGGCAGGCCAGAAGCGGATGCCGTAGGGATCCCGAAGATCCTCGAAGGCAAGCTCCGCCTCGGGCAGGCCCAGTTCTTCGCCCTGATAGAGACAGATGGACCCGCGCAAGGTGGACAGCAAGGAAATCGCCAATTTGGCGACACGCGGCTGCTCGGCCTCCGTTTCGGCAAACCGGCTGACATGACGGTTTACGTCATGGTTGGAGAAGGCCCAGCAAACCCAGCCGTCTATGACGTTTTTTTGGAAATCGCCGACATAGCGGCGGAAATGTTCCGGTGTGAAATCCGGACCCAGAAGGTCGAAAGTATAGCACATATGCAGCTTGTCGCCGCCGCCGGTGTAGGCGGCGACCGTCTGCAGCGAGCGAGCGCCGTCGCCGACTTCGCCGACGGCCGTGCGTCCCTCATACTGATCGAGCAGCTTGCGGAAGCGTTTCAGGAAGCCGATGTTTTCCGGCTGCGTCTTGTCATGGAGATGATTCTGCATGCCATAGGGGTTGCTCTCCGGCGCATCCAGTCCGCCAACGGCAATCGCAGCCGGCGGATTGTCCCGCAGCTTCTTATCGCAGAAATAATAGTTCACCGTATCCAGCCGGAAACCGTCGACGCCGCGGTCGAGCCAGAACTTGACCGCCGCCAGCACGGCATCCTGCACCTCTCCGTTGTGGAAATTCAAATCCGGCTGCGAGGTCAGAAAGTTATGCTGGTAATATTGCCGGCGCACACCGTCCCATTCCCATCCTGGCCCGCCAAAGATCGACAGCCAATTGTTCGGCGCCGTTCCGTCCGGCTTCGGATCAGCCCAGACATACCAGTCCGCTTTGGGATTGTTGCGGCTTGCCCGGCTCTCGACGAACCAGGGATGGCGATCCGACGTATGCGAGATCACCTGATCGATGATGACCCTGAGGCCAAGCGCATGCGCGGCCGTCATCATCTCGTCGAAATCGGCGAGCGTGCCGAAGATCGGATCGACGTCGCAATAGTCGGCGACATCATAACCCATATCGGCCATAGGCGAGGTGAAGAAGGGAGCCAGCCAAATGGCATCGACGCCGAGTGAGGCAATATGCGGCAGGCGGCGAGTAATGCCCTTGATATCGCCGAGCCCGTTGGCGTCGGTATCCTGAAACGACCGCGGATAGACTTGATAGATCACCGCACCGCGCCACCAATCGGCTCCCGCCGCTTTGTCCGTTGATTTCATGAAACAATCCGCTTCGGTTTCCTCTCACCCTTCAGATCGCACACTAAGCCTTGGGCGGCAAGCTGCAAACCCGAGTGAAGGATGAGCCTGCGATTGAATATGCAAAAATTGTGAAGTGATTTCGGAAAACTGCCGATGTAGATATTCACAGCCTCAAGCTGCGGCTCGCTTTAGGACTTGAAAGCGACGTTGCATCGGATAACTTGCGACATTGACCTGCACGTACAGGTCACCTGCGGGAATAAAAATAGCCTTAAAAACAAGGCCCATAGCTCCAGAAAGGTGGGGAAAGATATGACTCATTTCAGCAAGAAATTCATCGTGTCGGCGTTCGTCGGCACGTTGTTGAGCGTTTCTGCACATGCCGCAACCCTCAATATCCACAACGGCGGCGACCCGACTTCACTCGACCCGCAAAAGATTTCCGGCGACTGGGAAAACCGCATCGACGGCGACATTTTCGAAGGCCTGGTAACGGAAGACCCCAAGGACAACCCGATCCCTGGCCAGGCGGCAAGCTGGACTATTTCCCCCGACCAGAAGGTCTACACCTTCAAGCTGCGTGACGGCATCAAGTGGTCCGATGGCCAGCCGGTGACGGCTCAGGATTTCGTCTTTGCCTTCCAGCGCCTGATGGATCCAAAGACCGCAGCCCAGTACGCTTACCTGCAATATACGATCCTGAATGCGGAAAAGATCAACAAGGGCGAGATCAAGGATCTGACCCAGCTCGGCGTCAAGGCGATCGACGACAAGACGCTGGAAATCACGCTTGAGAACCCGACGCCTTACTTCCTCAATGCTTTGATGCACTACACGGCCTATCCGCTGCCGAAGCATGTCGTGGAAGCAAAGGGCGACGAATGGGTCAAGATCGGCAACATCGTCACCAACGGTCCCTATAAGCCGGTCGAATGGGTGCCCGGCTCGCACGTCACCAACGTCAAGAACGATCAGTACTACGACGCCAAGGACATCAAGATCGATAAGGTGAACTTCTACACGCTGGAGGATCAGGCGGCCGCCCTGAAGCGCTATCGCGCCGGCGAATTCGATATTCTGACGTCGTTCCCCGCCGACCAGTATGATTGGATTCAGAAGAACCTTCCCGGTCAGGCGCATGTGGTTCCGTTCCTCGGCACCTATTATTACGTTCTGAATGCCACCAAGCCGCCCTTCAACGACAAGCGCGTCCGCCAGGCTCTCTCCATGGCCGTCAACCGCGAGGTCATCGGTCCGAAGATCCTCGGCACCGGCGAACTGCCGATGTATTCCTGGGTACCGCCGGGCACGGCCAATTACGGCGAGCCGGCCTATGTGAGCTGGAAGGACGAGCCCTACAAACAGAAGGTCGAAGAGGCCAAGAAACTGCTGAAGGACGCCGGCTTCGGCCCCGACCATCCGCTGAAGGCGCAACTTCGCTACAACACCAACGACAACCATAAGCGTATCGCCGTTGCAATCGCCGCCATGTGGAAACCGCTCGGCGTCGATATCGAGCTCTACAACACCGAAACCAAGGTGCATTACGATGAAATGCAGCGCGGCCAGGTGGAAATCGGCCGTGCCGGCTGGCTTGCCGACTATAACGACCCGATCAACTTCCTGAACCTGCTCTCCACCGGCGTCGAGATGAACTACGGCCGCTGGAGCAACCCGGATTACGATACGCTGATCAAGCGGGGCAATGAACAGACCGATCTGAAGAAGCGCGCCGAAATCTACAAGAAGGCCGAGCAGCTCGCTCTCGACGACAGCGCTGCGATCCCGATCTACTACTATGTTTCCCAGAACATCGTTGCCCCGAAGGTCCAGGGCTTCGTCGATAATATCCAGGACATCCACCGCACTCGTTGGCTGTCGATCAAAGAATAATTGGGAACAGGCTCCCTCCCGGATACAAGCGGGAGGGAGCCGTCTAAGACCATGTTTGGCTATGCTCTCCGTCGTTTGCTGTCGACAATCCCCGTCCTGTGGATTGCCGTGACAGTGTGTTTTTTCATTCTGCGCCTCGCTCCCGGCGGCCCTTTCGATGGCGAAAGGCCATTGCCGCCGGAAGTCAAAGCCAACCTCGCGGCTCATTACAATCTCGACAAGCCTCTGGTTGAGCAATACCTGATCTATGTCGGCGATGTCATGAAGGGCGATCTTGGCCCCTCCTTCGCCAACCAGGACTTCACCGTCACCCAGCAGATCATGTCCGGATTTCCCTATACGCTGACCATCGGCGGCGCCGCTTTCGTGCTCGCGACCATCGTCGGTGTGCTGATAGGCTGTCTTGGGGCGCTCTATCAGAACCGCTCGGCCGATTATTGGCTGGGCGGCGGCCTCCTCATCGGCTTGGTCATGCCGAGCTTCCTGATCGCCCCGATCCTTCAGCTCGTCTTCGGCAATACGCTCGGCTGGCTACCGGTCGGCGGTTGGGGCGATGGCTCGATCCGGTTCCTGATCCTGCCGATCATCGTCCTGACGCTGCCGCATGCAGCACGCATCTCACGCCTGATGCGCGGCTCGATGATCGAGGTAATGAGCCAGAACTTCATCCGTACCGCCAAGGCCAAGGGCATCGGCCCGCGCCTCACCGTCATGCGGCACGCACTGAAGCCTGCCTTGATGCCGGTCGTCTCCTATCTCGGACCCGCGGCAAGCTACCTGCTCACCGGTTCGCTGGTCGTCGAAAGCATCTTCGGCCTTCCCGGCGTCGGCCGCTACTTCGTCGGTGCGGCGCTGAACCGCGACTACGGCATGGTCCTCGGCACGGTCATTTTCTACATGGTCCTGATCGTGGTCCTCAACCTGCTGGTCGACATCGCCTATGCCTGGCTCGATCCGAAAGTGAGAATGCGATGATCCTCAATTCCGCCAAGAGAGAATTGCTGGAAGCGGAATTGCTTTCGGCAGAGGGCCTTGCACCCGAGGGACGTTCCCTCACCGGCGATGCAATGCGCCGCTTGCTCCGCAACAAGGCCGCAGCCCTTTCGCTGATCATACTGGCAATACTGGTTCTGGTTGCGATATTCGGCCCCTATTTCCTGCCCTTCAACTACGAGGATCCGGACTGGACCTCCTTCCGAGGTCCTCCGGACTTTGCCGCCGGCCACTATTTCGGCACGGATGGCAACGGCCGCGACCTACTGGCACGCACGCTCTACGGCACCCGCGTTTCGCTCACCGTCGCGCTCGTCGCCACCCTGGTCTCGGTTATCATCGGTGTGCTCTACGGCGCTGTGGCCGGCTATTTCGGCGGTCGCGTAGATGCGATCATGATGCGCTTCGTCGATATCATGTACGCGCTCCCCTACGTCCTCTTCGTCATTCTGCTGATGGTGATCTTCGGCCGCAACGTCTACCTGCTGTTTGCGGCGATCGGCGCGCTCGAATGGCTGACCATGGCCCGTATCGTCCGCGGCCAGACGCTCTCCATCAAGCAGCGGGAGTTCATAGAAGCCGCGCGGGCCTCGGGGCAACGATCGTTCAAGATCATCCTCAGGCACATCGTTCCGAACCTGGTCGGTCCGGTCGTCATCTACGCGACGCTCACCATCCCGGAAATCATCGCGACGGAAAGCTTCCTCTCCTACCTGGGCTTCGGCGTGCAGGAACCGCTGACCTCGCTCGGCACGCTGATTGCGGAAGGCTCCGCCGGCATGGAGACCACGCCCTGGCTGTTGTTCTTCCCCGCTGGCTTTCTTGTCGCCCTGTTGATGAGCCTGCTCTTCATCGGCGATGGCCTGCGCGACGCTTTCGATCCGAAGGATCGCTGACATGACAGACACACTTCTCGAACTCAAAGACTACTCCATCACCTTCCGCACCCCGGAAGGCGAAGTCGCCGCCGTCTCGAAGATGAACCTCAAGATCGGCTGTGGCGAACGCATCGCCATCGTCGGCGAATCCGGTTCCGGCAAGAGCCAGACCTTCCTCGGCCTGATGGGCCTGCTTGCCAAGAACGGCCGCACCAGCGGCCAGGCGCTGCTGGAAGGCAAGGACCTGTTGACGCTGAAGCCGCGCGAACTCGACCGTGTGCGCGGCAAGGACATGGCCATGGTCTTCCAGGACCCGATGACAGCGCTCAATCCGTCGCTGCGCATATCCCGGCAATTGACCGAGCAGCTCGAAGTCCATGGCGGGCTTTCGGCGCGGGCCGCCTCGGCGGCAGCACTCGACATGCTGAAGCGCGTCGGCATTCCCGATCCGACGCGGCGCTTCAATCTCTACCCGCACGAACTCTCGGGCGGCATGCGTCAGCGCATCGTCATCGCCATGGCTTTGCTCACCAAGCCGAAGCTCCTGATCGCCGACGAGCCGACGACGGCGCTCGATGTCACGATCCAGGCGCAGATCCTCGATCTCTTCAACGAGCTGACGGCGGAAATGCATACGGCGCTCGTGATGATCACCCACGATCTCGGCGTTGTTGCCGGCCTCGCCGATCGCGTCGCCGTCATGTATGCCGGCCGCATCGTCGAGGAGGCACCGGTCGAGGAGCTGTTCGAAAATCCGGCCCATCCTTACACTGCGGCGCTTCACGCCTCCATCCCGCGCCCGGATCAGGATGTCGACGATCTCGCCGTCATTCCCGGCAGACCGCCGAACCTGATGCATCTGCCGCGCGGCTGCTCTTTCTCGCCGCGCTGTGCTCATGTGCAGGACGATTGCCTGGACGCGCCGCCGCCGCTCGACCGGCTTGCGCCGCAACGCTGCGCCGCCTGCTTCCATCCTCTTTCCGCTCAGCAGGAACGGAGCCTCATCCATGGCTGAACCCACGCTTCTGAAGGTCGAGCATCTGACCACCGAATTCGAGCTGCCATCGAAATCTCTCTTCAAACCGCCGTTGGTCCTGACTGCGGTCAACGATGTCAGCTTCGAACTGAAGACCGGCCGCACGCTCGGTATCGTCGGCGAATCCGGCTGCGGCAAATCCACACTCGGCCGCTCCATCCTGCGGCTGATCAAGGCGCAGAAGGGCCGCATCATGTGGCAGGGCGGCAACCTGCTGGATCTTTCCGAAGAGGAAATGCGCGCCGCCCGCCGCGATATGCAGATCATCTTCCAGGACCCGATCGCCTCCCTCGACCCGCGCATGACGGTCGGCGACATCATCGCCGAGCCGCTGACCGTGTTCGAGCCGAAGCTGACGAAAGCTGAGCGGCAGGACCGCGTCCGTGAGATCATGGCGGCGGTCGGGCTCGTGCCGGAGATGATCAATCGCTATCCGCACGAGTTCTCCGGCGGCCAGGCGCAGCGCATCGGCATTGCCCGCGCCGTGGTCACGCGGCCGAAGCTGATCGTCTGCGATGAGCCGGTCTCGGCCCTCGACGTCTCGATCCAGGGCCAGGTGATCACGCTGTTGCGCAGGCTGCGCAAGGAGTTCGGCCTGACGCTGATCTTCATCAGCCACGATCTCTCCGTCGTGCGCCTGATCTCGGACGACGTGCTGGTGCTTTACCTCGGCAAGGTGGTTGAAGCAGGCGACGCCGCCACCGTCTTCGACCATCCGGCCCATCCCTACACACAGGCCTTGTTCTCTGCCGCGCCTATCCCCGATCCGAAGCGGGCGCGTGGCCGCGAGCGCATTCGCCTGCAGGGCGATCCGCCCTCGCCGCTCTATCCCCCCGTCGGCTGCGTCTTCTCGCCGCGCTGCTGGAAGGCGACGGATATTTGCAGGACGAAGATGCCGCCGACCGAGCAGGTTCGCCCCGGCCAGACCGCGGCGTGCTATCATATGGACAGGCCATAAAGCTTAAAAAGGTGGACGGCGCAGCCCGCCGTTCGCCTTGCTCCGGCAGCCGCATACGCGTATGCAGCAACGAAGCGAAAACGCAGGAGGACGTCTTGGGCGGGCATTTTCTATCGATCGGCGAATGCATGGTGGAGCTGTCGCAGGCTGAGGACGGACTTCTGCGCAAGGGCTTTGCCGGCGACACCTTCAACACGGCCTGGTATGCCCGCGCCTGCCTGCCGGCTGATTGGTCCGTCGACTATTTCACGGCGCTCGGCGACGACGCGATGTCGGACGAAATGCTGAATTTCATGAAGGCGCATGACATCGGCACGTCGAACATCCGCCGTCTCCGCGGCAAGACGCCCGGTCTCTACATGATCAACCTGAAGAATGGTGAACGGTCCTTCAGCTATTGGCGCGACAGTTCGGCTGCCCGCCAGCTTGCCGCCGATGGCGACCGGCTTCGTACCGCGATCGAAGAATCCAACGTCCTCTATTTTTCCGGCATCACCCTGGCGATCCTGTCGCATGAAGACGCCGAGACGCTGCTCGCCGAGCTCCGCCGCGCCAAGGCCGTCGGCAAGCTGGTGGTCTTCGACCCCAACCTGCGCCCACGCCTTTGGTCGAGCTTTGACGCCATGCATACGATGATCGGCGAAGGCGCCCGCGCCTCGACGCTGGTGATGCCGAGCTTCGACGACGAAGTCTCGCATTTCGCTGATGACTCGATCGCCGGCACCATCCGCCGTTACCGGCTGCACGGCGCCAATATGGTCGTCGTCAAGAATGGTGCCGAGGGCGCGACCGTCGGAACCGATGCCGGTGAAACGCTTGTTCCAGCCGTCAAGGTCGCCAAGGTCGTCGACACCACCAGCGCCGGCGACAGCTTCAATGGCGCTTTCCTCGCCCATTATCTGGAGCATGATGACGCCGTCGCCGCCGCCCATTTTGCTGCGGGGATCGCCGCAAAGGTCATCCAGGAACATGGCGCTTTGGTGCCGCCGGAAAAGCTGCAGGCCGCCGGCTGAGAACTGTAATATTTCCATCATAGACACCCCGCACAATAGAACAGGCGCGGGAATCATCTTTGCTGCACCGGACTTGGTTGTGCCGGCACCATGAGGGTGCGGTGCGGATGGAACGTTTTTGGATATGTTGCAGCGCTTGTCGGACATTGATCACAGAGCATGGGCTGAAGCGGCAAGCCAGGTCGCAACCCCGGAACGCCTGCTTATCGTCAGCGATGCCTGGCATCCGCAGGTGAACGGCGTCGTCCGCTCCATCGAAAATACCAACCGCGAACTGGCGCGCATCGGCGTCGATGTCGTCATGATCACGCCGGAAGGGTTTCGCAACGTTCCCTGCCCGACCTATCCGGAAATCCGCCTGTCGATCGCAAGCTACCGCAAAGTCGCCGCCAGGATCGAAGCGGTCCGGCCAACCTATGTGCATATCGCGACGGAGGGCCCGCTCGGGCTGACGGCTCGCCGCTGGTGCGTGAAAAACGGCATGCCGTTTTCGACGAGCTATCACACCCGCTTCCCCGAATATGTCGCGGCCAGGCTGCCGATCCCACAGAGCTGGCTCTATGCCTTCGTCAAATGGTTCCACAATGCCGGTTCCGGCTGCATGGTAGCGACACCGAGCCTTGCCAATGAGCTCAAGCAGAAGGGCATCCACAATCTGCTGCCCTGGAGCCGCGGCATCGACTCGACGCTTTTTCGGCCGCAACCGCTGGAAGAGAACCCCTTCGGCCTGCCCCGCCCGATCTTCATGACCGTCGGCCGGGTGGCGCTCGAGAAGAACCTACCGGCCTTCCTCGAGCTGGACCTGCCCGGCTCGAAGGTCGTTGTCGGCGACGGACCGGCACGCGCCGAGTTGCAGAAACTCTATCCCAAGGTGCTCTTCCTCGGCTCGAAGTTCGGCGAAGCGCTGGCGCATGCCTATTCGCAAGCCGACGTTTTCGTCTTCCCGTCGAAGACCGATACATTCGGCAATGCCATTTTGGAGGCGCTGGCGAGCGGCGTTCCGGTCGCCGCCTATCCTGTCACCGGCCCCGCAGATATCCTCAGCGGCAACGATGCAGCCGGCGTCGTGAATGACGATCTGGCAAAGGCCTGCCGTGACGCACTTTCCTCTTCCCGCGAGGCGGCCCGCGCCCTGGCGCTCAACTACTCCTGGGAAGCCGCCACGGCGCAATTCATCGGCAATGTCCGCCTCGCCAATCACCGCGGCCGGACGTTGGCTCAAAACCGCTGAGTGCGGGCTACGCGCCGTCCACCAACGCCGTTATCGCGTGCAAGGCACGTATGAATTCACCTTTCCTCGACCCTTTAGCCGACAAGCAACGGGATTCGCATCACAGGCGGCTCCCGGCAGCGCGGCTGTGATGTCAGACCGTGCTATGTGGCGAGGGAACAGTTGGCCGGTTCACTGCGTTCACTGGCACGCATAGCGGTGGCCATCCGCGAACTAGCCGGGCATGGCCTATCCATGCCACCGAGTATCCAACCGCGGTGCCGGTTCTCCAAGGCGACCTTACATTGCGCAAGACTCTTTATCGGCAAAATCAAGAAAACGCATAGCTCTCATGCATTTTTATGGATACGATTATTTATCGCACGATTTAAGTAGAGTTGCCTATGGAGTGCTAGACATGACAGACGACCCGCTGAAACTGGATACTTTCATATGCTTCGCCCTCTATTCGGCGAACCATGCGATGAACCGGCTATACAAGCCGATGCTCGATGAGCTGAACCTCACCTATCCGCAATATCTCGTCATGGTGACGTTGTGGGAGGAGGATGGCCAGACCGTCGGTGGTATCGGCGAGAAGCTTTTTCTGGAATCAAGTACGCTGACGCCACTGCTGAAACGCCTGGAAGCAGCCGGCTTCATTCAGCGCACCCGCAGCAAGGAAGACGAGCGCCAGGTGCTGATCCGCCTCACGAGCCAAGGCGCGGCTTTGAAGAAGAAAGCCGCAGGCATTCCCGCCTGCATCCTTGATGCATCGGATACAACGGCGAGCGAGCTGACGCGCTTGAAAGCGGAAGTCGTCAAGCTACGCGAAGCGCTGAGCAAGAACGCGGCCTGATCTCTCAGCGCCCCGATCCCGAGAGCGGTCCAGCGTTTCATGGAATCGCTTTCCGCTCTATCCCTTTGTTTTACGCATTCCGGACGGAAAACCGCTACGCATTTTTCCTGGAACTGCTCTAAGGCGTCACCGCTTCTTTTTGGTCTCGTAAGGATTTTCCGACGAGCGGAAATGGATGCGGATCGGCACGCCCGGCATGGCGAAATCTTGACGCAGGCCGTTGATCAAGTAACGCACATAGGATTCCGGCAGCGCATCCGAGCGCGTGCAGGAAATCATGAAGGCCGGCGGACGCGCCTTCACCTGGGTCATGTATTTCAGCTTGATGCGCCGGCCGGAAACGGCCGGTGGCGGATGCTGAACCTGCTGCGTCTCCAGCCAGCGATTGAGCTTGGCGGTGGACACGCGCTTATTCCAGACCTTATCGGTATCGACGACCGCTTGCATCAACCGATCCAGCCCCTCGCCCGTCTGACCGGAAATCGGGACGGCGCGAATGCCGCGCGCCTGCGGCAGCAGCCGATCGGTCTTTTCGCGCAGATCGGCAAGTACGGCTTGGCGATCCTCGATCATGTCCCACTTGTTGAAGGCAAGCACGGCGGCCCGGCCCTCGCGGACGACGAGATCGACGATCTGCAGGTCCTGCTTTTCGAACGGAATGGTGGCGTCGAAGACGATGACCACGGTCTCGGCGAAACGAATGGCGCGCAACGCGTCGGCGACGGAGAGCTTTTCAAGCTTTTCGATCACCTTGGCCTTGCGGCGCATGCCGGCGGTATCGAACATTTTCACTGTCCGGCCGCGCCAGCTCCAATCGACCGAGATCGAATCGCGGGTGATTCCGGCTTCCGGACCGGTCAGCAGCCGATCTTCGCCAAGGAAGCGATTGATCAGCGTCGATTTGCCGGCATTCGGGCGGCCAACGATGGCGACACGCAGCGGCCGCGTCTCGTCATAGGCCGGCTCCTCGTCGATCTCTTCCCCGTCCTCACCGATCGCAGGGCGTGGAATGCTGACATTCGTCTCCGCCTCATCATCCTTTGGCGGAAAAGCACGCTCATGGCCGAGCGCCTCGATGATGGCATCGCGCAGATCCATCATGCCCTGGCCATGTTCGGCAGAGATCGGGCATGGCTCGCCAAGGCCAAGCGTGAAAGCATCGTAGAAGCCGCTATCCGAGCCCCGGGCTTCCGACTTGTTGGCGACGAGAACCACCGGACGTCCGCGCTTGCGCAGCATTTCGGCCAACGTCTTGTCGACATGCGTCAGGCCCATTTTGGCGTCGACGACGAACAGCGTCAGATCGGCTTCGTCGATCGCCGCTTCCGTCTGGGCGCGCATGCGGCCTTCCAACGTCTCCTCGCTGGCTTCTTCGAGACCAGCGGTGTCGACAATACGAAAACGAAGATCAACGAGGCGCGCATCGCCAGGACGGCGGTCGCGCGTCACGCCCGGCGTATCGTCGACAAGCGCCAGCTTCTTGCCAACCAGCCGGTTGAAAAGAGTGGACTTGCCGACATTCGGGCGACCGACGATCGCAACCGTGAAACTCATTTAGTGATTTACCCTTCAGCCTTTTGCGACCGGTGCCTTGCCGGATGCAGTAATGAGGTCGAGCAGCATCTGGGCGCGGTTGCCGACATTGCGCGGGCTCTGGGGATCGTCGACGATCGCCTGGAACCATTGACGTGCCTTGGCGAAATCGTCGGCCTTGTAGGCAGCAAGACCCAGTACCTCACGCGCGGAATGCCGGAAAGCATTGGCCGGCACGGCCAGTTCCTGCGCCTCGGCGGCAACCTGATCGTACGCGCCCGTATCGACAAGCAGATAGGCTGCACGCAGGCGAGCCGCGTCCTGGATAACGGCCGGAACGCCGGATTCCTTGCCAATGGCCGAGAACGCCGCAATCGCGCCGGCCGTATCGCCCTTCTGCGCCTGCAGCGAGGCGGCACGCATGCGTGCCAGCAGCGGATAGGAACCGCTGCCGCTCTTCTCGATAGTAGTCAGCGCGGCCAGCGCATCGTCCGTCTTGTTCTGATCAGCCAGCGTCAGCGCGGCGATGAACTGATCGCCGCTGCTACCGGCCTGACGACCGGACCAGTAGCGGTAGCCGCTAAAGGCGGCAGTGCCGAGAACGATGAGCACGGCAGCGCCGATGATAAGCCGGCCAAAACGGCGCCATACGAACCGCAATTGGTCCGAACGCAGTTCCTCGTTCACCTCGCGGATGAAGCTATCGTCGTTGAATGCCATTCTCGTCTCCGGCCCAGGCCTAAAATATTCGCAAAGAGCTTATGGGTAGTGGGGCCTTCTACTCCATTTTGCGGCTGTTGTAAGGGGGAATGGCAGAAATCGTCACATAACGAGCGGTGAAACCCCGATAATCCACTCGTGCAGCTTCCAAATGATCAATCCCCAGACCACGATACCGATGACGACGGCATAAAGATCGTATTTCGCCGAAACGAAGGGCCGCAGAGAAATCTCGCCTGCGCGTTCACGCCGCTTCAGCGATATCCGCATGATAACGCCCCAGGCGAGGAACGCGGCAAACAACAGCATGGCGGCGCCGTCGCCGTTGGAAAGCAGATGCGCAAAGGCCCAGATCTTCACCGACAGCACCATCGGATGCTTCGTCCTGACCGCGATATGCCCTGCCGGCAGCAGCGAGGCGACGAGACAGATCAGAGCAAAAAGCATCAACAGAATGGTGATATGGCTCATCCAGAACGGCGGAGACCAGATCGGGGTCGAATCGCGCGCTTGCCCGAAGCCGTAGATCAATAGAATCAGCGTGACGATGCTGGCGATCGAATAGCCGATCTTCCAGCCGGCCTCGCCAAGACTCGCGATCATCGAGCGGCGGAAACCGGGTATCACGACGCGGATCAGATGAATGCCGAGGAAAAGGATGATGCCAAGGATAAGCAGTGACATGAGTGAAATCCCGTTCGTGTCTTATGAAGACATCAGTATCGACTATGACGAAAAATTGCCAGCGGGACCGCAGCTTTGCCGCATTTGACCGGCAGGGAGACAGAAAAGCCGGGTATGCCCCACTAACCGCAGGTACGCGAAGCGAAAAGCCTGAAACAGGTTACGGGAGATCATGCCCACCCCCATAATTTTCACGGTGCCCATGTTTCGTTTTGTCTCTTTCGCCTCCCTCGCCCTTTCCCTTGCCCTGCCGGCGATCGCCGAGGCTCAGGATAAGCCGAAGCAATTGGTGATGATCTCTTTCGACGGCGCACATGACAATGCGCTGTGGACGAAGAGCCGCGAGATCGCCTCGCGCAACGGCGCGCATTTCACCTACTTCCTTTCCTGCACCTTCCTGATGAACCACGATCAGGCCAAGGCCTATCAGGCGCCCGGACAGAAAGTCGGCAAGTCGAATGTCGGCTTCGCCAAGAGCGACGACGACGTGCGCACGCGCATCGCCAATATCTGGGGTGCCCATCTGGAAGGCCACGATATCTCCAGCCACGCCTGCGGCCATTTCGACGGCAAGGCGTGGACATCAGCGGACTGGCAACAGGAATTCATGAGCGCGCGCAAGGCGCTGCGCGACGCCTGGAAGAACGTCGGCGAAGCGGACAAGGAGCCTGCCGGCTGGCAGGAATTCGCAACGAAAGACGTCAAAGGCTTCCGCGCGCCCTATCTTTCCACCAGCGACGGCCTGGTGCCGGCCGAAAAGGCCATGGGCTTCCAATATGACGCCAGCCTGGTGACCAAGGGCCCCGCGTTGCCGCAGGTGGTCGACGGCCTCTACCGCTTCGGCCTGCCGCTCATCCCCGAGGGACCGGACCACCATCCGGTGATCGGCATGGACTATAATCTCTATGTCCACCATTCCAAGGGCGTCGAAGACAAGGCGGATTCCAAGTCCTTCGAAGACCGCACCTTCGATGCATTCAAAGCAGCTTTCGCCAAACAATATAACGGCGACCGCATCCCGCTGCAGCTCGGCTTTCATTTCGTCGAAATGAACGACGGCGCCTATTGGCGTGCCCTCGACCGCTTCGTCAGCGACGTCTGCCATAAGGACGGCGTTGCCTGCGTCAGCTATTCCGAGGCGATCCCATTGATCGCTGCTCGCGGCAAGCTGCAACAGGGGTGAGGAGCGGTCGGGCGAAGCCCGAGCAATCGACCCGGTGGGTCGATTGCAGCGACGAACGCCATGAGCCGAAGTGAAGGCCGGCGGTTAGCCTTCAGCCTAAGCCCACTTCCCCGCATTGTTGTCATCGAAAAAGGCCCCGTTTCGGGGCCTTGCCTAGTTTCATCAGCCGTCGACATGGACGACGGAAGGATCTCGCTCCAGGTAATGCTGGTCGATCTTCGGCAGCGGCTCATCATCGATCGCCGCTTCGAAAGTCTTAAGGCGCTTGTGGATCGACAGAAGCTCGATGATCGTCGTCCAGGAGTTGACGAGATACTGGAATGAATTGCTGACCTGACCGAAGGCGGTCGCGATCTGTTGATATATGCCGTAGGTGATCGCGCCGGCGACAAACGTCGGAACCAGCATGAACAATACGAACATCGAGTCGGCCTGCAGATAGAAATAGCGGGCGATGTTGAAATAGACGTAGTGGAAGTAAATGCGGTAGTAGTTCCGCCTCACATTCGCGAAGAGCTCTCTGACGGTCGCCGGCTGGGCACGCTCGCCATTATCTTCGCCGTAAACGAGCTCCTTGCGGTAAGCCGCTTCCACGCGCTGGTTCTTGAAATTCAGGCCGGGCAGCTTGATGCCGGCAACCGCCAGCAGCACCGTACCGAAAGCCGACCAGAAGAGTGCCAGCCAGAAGAGCGAATGGGAAATCTTGCCGATGATCGGCAGTTCGGTGACATAGCTCGAAAGCGCGAGCAAGATCGGCAGAAAGACGATCAGCGTCATCACCGAGTTGATCAGGCTGATACCCAATCCTTCCAGCGTGCTCGAAAAGCGCATCGTATCTTCCTGCACACGCTGCGAAGCGCCTTCGATGTGACGCAGCTTTTCCCATTTCGACATGTAGAAGCTGTTCATCGCCGTGCGCCAGCGGAAGATATAATGGCTGGTGTAGAAGTCCGTCAGGATGGAGACGAACATGCTAAGGAAAGCGATCTGCGCGAAGATTATCATCAACGTGTAGAAGCTCTCCACCGTCACCCCAGGCTGTTTTGTAAGCGCAGCCTGCAAGAGGTCACCGAAAGGACGGCGGAAATTGTTGACGACGACAGATACTTGGACACCAAAATAGGTGACCAGAATGATCAGTGCCGAGCCCCAGATCGACCAGAGTTTCCAAGGATGATTCCAGGCTTTGATGTGCCATGCCCCACAGAAGATCGCGGTGCATAAAAAGAAAAACCCGTAGAACCAGAGATTTCCCCACAGCACGAAATAGCTGAGATCGTATGGTTCCTGCCCTTCCGGCGGCATGACGAAACCGAGATGCGTCCCCAAATCGGAGAAAGACGCATACCAGACTGCTATGCAGAAAATCGTCCAGACCACCATCGAGGTGAAGAACAGCTTTGGCTGAGGGAAGAAGGAGTGAAACACGGGAGGCAAGCTTTCTTGATTGGGTCAGCGACCGCAATGACGTTTATTCGCGGCGAACCTAAGGCAGTTCGGTAGAGGCGGCAACCGGCCTTGGCTTATTCTTACATAGATGTAATCGCTTATCCCATGATCGTGATGCGATTGTTCAGCCGCAGTTTCCCGTTTTAGGAAGGCCAACCTGTCGCCTTTCGGAGATCCGGCAACCCCTCACAGCAAAAATCCCATTCCCCCTTGCGGATTTCTATCTTACGATATATATCTTACGACATGACGAACGATATAAACCCTCATCATCAAAGGAGACACGTTATGAGAGGCTTTAGAGATCGCATGTGCGGCGATAGCTTTGACACCATCGAGGCATATATCCTACGACATGGCGAAAGCCGTGATTCACACGGCAGGCACAGGAGAGACTTCATGAGAGGCTTCAAGGGCGGCATGTTCGGCGGCGGGTTTCGGACCGGCCGGAAATTCGATGCCGCCGATCTGCAGCTCATCATTCTCGCCCTGCTTTCCGAGCAGCCGCGACATGGCTACGAACTGATCAAGACCCTGGAAGAGCGCTCCGGCGGCTTCTATGTGCCGAGCCCCGGCGTCATCTACCCCGCCCTCACCTACCTGGAAGAGACGGGTCTGGCCGAAGTCGAAGCGAGCGGCACGAAGAAACTCTACCGCATCACCGAAAGCGGTCAGAAGCGTGTCCAGGAAAACCAGGCGCTGGTCGAGGCGACGTTGGCCAAGCTTAGCGCCATCGGCGAGAAGATGGCGCATGTCAGGCGCGTCTTTGGCGGCGAGGATGCCGGCGACGATGAAGGCCGCGAGGGCCCGTTCGGCCGCGATGCCGGCGATGTTCACCTCGCACGCCAGCTTCTGCGCTCGGCGCTGCGCTCAAAATATCCGTGGAGCAAGGCTGAGGGCGCGCGCATCGCCGCAATTCTCGAACGCGCCGCCGCCGATATCATCCGCGGTGAGACGAAGGCGGAAGACTGAAGCAATTCCAGAAAAAGTGCGTAGCGGTTTTTCGTTCGGAATTGTGAATGAACAAAAAGACAGAGTGGTTCCGCGAAAAGCTGAACCGCTCTGAGTCGCTCAGTTGTCCGCCAAGGTCAGGATCATCGGCCCATTGCGGGTGGCGACGACGGTATGCTCGAACTGAACCGTAGGCGCGCGGGGATCGGCATAGAGCGTCCAGGCATCATCGCCGCCCTCCGCCCAGCTTCCGCCGAGTGACAGGAACGGCTCGACGGTGAAAACGAGGCCGTCCTGCATGATGCGGGTCTCGTCCGGGTCGGCCCAGGTAGACACCTCCGCCGGCTCTTCATGCAGCGAACGGCCGATGCCATGGCTCGCCAGATTGGCGATCAGCGTGTAACGGTTCTTCTGGGCAAAAGCGCCGACGGCGTGGCCGATCTTCGAGAATGGCGCGCCACTGCGCACCTGGTTCAGCCCGACCCAGAGCGCCCGCTTGCCGTCGCGGCAAAGACGTTCGATCTTCGGCTTGACCGGCGGCACGGCAAAGGACGAGCCGGTGTCGGAGAAGAAGCCATCCTTCTCAGCCGAAACGTCGAGATTGACGAGATCGCCGGCCTGGATCACCCGCGGACCGGGAATGCCGTGCGCAACCTCCTCATTGACGCTGATGCAGGTGGCGCCGGGAAATTTATAAACGAGTTCCGGCGCCGAGCGCGCGCCGGCATCCTCCAGCACCTTGCGGCCAATATTGTCGAGTTCCAGCGTGGTGATCCCCGGCTCCAGCGCCGCCGCCATCGCCTGTATGGCGTTGGCGCAGATGCGGCCGATCTCTTTCAGCTTGGTCAGTTCGTCGTCGTTCGAGATGATCATTCAAAGCTTCCGGCTGGCGTGCGTCTGTTGAGGCGGGCACTCAAGCCGTCGCTTTCGCCCCTTCGCTTTCTCCAGTCAATGCCTTTCTGACAAGCGGCGCGACTTTCGTGCCGTAAAGCTCGATGCCGTGCATGATCTGCTCATGCGGCATCGTGCCGATCGCCATCTGCAGCAGGAAGCGGTCGTTCCTGAACAGCTTGTGATGAGCGACGATTTTCTCCGCCACCACTTCGGGAGCGCCGACGAAGAGAGCACCATGCGACCCGCGCGATTGATCGAAATGCGCCCGGCTTGTCGGCCCCCAGCCACGCTCGCGCCCGATGCGGTTCATCACCTCGGCCTGCGGTCCGTAGAACTGATCGGCGGCGGCCTCGGTCGTATCGGCAACGAAACCATGAACATTGATGCTGGTCTTCAGCCTGGCGGCATCCTGCCCTGCGCGGCGAGCAGCCTCGCGATAGAGATCGATGAGCGGCGCAAACCGGCGCGGCTCGCCGCCGATGATGGCAAGCGCCATCGGCAGGCCAAGAGCCCCGGCGCGCGCGACCGACTGCGGCGTACCACCGACTGCGATCCAGATCGGCAACGGATCCTGCAACGGTCGGGGATAGACTCCTCGCCCTTGAATCGGTGCGCGGAGATCGCCCGCCCAACTCACCTGCTCGCTCTCACGGATCGCCAACAGCAGATCGAGCTTTTCCTCGAAGAGCTGGTCGTAATCTTCGAGATTGTAACCAAAGAGCGGAAAGGATTCGATGAACGAGCCTCGGCCCGCCATGATCTCGGCGCGGCCGTTGGAAATAAGGTCGAGCGTCGCGAACTGCTGGAATACGCGCACCGGATCGTCCGAGCTCAGTACTGTGACAGCGCTGCTGAGCCGAATGTTCTTCGTCTTTGCCGCAGCCGCCGCAAGCGCGACGGCCGGAGCCGATGCTGCATACTCCGGCCGGTGATGCTCTCCGAGCCCGAAGACATCAAGACCGACCTGATCGGCCAACTCGATCTCCTCGATCAAATTCTTCAGGCGACGCGCCGCCTCCGCACCCTTGTTGAGAGCGGGATCGGGATTAACGTCAGCGAAGGTATAGAGGCCAAGTTCCATGATAAAAATCCATCCGTTGTTGATGGACGAAATAGGAAGACGAAGCTGCTACCGCAAATATGAATTGTCGAACGGTTTGTTCGAGAATGTTGATACTAGGTGCTCCAAGGATTTAGCAGCTCTATGTCCATTCCCTGAAAATGACGCGTATTGCGGGTCACGAGAATGAAGCCTCGTTCCCATGCGGTCGCACCAATGAAGGCATCCCGCAATTCCCGCGGATCGGGCACGCTGTAGTAAGCGCAACGCAGCGCAATCTGATCGTTGATCGCAACTACGCGGTGCTGAAACGCAGCTTTCACACCTTGCTCCATCCAGCTTCGCAGCGCAGCTCCCTGAACTTTATCACGGCGCTCCACCTGCAAGATGCCAAGCTCAATTTCGAAGAGTGTAACGGCCGATATAAAAAGGAGCTGCTCCGGAACAGACGCTATCCAATCCAATACCGCTTGGTCTGCCTTTCCCGAACGAGCTCGGCGAACATCGGAAACAATGTTGGTGTCGAGCAGGTACATCAGGAAAGATCAACCGGCTTCGGGCTGAAGTTTGTCATTCGTGGTGGCTCGAAATCAATGTCCTCGCCACCAGGCATCGCCAATGCATCGATGATGTTGCCCTTCTTCGCCAATTTCAGATACTCATCCATGCTGAGCAGCACATGCGAAGGCTTGCCGCGATCCGTAATAAAAACCGGGCCTTCCGAAGCCGCACGTTTAGCGCCGCTCGTATCTTGATTGAACTCTCGACTGCTCATGATTGTCATTGTGCGAACTCCGTTTGTAGAGAAGTTACTACATAAACAAAAATAAGCAATTCGAATCCGAATTCAACAGCTTGCCCGCCGCTTCGGAATCGACCTCGGAAGCCTTTGATGTCGAACATCAAAGGCGCGGGTCGTCCGACAGCAACGCCCAGCGTTCATGATCGCACCAGATGCCGCCGATCCTCAGATATTTGGGTGAAAATCCAGAAAGGGGTAAGCCCATGGCGTATGGTAAGCGCGGCTCGCAACATTCGCCGCGATCAGTTCGCCGGCGTCGGATTGCCTGACCGATGCGATGGTGACTTGCGGCATGGCTCGCTCTACGAACAAATGAGGCAGCGAGGCATAGCAAATCGAATCCAAAATCAACAGCTTCAGCGCATAAACGGAATCAATTTCCGAACCGCTTCATAGCGAAGATAAAGCCCGCCCCAGGCAATTACGCCGAGATAGAGACCGAACAGCAGATGCGAGAATACCGGGCTGCCGGCCCTGAGATGCGTTGCCATCGCTCCTCCGAGCAGCCCTGTAAAAAGGATCGCCCCGAGAACCGATGTCTGCGGAATTGCATATAGAACGGCGCAAAGAAGCGTGATGGCGCCGAGCAGCCGCGCCAAAGCCGGATCGGCGGAATAGCCGAGCGCTTCCATGGTCTCCGTGACCACAGGCAACGGAATGAGCTTGATCACGCCGTCGAAAACAAGAAAGGCGATAATCAGGCCGCTGAGGATCGTGCCGGCCACACGTTGCACGCGCGAACTGGATGGTGATTCTGTTGCATAGAACATTGCCGTATCCCCCGGAATTGAATCAACAATTCAGATCCTGTGTCTCAAGGACGCTGACGGCAGCCTCTTCCCGACATGGAAGAACGGATTTTTCGATTATTTTGCGATTGCCGGAGCCGACGCGCCGAGACGGTCGAGCTGATGACGGATATGGGCGGCTTCGGCGGGCGAATGGGCAAGCGCGATTGCACGGTCGAAGGCAACGTGCGCCTCCTGCGGCCGACCCAATTGCGCGAGCAGACCGCCGCGAAGCCCATGAAAATAAAAATAGGCATCGAGCCTATCCGTCAGCGCCTCGACCAAGGTCAGCGCCTCCTCCGGACCCTTAAGCTTGGCGACTGCGACGGCGCGGTTCAGCGTGACGACTGGCGACGGATGCTGCCGCTCCAGTGTTTGGTAAAGCAGATCGATCTCCGCCCAGTCGGTATCTTCGGCTCGCTTGGCGCGCGAATGCAGCGCGGCGATGGCCGCCTGAAGCTGATAGGATCCGGGACGGCGGTGGCGGATTGCCTTGTCGAGCAGAGCAAGCGCCTCGTCGATCAATTGGCGGTTCCAGCGGGACCGGTCCTGATCCTCAAGCAGGATGATCTGGCCGTCGGAATCGAAACGGGCGGTATTCCGCGATTGCTGCAGCAGCATCAGCGCCAGCAGGCCCATGATCTCAGGCTCCGCCGGAAAGATGCGTAGCAACAGCCGCCCCAACCGGATAGCCTCATCGGCAAATGCGGACGCTTCGCGGCCCGGTCCGCCGGCGGAATAGCCCTCGTTGTAGATGAGATAGATCATGGCGCTGACAAGCGCCACGCGCTCGGCCCGCTCGACCGCACCCGGCGTCTCGAAAGGTACGCCGGCCGCGGCAACGCGCGCCTTGGCGCGGGTGATGCGCTGCTCCATAGCACTTTCGCTGACGAGGAAGGCACGGGCGATCTGGGTCACCGAAAGGCCGGAGACAACGCGCAGCGCCAGCGCGATCTGTTGCGTCGCCGGCAGGTCCGGATGACAGCAGATGAACAGCAGCCGCAGAATATCGTCACGATAGTTGGAGCCGTCGAGCCGCTCGGCAAGATCGCTTTCGGCATCGCCGGTATCGGAGATCACCTCTTCGTCCGGCAAACCCTGCGTCTTTGACTGCTTGCGCACCGCGTCGATACCGCTGTTGCGGCCGACGAAAATCAGCCAGGCAACGGGATCGCGCGGCGGCCCCTTATCCGGCCATGTCTTCAGTGCTCTAAGGCAAGCTTCCTGAAATGCCTCCTCGGCAATGTCGAGATTGCGGAAATACCGCAGTAGCGCGCCGAGCACCTGCGGCCGGGCATTGGTGAATGCGATATCGATCCAGGCGAGGTCCGTCATGTCGCGATCGTCCCCGGTCTAAAGACATAAAGCGGGCGAATTTCATAGGAGCCGGCGCCAGGATTGGCGACAGCCAATTTCTTTGAAAATTCAATTGCTTCGTCTAGCGTCTCAAAATCGATGACGTAAAAGCCGAGCAATTGCTCCTTCGTTTCCGCAAAGGGTCCGTCGATGATGAGGGGTTCGTTCTTGCCCTTGCGCAGCGTCGTTGCCGCCGTGGTCGGCATCAGCCGCGCGACCGGGCCGAGCTTGCCGGCTTCGCCAAGCGGCGCCTGCACCGCCCGCAACCGGTTCATCGTCGCGTCTTCCTCCTCCTTGGACCAGGAAAACACGGCGTCTTCGTCGTTGTAGCATAGGATCGCATAGAGCATGAGGACCTCCTTCTTATGTAAGACGAGGGAGTATCGCCCGCGCCGACAAGCCGCGTCAAAAAATTATCGCGGCAGAAAGCTATCTATCGCCGCGCGGCACTGTCAGCGTCCCCGCTTTCGCATTGAGCACAGCGACCGCGCCGATCGGGACGTTCAGCGGACTGCGCCCATGCCCGAGCGGCAAGCCGCCGAGGACCGGCACGCCGAGCGTATCGAGATGCTCGCGCAGAATATCGATGACAGAGAAGCGGCGATCGAATTCGAAGCGGGTGAACTGTCCAACCGCAACGCCTGCCAGACCGTTCAAATGCCCTGCCTTGCGCAACATCGTCAATTGTCGGTCGACTTGCCCGCGATACATGTTGACCGCTTCGAGCAACAGGATCGCACCGCGCAGATCCGGCAAGGCCCAGCCGGCGGCCGTTGCGACCATATCGAGATTGCCGCCGATCAAGCGGCCGGTGACTGAGCCCTCGGTCGTCAGAGCCGATGTCGGCTCCTCCAGGCGCGAGCGTATCACGATGCCTCTGACGTCATCAGCACCCGGCGAAGGGAATCGCACGTTTCGATGCTGACATCCTGTTCGCCGTCATTGACGAAAAGAGCGCCGTGGACACCAACTTGGCGGCAGTGCGTCCACAGACTGAGATGCAGTATGGTGATATCGCTGAAACCGACGAGAAACTTCGGGTCACGCCGGACAGCCTCGAAATCCAGCCGATCGGCGATACGGTAAGACCCTTTGCCGCCGCGCGTGGCGAAAATCGCCCGAACCTCAGGATCACGGAGCGCCGCGTTGAAATCCGCCAGCCGCTCCTCATCCGTTCCGGCAAGATAGCCGTGCTTGCAAAACGCATGTTCGCCGAAATCGACGTCGAGCCCCCAACCCCTCAGTATCTCGACCTGCTTCAGAATGAGGCCCCTGTCGGGCGGGCTTGCGGGCGAAACGAAGCGGATTTTATCGCCCGGCCGGAGCAGCGGCGGCGTCAGGATGCGATCGGTTTCGGCACGATCAGATGATTCCATGCGGGGATTTTGGCATGGAACGCTAATGGGCGTTAGCCTGCACGGACCTCATTCGCCGGAAAGACGAATGATGGCTCGATCAACGCAGCGATGGAGTCAAGTGAGCAGCCCCTTTCGCAGCCGCCCGCGCAGCATTCACGGGGGCTTGCGCCTCCCGCCGGGCCGACGCCTTACCTTGCCACAAAGGCAAGCCGATGGATTCCGATACGGCTGGATCGGCCGTAAAGACCGGATAACCCCGCTCCATCAACCGCAGCAGGATTTCCTTGTCCCTTTGAATATGCAGCCGCGCCAGATTTGCCTGATTGTAGATGTGTCCACCGGAAGCCGGATTGATGCCGGTGATGATCACCGCCGTTGCGCCGTTATAGAGCGCAAAAAGTACCGCATTGACGCCGTTCGAACATTTGTCGTCCGCACCCAGTTCGCTGCATTTTACGCCGCCGATCCGGTCGAGAAGCGCCATGCGCTTATAGCGGTCGACGATTTCAAGATCGTCGTATTGGTAGTCGAAGGCCTTCAGACCATCTTCGAGTCGCTCGCGGCTCTTTCGCCAGAGCAGAATGTAAAGCTTCTTCGTGCGCTCGCCATTGAGGACGCGGCGCACTTCGACGGCGTTCGTATTCGTCCCCTCGATCTGGTTGAACTGGACGAACGAGACATCCGGCACTTCAACGCCCCATGCCTTGGTGACGACCTGAGAGCCATTGATGGTGATGACCTTGAAGGTCTCGTCGAAATCCGCGGGCTTGTGCGACACCGGCGCCGATCCGACCACGAGAACGGGTCCGGAAAAAGGCTCGGCAAGCGTCGGTGGCTTCGGTCGGCAAAGCCAGTATTTGACGCTCCGATAAAGGTGTCTCTTCAATTCCGTAAAATTAGCAGCCATGCCCCGCCTTGATGTCCGCGAAAGGCTTTCATCGGAAAACAGTCGAATCCAGTCCCCATTCGAAGGGCGCACTATCGCCGCTTCGATCTACATTAGGAAAATAAAAATATCTTACATAATCAAACCTTAGGTGATCTATCGACTGGCTTCTGCCGCCTTCACCCAGCACTCAACGTACGCGCCACCGCCTTCTTCCATCCTTTGAGCTTCACGCTTCGCGTCTTCTCGTCCATATCGGGCTCGAAACGCCGGTCGCGGGCCCAGGCCTTGGCAAAGCTCTTGCGGTCCGGCCAGACACCGGCGCGGCTGCCGGCAAGCCAGGCGGCGCCGAGTGCGGTGGTTTCCAGGATGGTGGGACGGTCGACGGGCGCATCGAGAAGGTCGGCGAGCCGCTGCATCGTCCAGTCGGAGGCGACCATGCCGCCGTCGACGCGCAGCACTGTATCCGTGCCGCTGCCATTCTTCCAATCCTTGTGCATAGCATCCAGCAGGTCGCGCGACTGATAGCAGACCGCCTCCAGCGCAGCGCGAACGATTTCTTCCGGGCCGGTATTGCGCGTCAGCCCGAAGATCGCACCGCGCGCATCCGGATCCCAATGCGGCGCGCCGAGACCGGTGAAGGCCGGCACGAGATAAACCTCCTGCATCGGATCGGCTTTTTCCGCCAATCCGTCGGAATCGGCGGCGCGCTTGATTGCCTTCAGCCCGTCGCGCAGCCATTGCACGGCCGCGCCGGCGATGAAGATCGAGCCTTCCAGCGCGTAGGTCGTCTCGCCATTCAGCCGATAGGCGATGGTGGTCAGCAGGCGATTTTTCGAGCGCACCATATCCGTACCGGTGTTGAGCAGCGCGAAGCAGCCGGTGCCATAGGTCGATTTCATCATGCCGCGCTCGAAACAAGCCTGGCCGATGGTCGCCGCTTGCTGGTCGCCCGCAACGCCGAGGATGGGGATTGTCGCCCCGAAGATCGATGGATCGGTGACGCCGAAATTGGCCGCGCAGTCCTTCACCTCCGGCAGCATCGCGGCGGGAACGCGCAGGATATCGAGCAGATCCTCGTCCCACGCATTGTTGCCGATATTGTACATCAGCGTCCGCGAGGCGTTGGTCGCATCGGTGACGAAACTCTTGCCGCCGGTCAGCCGCCAGATGAGGAAAGTGTCGATGGTGCCGAAGCAGAGCTCGCCCTTGGCGGCGCGCGCGCGGGCGCCTTTCACATTGGCCAGCATCCACGAAAGCTTGGTGCCGGAAAAATAGGGATCGAGCAGCAGACCGGTATGGCGGGTGAACAGCTTTTCCAGATCCTGTCGCTTCAGCTTCTCGCAATAGCTGGCGGTGCGGCGATCTTGCCAAACGATGGCATTGTGGATCGGCTTGCCGGTCGCTCGGTCCCACACCACGACCGTCTCGCGCTGATTGGTGATGCCGAGAGCGGCGATATCCTTTGCAGTGATGCCCGCGGCTTCGATCGCTTTTTTGACGGTCGCAACGACGGAAGCCCAGATTTCTTCGGGATCATGCTCGACCCAACCAGGTTTCGGATAGTGCTGCGTGAACTCCTTCTGGTTGACGCCGACAATCTTCATGTCGCCGTCAAAAACGATAGCCCGCGTCGACGTCGTTCCCTGGTCGATCGCCAAGACATAACCGCTCATGCACTCCTCCCGATTGTTCCGGTCCCTAAAACAACAAATACGGCAGCAAAACGAATGTGAAAAGAAAGCAAAACGAAATTTTTTGACGAAAATTCTTTATTCCAGCTTGCGAATATATGAAGTGAACTGTCGCAAAAGAGTCTCGCCGCGATGCGATTGCCATATCCGCCGGTTTGAGACTAACCTCAGAGCAGCTATTGCGCTGCAACAGCAGCCGCGCCGTCCAAGGAGAAAATCATGGCAAGAACAGTCGTTGTCACCGGCTCTACAAGCGGTATCGGCCTCGCCATCGCGACCGCCTTCGCCGCGAAGGGTGAAAACATCATCCTCAACGGCTTCGGCAAGCCTGAAGAGATCGATGCCATCAGAAACACGCTCGAAACCTCAGGCGGCGGCAAGGTGGTCTACCATCCGGCCGACATGACCAAGCCCTCAGATATCGCCGACCTGATCGCCACCGCCAATTCGACCTTCGGCGGCGTCGATGTCCTCGTCAACAATGCCGGCATCCAGCATGTCGAGAAGATCGAGGACTTTCCGATCGAGAAGTGGGACCAGATCATCGCCATCAACCTGTCGAGCTCGTTCCATACGATGCGCGCCGCCATTCCGCTGATGAAGGCGAAGAAATACGGCCGCATCATCAACATCGCCTCGGCCCACGCCCTCGTCGCCTCGCCCTTTAAATCCGCCTATGTCGCGGCAAAACATGGTATTCTGGGTTTGACCAAGACTGCGGCACTGGAGCTTGCCGAGTTCGGCGTCACCGTCAACGCCATCTGCCCCGGCTATGTCCTGACCCCGCTCGTCGAAAAGCAGATACCGGATACGGCCAAGGCGCGTGGCATGACCGAAGAGCAGGTCAAGAACGAGGTCATTCTCAAGGCGCAGCCGACGCATGAATTCGTCAAGGCCGAAGAGATTGCGGCATTGTCGATCTATCTTGCCAGCGACGATGCGCGTCAGGTCACCGGCACGCATGTCTCGATTGACGGTGGCTGGACTGCGGCATAACCATAAACGGCCGAGCATGATCTCAAAAAAACGCGAAGCGGTTCTTACATAAGATCATGTTCAACCGAACAGAGAGAACGGGATGATGGTTCGAAGAGACATTATCTCGTTCCAAGGCACGGACAGGTAATGCCCTCTGCCCGGCCTGAAAAGACCAAATTATTGGGAACGACATGAACGACAGCATCCGCTTTATCCTCAACGGCGAGGATATTTCACTTTCCAGCCTACGCCCGACCGAGACGCTCCTCGATTTTCTGCGTCTCAACCGGCATCTGACCGGCACGAAGGAAGGATGCGCAGAAGGCGACTGCGGCGCCTGCACCGTATTGGTCGGCCGGCTGATCGATGGCGGATTGCACTATGAGTCGGTCAATGCCTGTATCCGTTTTGTCGGATCGCTGCATGCCACCCATGTCGTCACCGTCGAACATCTGGCCGCCAAGGACGGCACGCTGCACCCGGTCCAGCAGGCCATGGTCGATTGTCATGGCTCGCAATGCGGTTTCTGCACGCCGGGTTTCGTGATGTCGCTTTACGGCCTGTGGCTTTCGACCGAAAAGCCGAGCCGGGCACAGATCGAAAAGGCCCTGCAAGGCAATCTCTGTCGCTGCACGGGTTACGAGCCGATCGTCAAGGCAGCCGAACAGGTAAGTCAGACGCGTCCGAGTGCTCTGTTCGATCCTCTTGAAAAGACCAGGGCGGACATCATCGCCCGGCTCTGGGCCATGCAGGGCGGTGATACCATCACCATTGCTTCCGGCGAAGATCGCCTGATCGTGCCGGGCTCGGTCGCGGCCCTTGCGCAAGTGTTGGCCGACGAACCGAAGGCAACCGTCGTTGCCGGTTCCACCGACGTCGGTCTCTGGGTCACCAAACAGATGCGCAAGCTCGACCCGGTCGTCTTCATCAATCATCTGACCGACTTGCAGAAGATCACCTTCGAAGATACGGGCCTCACCATTGGCGCGGGCGTTACTTACAGCCAGGCGTTTGCAGCCATGGCCGAGAAGATTCCGGCAATCGCCAGCCTGATCAACCGCATCGGCGGCGAGCAGGTGCGCAATATGGGGACGATCGGCGGCAATATCGCCAACGGATCGCCCATCGGCGACACGCCGCCGCCGCTGATCGCGCTCGGCGCGACCGTGAAACTGCGTTCGGTTGCCGGTACCCGCACGTTGCCGCTGGAAGACTTCTTCATCGATTACGGCAAGCAGGATCGCAATCCCGGCGAATTCGTCGAAAGCATTTTCGTGCCTTACCCCACCGAAGGCACTCATTTCGCGGTCTACAAGATCTCCAAGCGCCGGGACGAGGACATTTCGGCGCTCTGCGGCGCTTTCCACCTGGCGCTGGATGCGGACGGCAACGTCGCCGACATCCGCATCGCCTTCGGCGGCATGGCCGGCACGCCGAAGCGCGCCCGCACGGTCGAAGCCGAACTGATCGGCAAACCCTGGACGGAGGCGACGGTCACCGCCGCCCGCTCGGCCTTCGATGCCGATTACACGCCGCTCACCGACTGGCGCGCCACCGCCGAATACCGGCAGTTGACCGCCAAGAACCTGCTCATTCGCTTTTATCTCGAAACCGCCGGTGCGCCGCAGGAACTGAAGCGTTTCGCAACGGTGGAGGCTTGAACCATGGATAAATCCACCTTCGAAGAACGCAAGGTCATCAACGGTTCGATGCATGGTGCGCTGAAGCATGATTCGGCACACAAGCACGTGACGGGCGCCGCTGACTATATCGACGACCTGCCGGAACCTGCTGGCCTGCTGCATGGCGCACTTGGCCTTTCCGACCGTGCCCATGCGGACATCGTCGGCATCGACCTCTCCGCCGTGAGAGCCTACCCCGGTGTGGTCTGGGTGTTCACAGCTAAGGACATTCCCGGCGTCAACGACACCAGCTTCAACGGCATGCATGACGAGCCGCTGCTCGCAGACACCAAGGTCGAGTTTCACGGCCAGCCGATCTTCGCCGTCATCGCAGAGACCCGTGATACAGCCCGCCGCGCCGCACGCCTTGCCAAGATCGACTATCGCGACTTGCCCCATTGGAGCGACATCGATGGCGCCCTCGCCAACGGCGCACCCTTGGTCTACGAGCCGATGACGCTGAAGCGCGGCCAGCCGGAAACCGAGATGGCCAACGCCAAGCACCGCATCAAGGCGCAGATGCGCATCGGCGGTCAGGAGCATTTCTATCTCGAAAGCCACATCGCGATGGCAATACCCGGCGAAGATGATGAAGTGACCGTCTGGTCGTCGACCCAGCATCCGAGTGAGATCCAGCACATCGTCGGCCATGTGCTCAACATTCCGTCCAACGCCGTCACCGTCAATGTGCGCCGCATGGGCGGCGGCTTCGGCGGCAAGGAAACGCAGGGCAACCAGTTCGCCGCACTCGCCGCCATCGCCGCCAAGAAGCTCGGTCGCGCCATCAAATTCCGCCCCGACCGCGACGAGGACATGGCAGCCACCGGCAAACGCCATGACTTCCTGGTCGACTACGAAATCGGCTTCGACGATGACGGCCGCATCCATGCCGTCGATGCAACTTACGCCGCCCGCTGCGGCTTCTCCTCAGACCTCTCCGGCCCCGTCACCGACCGCGCATTGTTCCATGCGGATTCGAGCTATTTCTACCCACATGTGCATCTCGTCTCGAAACCGCTGAAGACCCACACGGTTTCCAACACCGCCTTCCGCGGCTTCGGCGGTCCTCAAGGCATGGTTGGCGGTGAGCGGTTTATCGAAGAGATTGCCTATGCGCTGGGCAAGGACCCGCTGGAAGTTCGCCGTGCGAATTTCTACGGCCAGCCGGGCTCAGGCCGCACGCTGACGCCCTATCATCAGGAGGTGGAGGACAACATCATCCACCGCATCGTCGACGAGCTGGAAGAATCCTCCGACTACCAGGCGCGGCGCAACGCCATCATCGAGTTCAACCGCTCCAGCCGCTTCATCCGCAAGGGTATCGCGCTGACGCCGGTGAAATTCGGCATCTCCTTCACCATGACCGCCTTCAACCAGGCCGGCGCGCTGGTGCACATCTATCAGGACGGCTCCATCCATCTGAACCATGGCGGCACGGAAATGGGCCAGGGCCTCTATACCAAGGTGGCGCAGGTTTTGGCCGACAGTTTCCAGGTGGATGTCGACCGGGTGAAGATCACGGCCACCACCACCGGCAAGGTCCCGAACACCTCGGCGACCGCAGCCTCCTCCGGCTCCGACCTTAACGGCATGGCGGCATTTGACGCCGCGCGGCAAATCAAGGACCGGCTGGTTGCCTTTGCTGTCGAGAAATGGGGCGTCGCTGCCGAAGAGATACAGTTCCTGCCGAACCGGGTGCGGGTCGGCGACATGGAAATTCCCTTCCCGGATTTCATCAAGCAAGCCTATTTCGCCCGTGTGCAGCTTTCCGCCGCCGGCTTCTACAAGACGCCGAAAATCCATTGGGACCGCAAGGCCGGCCGCGGCACGCCGTTCTATTATTTCTCTTATGGCGCCGCCTGCTCGGAAGTGTCGATCGATACGCTGACCGGCGAATATCTGGTAGACCGTACCGATATCCTCCACGATGTCGGCCGGTCGCTGAACCCGGCGATCGATATCGGTCAGGTCGAAGGCGCCTTCGTGCAGGGCATGGGTTGGCTGACCACCGAAGAACTTTGGTGGGACAATAAGGGCCGGCTGCGCACGCATGCGCCTTCGACCTACAAGATCCCGCTCGCTTCGGATCGGCCGAAGATATTCAATGTCCGCCTCGCCGAATGGTCTGAAAATGCCGAGGCGACCATCGGCCGCTCCAAGGCAGTCGGCGAACCGCCCTTCATGCTCAGCATCTCGGTTCTCGAAGCTCTATCCATGGCCGTCGCAAGCGTCGCGGACTACCGCATCTGCCCGCGGCTCGACGCGCCGGCAACGCCGGAACGGGTGCTGATGGCAGTCGAGCGGCTGAAGGGGATGTGACATGGCGGTCCGCGAAGTGCTTTCCGGTGTCATACCCAGGAGCGACTTCCACGCATTTCTCGCGACACGCCCCTCCTCCATCCTCATCGAGATCGTTGGAACGCAGGGCTCGACGCCACGCGAAGCTGGGGCCTTCATGCTCGTTTCCGAAAATGCCATCTGGGGCACGATCGGCGGCGGGCAGCTCGAATTTTTGGCGATCCAGAACGCCCGCGAATTGCTGACAGGCAAGGGCGTTGATATGATGGACATACCGCTCGGGCCGGAGATCGGCCAATGCTGCGGCGGTCGCACGCAACTGCGCTTCCAGAAGATGACGGCACAATTGCTTAAAGAGCTCGAAGCCAAACAGGCCAGCGAGGCAGAGCATCGGCCGGAGACCTATCTCTTCGGCGCGGGCCATGTCGGGCACGCGCTCGCCGCCGCGCTAGCACCCCTGCCGCTTTCCGTGACGGTGATCGAGACGCGGAAAGAGGAATTGGCAAACTTGCCGGCAGAGACGAAGACTGTGCTTTCGCCAATGCCGGAGGCGCTGGTGCGGGATATTCCAGCCGGCTCAGCCGTCGTCATCTTGACCCATGATCACGCCCTGGATTTCCTGATCGCCCAGGAAGCGCTCGCTCGCTCCGATCTCGCCTATGTCGGCATGATCGGCTCGGCGACGAAGCGCGCCACTTTCTCCCATTGGCTGAGCCGCGAAGGCGGCGATAAGGCCTTGATCGAGCGGCTGACGCTGCCGATCGGCGGCGCCGCAGTGAAGGACAAGCGCCCGGAAGTCATCGCCGCCATGACGGCAGCCGAGCTGCTGACGGCCTTCGCGACCTATGCCATGCGATCGTCCTCGTAACGCGGCTCGCGCCCGTCCAGAAATCCGAGATCGCGCTTGAGCCGATCGGGCATTTCATCCAGATCCAGGCGGGGCGAAGGTTCCCAACCTCTTATGAATATCTGCGCCGCTGTTTCCAACACGCGGGCCAAGGCTGACGGCCTGGCGTTCGTCTGTTCGACGGCATAGCAATCCATGACAGTACCTCAATTCAATCGATGATGTGGATTGCAGTTTGCCGGGGAAAATGCTGAATTTCCAATCGAACAATCGTCTGCACACATGAAGAGAACTTATCCATGAAGCTCTCGAAACAGTTCCCTCTGAATGCGCTGCGGGTCTTCGAGGCCGCTGCCCGGCACGGCAGCTTCACGCGCGCAGGCAAAGAGCTCGGCATGACGCAGACAGCCGTCAGCTATCAGATCAAGCTTCTGGAGGAGAACGTCGGCGAGCCGCTGTTCCTGCGGCGGCCGCGCCAGATCGAGTTGACCGACGCAGGCCAACGATTGGCGCCGAAGGTAAGCGAAGCCTTTAGCATGCTGCATGAGGCGATGGCTTCTGTCAGCAGCGATGCCGAAACCACGCTCCTCATTCACTCGACGCCGACCTTCGCTTCACAATGGCTTGCCCGCCACCTCGGCTCGTTTCAATTGCAGCATCCGAATGTCGCGGTGCGGCTTGCCACATCGGACGCGCTCATCGATTTCTCTCGTGAGCCTTCGGATATCGCCATTCGCAACGGGCGCGGAAATTGGCCGGGGCTGCGCGCACATCTTTTGATGAAAATGAACTTCACGCCAATGCTGAGCCCGGCATTGGCGGCCAGTATCGGCGGCGTTCATACGCCGGCCGATCTCCTCAAACTTCGGATCATCGATGCCGGCGACCCGTGGTGGGTACAATGGTTCGAAGCAGCCGGCGTTCCAGACCCCGGCCTGCAAGATCGACCGAGAAGCCGGCTTGGGGCACAATCCTTCGAAGCAAGTGCCGCCATCGCCGGACAGGGCGTCGCCGTCCTGACCCCTGAATTCTATGCCGACGACCTCGCCGCCGGCCGGCTTATCCAGCCCTTCGATATTCTCTGCAACGATGGCTCGAACTATTGGCTTGCCTATCCCGAAAGCAGACGTCACACGCCGCGAATCCGTGTTTTCCGGAATTGGATACTCGGCGAGTTCGGCATGCCGCTGGAGTGAGCGTCACCTAATAAGACATATCCGGCGCATAGAAGCAGCGCGGCGTGTTCTCGTCCGGAAACAGACAGAGATGATAGGCTCCATCCGGCGAACGCATCGTCTTGCGCTGTGGCAGCGTGAAGATATGGGCGTGCGTCACATAGCGATGATCGCCGGGATAGAGCGTAATCCGATAGCCGCCGGGGATAACGGTTACGGTTCGCGACGGGATCATCTCGCAATCGCCGGTCTTGCTGTCGCCATTACAACAATAAGGATCGTAGGACCAGCCGGAGGGCGCGTCGTGCGCCATGGCGGAAGTTGCAAGAAGGAATAGTGCAAACGCCAGTATACCACGCATGGGCAAATCTCCGACGATGCGGCGAACCGTGGGCTCCGCTGCCCGCCTATCGCCGACGGCGCTAAAAAAGCGTCCGATTTTGATCTATGTCGAAGTCAGCGCTCGGCAAGAGCGGCCGCATATCGGTCACGGAAGTGTGTGATGACACGAAAAGCAGTCCCTCGATCAAACTCCGCTTCCCTCGACGCCCAACATTTTGCAAGGTGTCGAGTCGGAGGAAGAAAAGGGGACCTGAATGTATGAATACGCCATCGCGTGGGAATGGCTGGCTTTTGCTGCCCGCTGGTTTCACGTCATAACCGCTATTGCCTGGATCGGCTCGTCCTTTTATTTCATTGCGCTCGATCTCGGGCTGGTGAAGCGCCCGCATCTTCCGCCCGGCGCCTATGGCGAGGAATGGCAGGTGCATGGCGGCGGCTTCTATCACATCCAGAAATATCTGGTGGCGCCGGCCACGATGCCCGAGCACCTGACCTGGTTCAAATATGAGAGCTATTTCACCTGGCTTTCCGGCTTCCTGATGCTCTGCATCGTCTATTACGGCGGCGCCAATCTCTTCCTCATCGACCGGCACGTGCTCGATGTCAGCGTTCCCGTCGCCATCCTGATTTCACTGGCTTCACTTGTCGGTGGCTGGATCGTCTACGACCTGCTCTGCAAGTCGCCGCTCGGCAACACTACCTGGAGCCTGATGGCGGTGCTCTACGCCGTCCTCGTCTTCATGGCCTGGGGCTATACGCATCTCTTCACTGGCCGCGCCGCCTTCCTGCATCTCGGCGCCTTCACGGCGACGATCATGTCGGCCAATGTTTTCATGATCATCATCCCCAACCAGAAGATCGTCGTCGCCGATCTCATCGCCGGACGAACGCCGGACCCGAAATATGGCCGCATCGCCAAGCAGCGCTCGCTACACAACAACTACCTGACGCTGCCGGTCATCTTCTTCATGCTATCGAACCATTATCCGCTGGCCTTCGGCACCGCCTATAACTGGATCATCGCAGCGCTGGTGTTCCTCATGGGCGTCACCATTCGTCACTG